>NZ_WTLA01000020.1:0-84917 GCF_011378845.1 Pseudoalteromonas sp. Z9A4
ACCCTCATAATCAAAAGATGATAAGGGTATTGTGAAGCAACCAAAAGATCGGTCAACCGATCAAAAATACCTTAACTGATCGGTGTTACCCCCGTAGGCGGGAGTTTACCTCGCGCAGCTCTTATCATTATGCCGCACCAATAAAGCAACTCAACAAGCGCGGCGTAAACCCCGCCTACAAATATAACCCCCCCCCACCCGTTCTTGAATCTTGAACGGTTTGCTTCTACCTTAAACTTACAAGGTAAATTAATAATATAAGGCAATGAAAATGCAAATACTTCATCACGGAGCTGTTAATGGTGTAACTGGCTCCTGCCACGAGCTGGCAATTAATAAGCACACAAGCATACTAATTGATTGCGGATTATTTCAAGGTGAAAACTCTAAAGCTGATTTATCAATCGAGTTTAATATTACTAACATCACAGCGCTTATTGTTACTCATTGCCATATTGATCACGTTGGGCGAATTCCTTACTTATTAGCCGCTGGCTTTAAAGGGCCAATTTTTACCACTCTAGCGTCAGCTAGTTTATTACCACTGGTGATTGAAGACGCATTAAAAGTAGGCGTTACTCGCGATCCTAAAATTATAAAAGCGTGTTTAAGCTTATTAAAAAAACGTATTATTGCTGTAGATTATAAAAGCTGGTTTGAATTACCATGTAAAGGTGAACAAACGGCTAAAGCGAGGTTTCAACGTGCGGGGCATATATTAGGCTCAGCCTATGTCGAAATTGATATTATAAATAAAACAAGCTCGAGCAAAAACACACATCGAGTCGTTTTTTCAGGCGATTTAGGCGCACCTTACACTCCCCTTTTACCTGCACCAAAGCCACCTTACAAAGCCGACACTCTAGTTATAGAATCGACCTATGGCGACAAAAACCATCAAGGCCGCAAAGAACGCACACAAACTTTAAAATCAGTCATAGAGCATGCAGTTGCCGACAATGGGGTTGTGTGGTTCCTGCTTTTAGTATTGGCCGCACACAAGAATTACTTTACGAACTTGAGCAACTAATTCATAAGGCGCCTAAAAATTCTAAGTGGCGAGACATTCACGTAATACTCGATTCCCCCATGGCGGCAAATTTTACCGAGCAGTACAAAAAATTTAAACACCTATGGGATAGTGAGGCAAAGCGCAAGGTTGCTAAAGGGCGCCACCCACTCGATTTTAAAAACCTAACAACAATTGATACGCATCACGAGCACAAAGCTATTATTAATTACTTAGCCACGCACCAAACCCCCGCCATTATTTTAGCCGCTAGCGGCATGTGTAGCGGCGGCCGAATAGTTAATTATCTTGAGCAGTTTTTGGGAGATAAAACAACAGATGTAGTATTTGTAGGTTACCAAGGCAGAGGTACATTAGGGCGCAATATACAAAAATACGGCCCAAGTGGTGGCTATGTGATTATTAACAATACACGTATTACCATAAACGCAAAAATACACACTATAAGCGGTTACAGCGCACATGCAGATCAAAATGGATTAATTAAATTTGTAACAGGTATGCATAAAAAACCAAGTCACATAAAAATAGTGCACGGCGACAATGAAGCAAAAAATGTATTGGCTACCAAGTATAAAGAAATATTGGGAAATGAAGTAAAAGTTGAAGTTGCTAAAGAATAAGTTCGGGCTTCGCCACACGCCGTTTTGGGCTTGAACCGTCAATCACGTGTTGAACCTCATACTCTAAAAGGTAAGAAACGCCTACATAGTTTTTCCAATCACAGAATACATAGGCGCGCTACTTAGAAATATTTAGGTTAAATTAATATCTAGTACCGTTCTGCAATAGTACCTAATCAATTTTAGGGATTGAAGATAACGCTAACTGCGTTAAAAGTCTCTTATCTAAAACAAGTAAATAACGGAATTTCACTTTGTTATCAACACGATTTCCTTACCCCTAAATAGACTGCTTAATTGAGCAGGTTGGTATAAAATCTTTGCTTTTGGTCTCTTTCTTCGAGAGTAGTTTACCCACCGCGGTAATTAAATTGCTTAGTAATCCGATATTAAATTAATACTACGCAGTTTAAAGTTAAAGACTACAACTATCCTTACACTTAGCAATATTGTTTCGAAAGTAATAAGTAAGCCAGCGTCCATAAAAAACTCTCACCTACCACCTACCACACACTATCAAAATAGTGTGAAATAACATTAGCACCTAATGCATTCAAGTGGTTATCGTCGACATACAAAGGCAAGCCATCCCTTTCGCCGTAGTACTTCTCATTTTGTAAAAACTCATTATTAGCATTTATGATGACTACACTACATTGATTTCTAACCTCGTTAAGCAAGTGTTCAGAAAATAAATTACGATTTAGGTACTCTGGTTCGGTGATATAATTATTACTAGAAATGGACAGTAAAGAATTTTCCGCCATTCTTTTAGGTATTGAGAAACCAAATTCAGGTAGCGGCTTTAATATGAATACGGGGTTATTTTTGGATAAAGAGCATATGCTTTTTATGAAGTTTTTTTCATACTCTGCTTTATAAGCTTCATTAAACTCGATTTCATTTAAAAACATGTATGGTTTATTAACATCTCCTTTTTCATTAAACCCTAATGTATATAAATTAAAGCGCGATAGTATTATTATTGGCACCTTTTGATAATGCTTTTTTATCTCTTTATATATATATTTATTATATGTTTTACAGCGATCCCGGCTCTGATCGCTATGATTCATATTCAATAAAGGTACACAGCCATAAGCTCCAGCATTTAGGATTTCCCCATTACCTTTTATTCGTATCAATGATTCATAGACCCCTGTTGCGATTGCTCCTGCATGGCTATCTCCAAGTATTATGGCAGATGGCTTATAGTTAATACTATCTAACTGGGTACAAGCAGGACTCGAATCCATAGCTCTTAAGTCACATCCATTTTTCAATGCTTTTTCTTTATCACTCAATCCATTAACAAGAATCTTATCATAATTTATTATTCTTAATTGTTCCTTCGTCAATCTCTGCGGAAAACCATTGTTAAAAAAAACAAAACTTCCTATACAAAAAATACTAATAGATATATATAGCGGTTTACACTTTAGGTAACCTATTAGATTAGTAAAATCATTCTTAAATCGAATTAATTCAATAAAATTATAGCTAATAAACCCTAAAATAAGAGAGAGAGCCAAACCTAAATAAGTATATACATAATCAAGTGATAAGTAATAAATGGCAACAACAATAGGCCAATGCCATAGATAAATAGAATATGACCAAGTTCCAATTTTTTGAAAAACCATATTTGCGGTTATAAAGCTATTTTCTTGTTGGGCTTGAATAATGAAAAAAGCACCCAAGCTAGGGATTAAAGCTAAATACCCAGGCCAAGGGGCCTCTTTTGATATAAATAAATATGAATAAATCATTAATATCAAACCCGAAATTTCTAATGCTTTTTTATATTTTTGCTTCAATCGAAAAGGGTAAAGGTAAGCGACCCCACCTAACAACATCTCCCAGGCCCTTGAAGGTAAAAGGTAATATGAAGACGTAGGCCAATTGTAAGTAGTAAAAACACACAGAAGAAAGAAAAAAACAGTGCTTAGCAAAACCAATAATTTCATTTTTTTTATAGAAACAAATCTATATGTAAAAGTTAATAATAATGGATAAATAATATAAAATTGCCACTCGACAGATAAAGACCAAGTATGAAGCAACCATTTACTATGTGATGAACTATCAAAATAACCTGCCTCTCTCCAGTAAGTCACATTAGATAAAAAAGCTAGGCTACTTAAAACATGTTTACCTAACTGCATATAATCCGATGGTGTAAAGTAAAACCATCCAAAAAGAAGTAACACAAAACACAATATTGCTAATGCTGGAATTATCCTATTAGCCCTAGCTATATAAAATTTAAGAATAGAAAAATCGGAACTTTCAAGTCCTCTAAAAATTATCCCCGTCATTAAAAAGCCGGAAATAACAAAAAAAACATCTACCCCCGCAAAACCACCAGGCATCCACGATGAATTAAAGTGAAATAATACGACTGCAATCACTGCAAAAGCCCTTAATCCATTGATATCTAATCTAAATCTCACTTAATTTCCTTTTCTAAATTTTGTTAAATGATTACACATATTTTCAACCATTGATAAATATCAGGGCAATATCAATCATAGACGAACGACAAATAACCATGAACTGTCCCAGTGTATAGATCTAAATCCCATACCTTGGATACCTTGCTTAACGTTGGATGCTTTACCGTGGCTATATAGCTCATAAAAAAAGCAATGCACATAAACTTAATAGCCTCTGTTTATGTCTAGTCATTAAATGACGCATCAAATTTTTAAAGCATAATACAAAAGCAACTCAGAAACACGCTGGCGCGTCCGTTTTTCAGTTCTAAAACAATAAGCGGTGGATGCAAATATTATACAGCGACTTACCCCCACATAAAATTCAAGCGAGAATATAATATTCTTTCTATTAAGGTTTTTAAGTGACCACATTAACTCAATGAAAACCATTGACTTGATAATCACGCAACTAGAAAAATAAACTTCCCGGCATTAATTAGCGCTTAAGCTTAGATTGTACTAATGTAATACCTTTTAACATGATAATCTTTAAGCATTAAGAGCATACTAATATCATTAGAAAACATGCTCATTCTATCGCATTAAATAGCTTACTCACTGCGTTAAAAACTATTCTTATAAAACAATTAAATGTCATAATTTCACCTTGTTATTACGCTAATTTCTTAGCGCTATGATAGCTCACTAATTTAATATAATTGGTGTAATAAACATATGATAAAAAAATAAACCTGTACGTATTAAAAAATAAAATTTAACATTTATATTGAAAGTTTAACCTTATTGCATTGTGATAACATAGCATTTTCAAGGTTCCCCCTATATATGGAGCTCTACAGCTCTCTATATTTTATTTTTATAGTGGCGACCTGTAAGGAAAGCTTTAAATATAATTGATAAATAAAGACCATTTTTTTTATTTATTAAGTAATTAGACATATGTCTTATAGTGAATTTAGTTAATTTCAATAAAGCTATACTTTTCGTATTGTAATACCTCAATTGCAAGCCAAAATCATAAGATCTTTCAAGTTTACGAAAATGCTTTTTTACATCGCTTTCTTTCTCTAGTTTAGATAATTTATGGTTAAAACCCGCAATAACTTTAACTTTTGAATTTAATTTTAATAAATTTAATCTATAGCAAAAAGTAAAATCAACGCCGTAGAAATAAAAATTTTCATCAAAAATATTATCGAATTTATTTTTTATTTTTTCCCCAACTTTAGAGCCAACAACCAAACCACTCCCTATAGTTAATATATATTCATCACTTAGTACAAGTTTAGATGTTTTCTTATCTACAGGAACACCATTAATGATGGGGTAAATAACATCTGAATTACATGTAATAATAGGCATACCAACTTCATTGTCACGTAAAGCAAGTACCCTTTGTATATAAGCTAATGAGATTTCTGAGTCATCATCAAGAATTATGTACTTTTTAGCATCAATACCTGATATAAACTCATTATAAATTTCAGAGAGTGATTTATTATTAATTGTTTCTATAAAATCAAATTGAAACTCTAGGTTTATTAGCTCAGTACCATAAAGAGATTTAGGTCCATTATTCCAAATTACCACTTTCGAATCATACAAATGAACACTCAGATCATTTAAGGAATTAACAGTTGACGAGTCTCTAATCTCTTTCCCATACAACAATACTAAAAAAGCACAGTCAATCATTTTGCCACCTTATTATAAGCATTGTTGAGTATTATAATACCCAATTTAAACCTTCAAACTCTTTATAATAACTTAATTTACTAGAATTATTTTTAATCTCTTTTCCTAGTAAATTATTCAATTCACCTACGCTTTTAAACGAATTAAAACCCGCTAAATCAAGTTCAGTATTACGCTCAAAACATAATAGCTTCTGTTCTTGATGCACTGCTTGGAAAACCATTGTAGAATTAAAAGCTATCACGGCTCGAAATGTCAATTTACTCATCATTTCAATACCAGATTCACTAGTATCAAGTGTCATGTTCTTTGAAGACAAAACACATTCTTCAATATTTTCCTTGATACTTGGATGTGGCCTTATTAAGTATTTAAAATTATCAGGCAGCATAGACAGCAACTCTAATGACTCAGTTAAATATATAAGTCTTGGTAATAATACATAGATCGATTCAGATTCATGATTCCTTTTCAGTGGAGGGCAAACCAAGGGGTTACCTACAACAATAGATTTGGTATCACTATACTTAAATTTATCAATAACATTTTGGCTATATTCACCCCAACAAAAAATATACTGGGAACAAATATTCTCATAATTGATTATATCTTTCGGTACATTGTCTATGGGGTAATTAAAATACATCCCATGTTGTAAGCTATACGTAGGGATGTGTCTTTTCCTGAAATAAAAAGATAGAAATGATTCAAGTTTATATGAGCTATTAAAGGCAATATATCGCTTACATTTTATTTCTTTTTTCTCCAAGTTATCAATAACTCTTATACTATAAGCAAGTAAGAGCAATTCTTTATAATTAAACTTTAAAAAGCAATTATTTCTTTTAAGAAAAACAAAAGTAGAAAAAAAAGACATCATGATAGGCATATAGTATTTTTTAAGTTGAGCCTTTAATGAAGTAGAACTTGATAAACATTGAAAGCGTCCTTCTGGGAAGTACGCCTTCATCAACATTTGGTAATCTATTCGTTCCGTCGTGTAAGTAATTAATAAGTCATCGTTAGTTAAATTAACTTCAGCATTTGAAAATAATGTCCTCATTGCAAACTCCCTCCCCCCTTCATACTCCATATGAATGAGGTAGCTACCAAGAACACGATCTAATGGGTACCCTTTATAGCTTAAACCTTTAAATTTATTTTTATAGTTTTTATAGTTTTTATAGTTTATTGACACAGAACACCCCAAATTTTTTCGCATAATATAACCTAGACAGCATACCTATCAAATCAGCAAAAAATATACAAAGTACTAATTGAATTAAGCCCATGTGATTCATTAAATAAAAGAAGGTCACACTAAGAAAGTAACCTACTGATGACAAGAAAATACCTATGTGAGCATAGTTATCTTTATTAATAGCTGATAGTGCTGGATAACCATAATAAGAAGAAAATACAACGAATATTAACGATATATATAAAATTTCAACTAACGTTCCTAAGATCTGAGTGTCTAATGTCAGAAAGAAACCTAAGATCACATTAGAAAATAATAAGACAACTATCAAACCCAAAGAATAAATAGCCAACGTTATTTTTGTGTAAGTAAATAAAACCTTAAAATCTTTCGATTTTACTATAGTCGTTAGTAATACCCTTGAAACAGCACCTATAAATGACTGACCTACCTTATATAACTGAATCGCAATTGAGTACAATGCTACAGATTCTAATGACAAGAACATAGACACGATATAAGTACTTGATTGCTGGTATATATTTACAAATAACTTAGATATATAATAACCGAATGCCTCTCTAATGATTAATATTGTTTTTTTAATATTTAAGTTAAAACTTACGATTTTACTCACGATAAAAAAGTTCATAATAAAAACAATAAATTGTGTCACTACTTGTATAACTATTATTTTAAATAACCCATCACTTTGAAAGTTAAAGTAAAAAATACTAAAAACGAAAACTAACTTACTAACAACCGTAGTAATCACAAGCTTACTATAAAGCTCTAAGCCATTCATAATAGGTGTTAGATTAAAATTTATAATAGCTAAGTAAAATAAGAAAAAGATAGAGTAATTACTTTCCGTCTTATTAAAATATAAAAAGGCAATAAATAAAATAAGTGGCAAAACAAGTATTTTTACCGCAAAAAAACTTGTTACAATTTGAGATTTTTCAGACAAGCTTTCGCTTTGTGCCAATATTTTAGGTAAAAACATTCCAAAGCCTAAATCACTCAATACTACAAGTAAAAGAATAAATGACAAATCGGCCATATATTGACCGTAAACACTTAGTCCTAAACCATTAGTTAAAATTGGAATAGAAAACAGAGGAGGGAGCAATGTGATTATAATTATAAAAACATTGCTATAGACATTTTTTTTCACTCGTGAACCTAAAGGCAATATTTTGCCTTAATTATTATATTAAAAGAAGCCGTATTTTTTAGTTATCTCTGATATTTCAACGCCACTAGCAATTTCAGATAGTATTTTCTTTTCATTAGCAGTGCGCTTGTAAACCTCTTCTATTACTTGGTTTTCAATTAGCTTAGGGATTATTATTACACCTTCATCATCAGCAAAAACTAAGCACTCAGGCTCTACAGCGATACCATTTAAGTTTATTGTTTTATTAAAATTATCGAGCGTTGCTCTTTTTCGTACATCCTGGCAACTATAACCTTTTGAAAAAACAGGCAGCCCTGTACTCATGACCTCCATCCCATCTCTTGTCTTCCCATTGACAATTACACCCGATGCACCAGAACGAATAGCCAGATTAGCATTTAACTCTCCGAAATATGCGAATTCATCAGTTTCGTTTTCAACTAAAATAATATCATCTGGTACGATTGTATCGTAACTATATAACGCATCATAAATACCTTTAAAACACTCTCCATCTTTAAGCTTGCGCAGTCTCAGAGTTTTTGCTCGCCCCAATAGCTTCGTACCGTTGAAATTAGGGGTTAAACCTTTTATAACTTGGTCTGGGTAACCTAGATCATCTAATAAATCAGATAAAATGCAACTTGTTAGATGGTTTTTTATATTACCTAATAGCTTTCTTGTACGCTCTCTTTTACCTGCAGCAATCAATTCAGCCAACAAAAAGTCATCTGGCCAATTTACGTCAATAGCTTCCAAAGGGGATGCTTCTAGCTGAAGTGGTGTGTTACCTATACGCCTTTTAGTTTTCAGTGCAGCTTCTTTTTTGACGATATAAAGCCCCATTGTTTCTATAACCGTATCATCTAAGTCCACACTATTAGGTATTTTTTCAACATTATATTTGGGTCCATTATGATCCCATGTATAAATTTTTTCTTTTCTAACAAGGACAGCTGAGTCATAGTCATCATTATTTTTTAAGACATCTATACCTTTAGCTATTGTATCCATGCAAATAAAAGGGCTTGTACATAAAACCTGTACATAAATATCAGCCTCGACTTGACGCACCTCATTCATAAACATCTGATTACCATCAGTTTTATTGGTTGCAAGCTCTTGATCTCTTCTTAATATTTTGCAGTTAACTTCTGAGGCAGCTTCAATTACATCATCTGACTCTGTATCAAGGTATACATCATCAAAAATATTTGAGTCGACTAATTTTTCTAATGTATGTAAAAATAAAGGTTTCCCATCCATTAATCTCATATTTTTGCTTTCGATTCTTGAACTCGAACCTTTTGCTGGTAAAAATGCCACTACCTTCATATTATTTATTCCTGTTTAAATTATCGTATACGCCGACAATATTGTTATTACTTTCAACTAATAAAGAGTTAATTCCTAAACGCTCCATCTCGAGATCTGCAAAAGCACACTTTGTACCAATAGGTATTGCATATGGTTTTTTTGTCATTAACTCGTGAGCTTTAATATCTCGAATGCTTTGATGTTCTGTATTCATTAGGAACTTACGTATATCACCATCAGTGATAATACCCAGGCAATTATTTTCACTACCTACTACCACAAGACCTGCTAAATGTTCTGCCATAAGCTGCAAAACCTCTATCAAGTTCATAGATTCATTTGCAAAAATAGGATTACGACAAACATCCTTCACTGTTAATAATAACTTACGGCCCAAACTTCCACCGGGATGATACTGTGCAAAATTTTCAGCTTTAAAGTTTTTTGCTGTCATAAGTGATATTGCAATTGCATCACCTATAACTAAAGATACTGTAGTGGAGGTTGTTGGTGCTAAATTTAATAAGCAAGCTTCTTTAGAAACACCTATGCTGATGTGGTAATCAGACGCCAACCCTAAAGTAGAGTTTTTATCACCAGTCATTGCTACCAACGTGTTACCATTTGCTTTTATAAACGGCAATAACTGAGTGACTTCAGGAGTCTCCCCTGAATTAGAAATAGTAAAGAAAACATCTTCACTTTTTATCATTCCTAAATCACCATGAAATGCTTCGGCTGGATGCATAAACATACTAGGTGTACCAGTACTAACTAAAGTAGCAAATATCTTTTTTGCAATATGTCCAGACTTTCCCATACCACACATTACAACTCGACCACTTGATTGGGCTATAAACGTTATTAACTTCTCAAATTCATCATCAAGATTAGCTTGAACCTCTCTAATGCCTTGAATTTCATTTTCGATGACTTCATTAGCAATTTTTAAAAACATAACCTACCTTTAAATACATAATCCAATCACTAAAAAGCTCATTATAAAATTTAAGTTGCATATAAAAACAATTAATTAAAAGAAGTGTAACTTCTTCCAATTAATAAAAAGTACAACTATCTATAAAACTCATCTATAACAAACTTTTAATAGGGCTTACTTATGCTCTATACCATTTTATTTAATACTAAAATCAAATTTCCAAAGGGGATATTGACGCTAAAGTTAAGCCCTTACTATCCTTATCTGATAGTAAAGGCGAACTTAACATAGGCCAATTAATATCAATTTGCTTATCATCCCAAGCTATCGTAACTTCAAATTCCGGGTTGTAATAATCGGTGCACTTATATACAAACTCAGCTTCTTCACTTGTTACATAGAATCCATGAGCAAAGCCCTTTGGCACCCACAACTGTCGTTTATTTTCTGCCGATAAATACACACCGACCCACTGCCCGTATGTTGGAGAACCTTCACGAATATCCACTGCCACATCAAATACTTCACCAGATGTTACTCGCACTAATTTGCCTTGAGTGTTTTCAGTTTGGTAATGTAAGCCACGTAAAATACCTTTCTTAGATTTAGAGTGATTATCTTGTACAAAAAAGGTCGGCTTACCTGTAACTAGCTCTTCAAACTTTTTTTGGCTCCACGTTTCCATAAAAAAACCACGCTCATCCCCGAATACAGCAGGCTCTATAATTTTAACATCTGGAATAGTGGTATCTATTACTTTCATACTTTCAGCCTGCTTATTTATATTGTTGAATAGTGTTTAATGCGGCGTTCCAGTCACTAGGTTGTATAGTGAAATCTATTATGATTTTACTACAGTCTAATTTTGAATTAGCTGGGCGTTTAGCGGGAGTTGGGTATTCGGAGGTTGAGATTGCATTAACTGTAATCGGTCTTTCAATCACTTGCTGTGACAATCCTTTGGCGAAAATTTCTGATGCAAATTGTTGCCAACTAACATGTGGATAACCGGAATAGTTATAAACACCGAACTTAGTACTACCCTGGTGAAGTTGTTGTATTATGCTAATTATGGCTTTGGCTATATCACCTGCGTATGTAGGGCCGCCAAATTGGTCCCCTACAACACCGAGAGTGTCGCGTGTTTGCGCTAAACGAAGCATCGTTTTTACAAAATTATTTCCATACTCACTAAAAACCCATGCTGTCCGCAAAATAATATGGGCATCACACTCTTGTGCAACGCTTTTCTCACCTGCTAACTTTGTTTGGCCATAAACGCTTTGTGGATTTACTTCATCAGTCTCTGTGTACAGACCATCTTTATTGCCAGCAAAAACATAGTCAGTTGATATATGAATAATTACAGCATTTACTTGCGCCGCTGCTTTTGCTAAATTTTTAGGTCCAACGTTGTTAATAGCATTTGCTAACTCAATCTCAGATTCTGCTTTATCAACCGCCGTATATGCCGCTGCATTAATAATAATGTTCGGCTTATGCTCATTTACGACTTCATTAACTTGTTCAGCGTTAGTTATATCAAGCTCATCGCGGCCTAATGCTAAAAATTCAATAGAAGGTATATCACTCAGTTGTGATACCAAGGAGCTTCCGACTTGACCATTTTTACCAGTAATAAGAACCTTCATTACTTTGCCTCTGACGCTAAACGAGTTAAGTATTGGCCGTATTCATTTTTCATCATTGGCTTAGCTATTGCAAGCAACTCATTCTTACTTAACCACCCGTTGCGCCATGCTATCTCTTCTAAACATGCTACCTTTAAACCTTGAACGTTTTCGATAGTCTGAACAAATGATGAAGCCTCATGGAGACTTTCATGGGTACCAGTATCGAGCCAAGCAAAGCCTCGTCCCAGTAATTCAACATTAAGCGTACCATTATTTAGGTACATCTCATTTAATGTTGTTATTTCAAGCTCTCCACGATGTGATGGTTTTACTTGTTTAGCTAACTCAACCACTCGATTATCGTAAAAATATAACCCTGTTACTGCATAATTAGACTTTGGCTTTTCTGGTTTTTCTTCTATAGAAATAGCCTTCATTTTTTCGTCAAACTCTACAACACCGAAGCGCTCAGGGTCTTTTACTTGATAACCAAATATCGTCGCGCCCATCTTTCTGCTTGCAGCACTTTTTAGCATTTTGCTAAATGATTGCCCATAATAAATATTATCACCAAGCACCAAGCACACATTGTCATCACCAATAAAGTCTTCGCCAATAATAAATGCTTGTGCAAGTCCATCTGGCGACGGTTGTACAGCATAAGTTAAATTAATGCCGTAATCACTTCCATCTCCCAATAGTCGCTTAAAGCTATCGCTATCTTCTGGTGTGGTGATTATTAATATGTCGCGTATACCAGCTAGCATTAATGTCGAGATTGGATAATACACCATTGGCTTATCGTATACTGGAAGCAGTTGCTTTGATACACCACGAGTTAATGGATAAAGGCGAGTGCCGGAGCCGCCCGCAAGGATAATTCCTTTCATGCTACTCTCCTTGAGTTTGCGTATTTATTTCACCAAGGCGTTCGCGTTGGTATGAACCATCTTGCACATTTTTACACCACATTTGGTTATCTAAATACCATTGAATTGTTTTTGTAAGCCCTGTTTCAAAGGTCTCAAGTGGTGTCCAGTTAAGTTCGTCACTCATTTTTGATGCATCAATTGCATATCGGCGATCGTGCCCGGGGCGATCTGTAACATAGGTAATTTGCTCAGCATATTTAACTTTTTTAGGGACTAATGTATCTAAAATACTGCAAATAGTTTGTACTACCTCAATATTTTGCTTTTCATTATGGCCGCCAATATTATACGTTTCGCCTACAACACCTTCACTAACTACTTTGTATAACGCACGAGCATGATCTTCTACATAAAGCCAGTCACGAATTTGATCACCTTTACCGTAAATTGGTAGGTCTTTACCTTCAAGGGCATTTAGTATTACTAATGGTATTAGTTTTTCAGGAAAATGATACGGACCATAATTATTAGAGCAATTGGTAATAATAGTCGGAAAGCCATAAGTTCGTAACCAAGCACGTACTAAATGGTCACTCGATGCTTTACTGGCAGAATATGGGCTACTGGGTGCATACGCAGTTTGCTCTGTAAATAAAGGCAATTTATCCTGCGCATTATTTTTTTGCTCATCTGGATGCAGTAAATCACCATATACTTCATCGGTAGATATATGATGAAATCTAAATGCGGCTTTAGCTGTATCTGTTAAGGTGTTCCAGTATTGGCGAGCAGCTTCTAATAAATTATAAGTACCCACTATATTTGTTTGAATGAAATCGCTTGGCCCTGTTATTGATCTGTCAACATGGCTTTCTGCCGCTAAATGCATTACTGCATCTGGTTTGTGCGTATTAAAAACACGATCAAGCTCAACACGGTTACATATATCAACCTGCTCAAAAGTATAACGCTTGTTATTACTTACCGATTTAAGCGACTCTAAATTACCTGCATAGGTTAATTTATCTAGATTAATAACTTCGTCTTGAGTGTTATTCATAATATGGCGAATTACCGCAGAGCCAATAAAACCCGCACCACCTGTTACTAATATTTTCATAAGGGCCTTTAAAAACTCTATACAATGCCTTTAATTATATTAAGGCATTATAAATTTTAATAATTAGTTCTCATTTAAATTCGATAATACAACGATATTTGATCGTTTACTGGAAGCTTCTTTCCAGTTTAGATCGCAAATACCATCAGTTGGAGAAAATGCTGTAGGGGCTGATAATAATAGCAGCCTTATTTCTGTATGATTAGATTCGTCACACGCTATCTTTAATTTATTTAAAAGTTTATCAAGATCTGCCCATGGCATTTTCACTTCTTGCGCACTCAATATCCTTGGATGATCTGTGCCAATTACATTATCACCAATTAAAAGCTCTTCAAAAAGTTTTTCACCAGGTCGCAGGCCAGTACATTTTATTTCTATATCACCATCAGGGCGTTTCTTATGTTTAACTTCGAGCCCTGATAAGTGCACCATTTTAGTTGCCAAATCTTTTATTTTTACAGGCTCCCCCATATCCAGAACAAATACATCACTACCAACTCCCATTGCGCCTGCTTGAATAACTAACTGAGCAGCTTCTGGAATCGTCATAAAATAGCGAGTGATGTCTTGATGAGTTAGCGTTATAGGGCCACCTGCTTTAATTTGCTTTCTGAATAATGGCACAACAGAACCTGACGACCCTAAAACATTACCAAATCGCACCATGGTAAAGCGAGTCGTACCTTGAATCTCAGACAAACCTTGCAGAACTAACTCAGCCATACGCTTTGTAGTGCCCATTATATTTGTTGGACGAACCGCTTTATCTGTTGAAATTAATACAAAAGTTTCTACTTTTGTATTAATTGCAGCAGTGGCTACATTATATGTACCATAAACATTATTACGCACACCTTCAACAACATTATGCTCCACTAGAGGGACATGCTTATATGCAGCAGCATGGTATACCGTTTGAACACAAAACGTTGAAAACGTTGATTCAACTAATTTTTTGTTCTGAACCGAGCCCAAAATTGGCAGCACTTCAATATTTAAATTATTTGTAATACAGTACTCTGATAACTCTTTCTCAATTGCATATAACGCAAATTCAGACAGCTCAAATAATACTAATTTAACTGGGTTATTTTTAACTATTTGCCTACACAACTCTGAACCTATTGAGCCCCCAGCACCCGTTACCATAACTACTTTATTAGCTATATTTGCCGACATTAAATCTTCACGTGGTTGGACTGAATCCCGACCTAGCAAATCGTCTATTTCTACATCTTTAATTTCATCAAGATTAGTTATTCCAGAGACAATATCTGCCATGCCAGGTATGGTCATAACTTGTAGTTTAAATTTCTCTATTGCGTTTAGGACTTCTTTTCTGCGGCTTCTTGATGCACTAGGGAGCGCAAGAAGAATTTTACTAGCACTTTTTTGTTTTGCTATTTCAGCAATTTGTGAAGGTGCATGCACACAAATACCTTGTATTAACGATAAATGTTTTTTAGGGTCGTCGTCTATAAATGCCACAGGGGAGTATTCGGGGCCATTTGCAAGCGCGATAGCTAATTGGCGGCCGGCCGAACCTGCACCATAGATAATAACCCCCGCTTTACGACGCATATTTACTTGGCCAACCAATGCTCTTACCGTCAACCTCGCCCCACCAACAAATAAAATACAAAAACTTGCGTAAATAAAAGGAACAGTTCTTGGTACTGGAGCGCTCAGAAAAAACGATAAAACAGTCAAAAAAGCTGTTGAGAGCAAAACCCCTGCAATAATTGCCCACATTGCTTGCGTATTCATATAACGTAAAACGGCTCTATATAGCCCAAGCTTAACAAAGCTCAGTAAGCTAACAGGTAACAGTGCAGCAAGTAAAACCCAAGTATGTGCATTTTTTAAAACAGCTGTACTGTCAAGCCTTAGTAAAAAAGCGAGCCAAAAAGCAATTATGATAAAAATGCTATCAACAACAAGTGATACAATTCTTTTTTGAGGGCGAGATAAATTAACTAATAGTTTAAAAAACACAACACATTTCCCTGGAGCAAGCAGCAATAGTACTATTCTGTTACATTCAATTTTACTACAAGATGAACAGCTATTGCACTTAATTATTTAATACTACATACACGAACTAATACAGCCATTATATATTAGTTTTTTTCTTGTAAACCTCTGTATTGCTGAAGCCTATTATTTAACCCTATCCCCGCTCCCTTTTCCTACTATTGTTTGGAGTATATAGCTAAAATAGTTTTTTATATTTAATGTGATAATCATTTTGCTATCTGTTTCAGCTAGTAATTCAGGTGTAGACATGTCAATTTCGTTAACTTGCGCTAAACCCGTAATTCCTGGGCGAACGGCGTATATATTTTTTGCATCGCGGGCTTTTGTTAATTCGTCTTGGTTAAATAAACCTGGCCGTGGCCCAACAATACTCATCTCGCCTTTTAAAACATTCCACAGTTGCGGCAGTTCATCTAATTTAGTTTTACGTAAAAAACCGCCAAAGCGAGTGATAGATGCAGTGTTTGCTAGGTGGCTGGCAACCGATGCTGTATCTACCTTCATTGTTCTAAACTTAACCAAATTAAACGGTTTTTTGTGTCTTCCTACTCGCTCTTGTACAAAAATTGGAGAGCCGGTATCAAATAAACCTATTATGTATAAAATCATTAAAAATGGCATTGCTAAAGCTAAACCAAACAAAGCAAAAATAAAATCGAGTGTTCTAATCATGTGTTTCTCTGTTTAGTTGGCGTATAGCTGAATTCATAGTATAAGGCGGTGTCCAATTTAATAATTGAAACATATTGCTCGAATCCACTTCTAAATCATCAAATAATTGTTTACTTAAAGCTGGCTTACCTAGCAAATTAATAGCAAATTTCATTAAAAACACAGGGACAGGAAGCTGCAAAAGCCTTTTATTAATGCCCTTGGCAATTGAATTCGAAAACGCCTTAGTAGACACCGCTGTACCATCTGACGCTAAAAATATTTGCCCAGCAGCTTTTTCGTGTTTTAAACACAAAACAATAAAATCGGCTAAATTTTGAACTGCAATAAAACTTCGCTTATTTTTTACAAAACCAAAAGGTAATATACCAAATTTACTAATCATTTTTAATAGTAAACTAAAACTTCCCGGCGCCTCCTTTCCATATACCAATACAGGCCGAATTATAACAACTTCTAGTCCGGTATCTTTAGCTATAGTCTGTAACTCTTGCTCAGCGTTATATTTTGACCTTGCGTAATCATTATGTGGGTTTCCACTGTCTGTAGGTTTAAACGGTTCTTTGCCCGAATTTAAGCCATTTACACCTATAGTACTAATAAATATAAACCGTTTTACATTTGCCTTAACAGCTTCGTTAGCTAAGTGCGCAACTAATTTAGTATTATATTGAGTATACGTGTCTGGGTCCGTAACAACTGTGTGGGCTACACCAGCTAAATGCACAAATGATTCACACCCTACTAAATGTTCAGCTTTAACATCAAATAAGTCATCATATTTGATGTACTTATTTGTTTTTATGCTTTTTCTTGTCAGTGCTAATACTTCAATGTCATTAGGGCAGCCTATAAGTAGCTCTTTACCTATAAAGCCTGTGGCACCTGTAATTGCTACTTTCATATTGACTCTCTATTTTTAATAACATTAATCACTACTTTATTTTTCGAGAAAAAAGATAGACTAGATAAAGCAATTTTTGAGGCAGTAATCTAGGTAATGAGCGCACTATAAAATAAAAATACGATTTTAAAGCATACTGAGGAAATAATTTAGCTTTTTGCTTAGCAAGCTTAGCCTCGTATGTTACGTACTTAAAGCCAGTGCGGCGCGCCATCATTTCTTTACCTGCACGTGCATGAACTAGTGTTTGTTGTATGTTGTATCCCTTATAACCGCTACTAAGTAGACGTAACCACAAGTACCAATCTTCCATTGACACCATGTGCTGATAACTACCAACAGACACAACAGCACTTTTTTTAAACATTACGCTAATGTGGTTAAACGGGTTTCGTGAAATGCCGCTTTTAATAATCTCGTCGTTAAACTCTTTTACATAACGAGTCGCTATATAATTTGTGCTTTCGCATTCTATTTCATCAATAAACGATCCGCAAAATGCAAGTGATGGCTGTGCTTTAAATACAGCTAATTGTTTTTCAAAACGCTCTGGTAAACATAAGTCATCAGTGTCCATTCTTGCAATAAGCTCGTATGAGCATGCTTTTAACCCTTCGTTTAAAGCATTCCCAAGCCCTACGTTTTCCAGTAAAGGAACTAACACCATATTCAGTTGGAGTTTCCAGTTATTTATTATATTCATCAAGCTTTGCTTTATAGGGCCGTCTAGCACAAGTATTACCTCTGTTGCTCTAATCGTTTGATTATGTAAGCTTTCAAGGCACGCATTTAAATATATAGGGTTTTCTTTATCATAAATTGACATTAAAACCGAAAAGTCAGTCATTCATTTTTCCTATAAATACACAAGGGGTAGAACACAATAAGGCACGGATTGTGAATTTTATTTACTCGCTAACAGCAGCAGTTTGTTAAACTCTTTTTCACTTATTAATTCATCTGAAAAATAGTCAAAATCAACAAGGTAATTATGTATGTAGCTAAGCACCCTTGAAAAATCGAAGTCGCTATAAATTGCTCGCCCGTAAACGCTTAGCTCTTTATTGTAGATAAGTGCCTCAAGCCCAACTGTAGAGTTTATAGTTACTACCACTTTGGCCTTTTTTATCAATTCAGTTGTATTACTATTGACGATTAAAAAATTGTATTTTTCTTTAAGCGCTGCATAATCTTTTAAAATCTCGGGATCAGTTTCCGCAGGGTGAATTTTAACATACAGTTGGCAACTGCGCTCTTTAGCCAACGCAACTGCTTTTTCAATAGCTTGTTGGTTGTTTATATCGCTATTTAAAATTAACTGAGAGTCGTACCTTACTTGCGTAGGGAAAAAAATATAATCACAGCTCAAGTCTGCATCATCAAAAATCAGATCTGAACTAGATTTAGACTTAAATAATGCTATAACAGAGATTATTTTTTTTATTAGCGAAACGTTATCTTCTTCTCTAGTTCCTTTACCTAATAAGCTACTAAAATAATCTAACACATAAGCTTTAATAAATTTGGGCTCTAGTTTTCCTTGCGGAATTGGATTGTTTTTATAATTTTCGTAAACATTAACCCAACGCTGATGCTCTTCTACATCTACAGCATTAAATGTATCTAGCTGTTGTGCATTAAAAAATAAGCTTGATTTGGCATTAACTCCTAATCGGTCAAAAATTACTTTTCCTGGTAAATTACTTATTTCACAAAACAGAGTTTTTACCTTTTTATTAGAAAAATGATCTATAAATGCTTTTTGCGATGCTGAGTTACCATTAAATACTATTGCAACTTCAACCTCTTGATAGTTCAATTGAGTCAAAGCAAGGTTATTTCTTATCATCGTATAAACTTTCTTTGCGTGCATTACTGATTGACTACCACGGTAAACATAGGTCAGATTCAAAAAATCAGTTTCTGGAGGCATATCATTGCAATTGCTGGTTTGTTTCTCGTTTTCATTAAATAAAACAACTTCAAAGTCTTTTTTTAAAAAGCGGTAAACAGAGTACTTTGTGGTATAAAAAAGAAACTGCTTGCCTTTTATACCCTTTGCTAATCGGTAAAAAAATGTAGCTCTATCAAAGTTGTCAACATAAATAACTATCATTTCAGTTCCCTTTATAACCTGCCAACAGGCGGAGGCGCTTTTTTATATTCTTCATATAATAATTCATACATATTATTCGACAGTGAGTCCTGCGTAGTTGATTTAAGTACGAGTACACCAAATACAACTACATTTTGTGGTAACAAAAATATTGTAAATACCATTGAGTAAACAAAAAATCGATTAATAAAAATTCTCATGTATTCGGCTGCAAGTATTACAACGGGTAAAAAGAAAAACATGCCAAAGTAAATGTAGCGCTCGGCAAGCGTTCTTGAAAAAACAGCTAAAAATAATACAGGAAACATATATAAACTTACGTTGTACAGCATTTTTATTGCATATTCTTTTTTGTCTACTAGCTCTTTATTTCCGTATTTAAGTTTAAATTTACGAATAAAAACTTGTCGTATTCTATACATTGCAAAAACAAAAACGACTAACTTAATAAGTGCAATAATAATAAACTCAAAATCTCTTCGCTCTATGTACTCACTCCACGGGCCTGTTAAAAATGTTATCAGCTTTCTTTGAATATGATCTAAGAAAGGTAAAACACTTGCCAGTGGAATAAATAAAAAACCGACAATACCAGCAATCAACAACACCGAAAACAATACTTTATATTTATAAAAACGTTTTTTAAATAAAAGTACAGGAATAAACATAATAGAAAAAAGGATTGCGGCAGGATGTATAAAAGGAGCTAAAATAACAAACACTAATGCAGATTTTTTTCGTTGTGTACATATCAAATACAAAGCTATATAGCTAAACGAAAAAGATAATATAGACTCAAAATTCCCGATTGCAGAGCTTGGTAAAGTTACAATAGTAAGAACAAAAACCAACAGTAATTTTTTATTGGTATTAAATGAAAATAAAATAGCAAACTTCAAACTTACAGCCAGCATTATAAAGTAGTTTAAAAAAAGAGATAAGCCGGTATAAAATTGAGGCCCCATTTCAAAGTATTTTAATATGCTAAATACACTGTAGCGGTACAACTTTCCTGTCGCAAGAATATACATATCTGGTTTATAAAAAGATAAGTAGTATCTAGAGTAATCGCCAATGTACGAAACGGGATCCATTGCCATTCCATAAAAAATAAAAAACATTGAAAATGCAAAAGAAATAAATAAATAGTTTTTCTTATTAATTAAAAAAGGAACTGCACATGAGACTAAAATAAAAGCAAAAACCGGATAATAAAAGCTTACGACTATGAATAATACGTATAGAAAAAAGCTTTTAACGTTTGAATTGAGCATAAAGACCTGCTAAAAATACTAAGATATTTTCATACCATGTATATGAAATATCATTTTCAGCTAACATTTTTTTATCGCATTTACTTAAAAGGTAAATTTTATTTTTAAGTAAGTATAAGTGCTCCGATAGGGAAAGCGTGTAAGTGCTTTTCATGTATTCTTCAAGAGTAGTAAACGCCTTTAATCCTCTGACATGTTGCTGTGTAGTTTTTAGATCAGTTATCTGCCCTTCACCGTGATCTTTATTCCAAAAAGCGACTGGATAATCAAAATATTTAACTTTTTTGGATTTAATTACTTGCATATGTAACTGTGTATCTTGATATTTTGGTAGCGATTCTAAAAACTTTATTTTATCGAATTCTGTTTTTTTTATTAACGAACCATTTGTGTGCAACCCACCAATTGCTTTAAAGCTAGTAATTAATGTATTTTCTAGTAACAGTTTTGGCTTTAGCCCACTTCCTTTTACATGACCAAAAGCAGCAATCAGCTCAGGTTGTTCTAGTAATTTCCCCATTAAAAAGTCAATTTTATCTTCAAAGTAGTAATCATCATCATCTAAAAAAGATATATAGGTACCATTAGATAACTCAGCACCTCGGTTGCGTGAAGCGGCCCCACCTAGCCTTTCTTGGTTTCTTGAAATAGTTAGTGAACATCTCCCTTCATAAGTGTCTAGCTGTACAGGAGTGTCTGAGCAGTCATCTATAACTATAATCTCTATATTTTTATAGGTTTGTTGGCAAACAGATTCTATAGCTCGCGTCAGCATTTTACTTCTATTCAACGTTGGAATTACTACGCTTACTAATGGTTCTTTAATGCTCATAATTTTACCTACAATAATACATAATACAGCAAGCGTTTTGCTAAACACTCACAAAAGTATAGCCCTAAGCTTTTACAAGTACTTTAACTTCGCTTTAAAAAGAAACGTAACACTAAAAAGAAAAAACTTAAAATTATTCCTAAAAATGTACCAGCAATACAGATAATTGCTCTTCTAGGTTTAAACCTCTCTTCTGGAATGATTGCAGGGTCTATAGTTTTAAATACATATTCATCACGGACGTTAGCAAACATAATAGTTTTAGTTTGCTCCTCAACCAAGTTATAAAGAACACTTCTAATATCCGATACTTTTGTTTTTTCTAACTGCTGTGTTAAAAATTCAGTACTTTTTATCGCTTCACTCACATCTCGCTGTTTCACTTCAATGTTTATATCTTCAATTAACCAGTTAACCCATTGCTGAGCTATTACAGGTGAAATATGCGCGACAGAAAGTGTAATGGTAGAGGTTTCTGGATCTGTGTTTGTATCAATTATTTTTGAAAATACTTTATACGCTTCTTGCATTGATGGTTCAGCTTTTTTCGGAGCTTTTGCTTCGCGTAACCACGTATTTGTATCTGGGTTATAAACGTCTGTATCATACGTTAAACTACCAGTGGCTAAATCCCACGACTCAACGGCCATTAAATCGGGCAGTATTGAGTGTTTTTCTATAAAGTTACTGGTAAATTTACGCGATTTTAGTATCTCAAGTGCTAATTGAGTTTTATCACCACCACCACCAATATCAACGCCAGCTAGCCCTGCTAAACCACCAAATTGACCTGCTAAAGCACCTAACCCGCCACCTTGTTGCTCTTCAGCCGGGGCTAGTAAAGCCTCCGATTTATAAATATTAGGCTGATTAATGGCGTAAAAAACTGAGGCGACAGCAAATAACGTAGTGATCGCGATAATAATCCATTTACCTTGCCAAATAGCAGTAAATAATTCTCGTAAATCAATTTCTTCGTCAGCGACTGTGTGTTCACTTGTTTGTTTTGGGTTGTTTAAATTATTTTCCATGTAAATCCAGCTCATCCGCGCGGCATAAAGCCGTGCCTAATTAATTTTTTGAATATAAGCACGGTGTAAAGCCGTGCCAACAAACAAGCGCGATGTGAAATCCCGCCTACAAATAAGCACGAGGTAAACTCCCGCCTACGAACAAGCGCGATGTAAAATCCCGCCTACAAACAAGCGCGATATAAAACCCGCCTACAAACAAGCGCGGCGTAAAGCCCCGCCTACAAATAAACGCGCGGTAAAACCCGCGCATAGTTATTAAATACCGCTTATTGCTGCTACTGCCACACCTAGTTGATATAGTATCTGTGTAGCTGTGCTCCAAAGCGTTAACTTGTCCATATGGCCAGCGTCCATTGGTATAACTATTGTATCGCCTGGTTCTAACTGCTCAGAACTATTAGCTGCAAACCAGCCACCGGTATTAGGTATTTTTACCGAGCCATTTGCTTTTATAATGTAAATGCGATCTTCGTCAGCGCGCTCTTTTAAGCCACCGCTTAAGTTAATGTATTCGTCAACGCTTATACCTTGATTATACAAATGCGAGGTAGAATAGTTAACCTCACCTATTACACTAATTGAATCGCGCTTGCTTGGCACATAAAGTGTGTCGCCATCTTGCAGCACTAAATTTTGTTTACTATTAACTATTAGCGGTAAGTCAATTACTAAGCGCCCTACAGCCTCTACGCTGGCTAAGTCGTTAAGTAAATTGTTCATTTCTTCATACGAGAGTGCATTACTACTCACTGAACTTTCAAAACTTTTTGAAGCTATATCACGGCGTAATTCAGTAGATAATCGAGCTAGTTGTTTTTGCTCTTGTTCTTTTATTGAGGTACGAGTAAATACGGCCGCTTTTTGCTCTGCAAACGTTGAAAAACCACCTGCTCGCTCTAGCAACTCAGTAAGCGTTTCGCCACGGCGTATTGTGTAAATACCAGGGAATTTTAGCTCGCCCTTTAATTCTACTTTTACGTTTTCTTGCCAGTTTGGAATAGCAAATACGTTAATGCTATCTTTGCTTTGTAATGTAATATTACTTTGCAGGTCGCCTTGCATTGCGCTTTCAAGGTCGAGCCTTAGGTGCTCTATTTTAGAGGCATCACTTGCTACAATACGTGTAATTTCAGCTTGCTTTACATAAGCCGACTCTAACAGGCCACCGGCTGCTGTTATTAAATCTCGTACTTCGCCACCAACCATTAATGGATAAATACCTGGAAAGGTCACGTTGCCATTAATTTCTACTAGTTGCATAGCTTGCTGTACTGACGCTTGATGCTTAAACTTAGCTATAATTGGTGCCAATAAGTTATGGCGACTAAATAATGCATAGTCTTCAGGCTTAAGCTCTTGGTCTTCTTCTTCTTTAGCTTTGCGTTTAGAAATTTCAGCAATTGTTAGTATTTTATTGTCTTCAAGAACAAACTCTTCGTCTTCTTGATTAACGCCAATATATTTTTCGAACTCTTTTTGCTCAAACTTGTGCCATTGCTCTGCTTTTTGTTGTTGCTCTTGTTGCTCTTGGCTAAGCGCCATATTTGCTAAAGCCGATTGCTCTGCTTCTTTTTCTTCAAATCGGCTAAACACAACAATTTTGTCATTTGCTTTAAGCTGTAAATTATTTTCTGGATTTTTAATAATAGCTTGAGCCACATCAAATTGATGCGCTTCTATATCGCCATTTATATTAATTTCTCGAATAACCAGCCCGTAGCTTAAATCGGCTTGAGGTAGTAAATCGCCACGTACTGATTTAAGTACGTCTGAAATACGCTTTCCTTGATGCCACTGATAGTTACCAGGGCGCGCTACCGCACCAATTAAACTAATCGTATTTTGATATTGAGAGCTAACTGAATTAAAACGAATACGATCGCCATCTTGCGGGATATAGTTAATTTGTGATTTTGAGAAATCTACCGACAGCACTTCTTTACGATCGAAATTAAAACGCTCTACAACTACATTTTTTGCATATGCATTAGGCTTAAGGCCACCTGCCATCATTAGTAATTGCTTAGCCGACTCACCTTTTTTAAGTTCGAATATAGCAGGGCGTTTTACAGCGCCCTCAACAGTTACTTGAGCACCAACCGATGGCACAAATACCACATCGCCCGGTTTTAAAACTATGTCGTTACTGCTATCGCCCTTAATAAGTAAGTCATACAAATCAAAGTTAGCAACCACATTGCCGGCGCGTTTAACTTGAATATTACGTAACGATGCAATATCCGACACACCACCACTTACGAATAGTGCATGCGATACCGTTGTTAACGAAGAAACACTATAGCTACCTGGTTTATAAGCTTCACCTAGTACTAAAATACGCATACTACGAAGCTGACCAAGCGACACAAAGGCTTTTACACCTATCACTTCTTGTTCTACTTTTACTTTTATTAATTCTTTAATTTCTGCAAAGGTTAGCCCTGCAACTTCTACTGGGCTCAAGTCTGGAATATTTAAGCGCCCTTCGCGGTCAACAATCACCTCAAAACTGTCGCTTTCTTTTCCGTAGAGGTTAATTTTTAATTGGTCCCCCGAGCCTACTATATATGTGTCGGGCACTGCGGCATTTTCACTGGGCATAAATGAGGTTGGTTCACCTGCAAACAGCTCGTAACCGTATGGTTTTAATTCATCCGTTTTAGGTTTAAATCGCTCTTCGTCGGTTAGCTTTTTTTCTTCTGTTTCAGGGCGTTCACCAATAGTTGATTGCTGCTGGGCACCATCTTGAGTATTAGATTGGTTTGTACCAGTAATTGTAGATACATCTACACCGTACTGTTTAGCTAGGGCTTCTTGTTGAGCTTTTGGCAGTTTTTTAAATTGCTCAATTTGAGAGGCGGTTGGCGTAAAAGCCAAAGTACTTAAACTACAAAGCAATACAAAAGCACTAAAAAAATAAGTTAAAACTTTCACAAGTAGGTATATCCCTAGATCTACAACCAAAATCGGTCGTCATAATACATTAGTTTTGCACAAATAAAAAAGGGACTTTCGCCCCTTTTTTCATTTTAATGTCATTTAAATTCGTTAGTGTAGTTAAAAACTATAAACTAGCGTTAATGACGTTTCTGTATCTGTTCTTTCTTCGTCATCTGCAACGTCTGAGTTGTTAATAATATTAAAAGCAACTTTCATTTGTAACGAGCCATTTATTTTAGCAAGTAATGCAGTTTCTGAGCGCGTTTTAGTGTTTGATTCACCATATTCAACGGCAACTAATTGGGTAAAACGTGCACTTTCTGAAATTTGCCAATTGTAGTCAAGCTTACCTAAAGCAATTACTTCACTTTCTCTTTCGCCAGCAAGTAAATTACCATTGTCGTCTTCTTGAGTACTCTCGTCTGAGTATTCAAAAAACTTGTAACCAGGACCAACTTCAGCATTTAACCACATAGTTTTTTCGCTTAGTAAACGCAAACCATAACCAGCTGATATTACAGATTCAGTTCTATACGCACCAAAATAATCTGATACGTGTGAACCATAAATGAATAAATGAGAATATTTTTCATTTAGCTTATAGTTGCCTTGCGCAGAAGCTGAGTACTTTTCATTGGTACGTTGCTTGTTTTTGTCGCCATCAGCATCTTCAATTTCATCTTCTTTGTAGATGCCATCAATTTTATATTCGTTATTCCAGCTATCTAGGTTGTGTAATACCTTAATGCCACCTTTTAAAGTAGTTGTTTCGGTATTACCACTAGTTACAATTGCACCTAGCTCACTGGTAACTTCCCACGTTTTTCGCTCTACAGTTTCTTCAGCGAATGCGTTAGTTGCAGCAGAAGCCGCAACTAAAATTGATAAAAGCTTTAATTTCATTAAAAATAACCTATCTAAGTGCTAATAATTAGTCTTGCTTGTGTAAGTGAACGTCCATTTGTGGAAATGGGATTGTAATATTTGCATCATCTAATGCAATTTTAATATTTTCCATTAATGACCAGTATGTAGGCCAGTAATCAGCAGAGTTAACCCAAGGTCGAACAATAAAGTTAACACTTGAATCGCCTAACTCATTTACAGCTACTGTATACGCGGGATCTTTAAGTAAACGAGTTTCTGCATCTAACACCGATTTTAATACTTCTTTTGCTTGACGTAAATCAGCATCGTAGCCAACACCAATAACTAAATCGATACGACGAGTAGATTCTCGAGAAAAATTAGTAATAGCACCCGACATTATTTGAGAGTTTGGCACAATAATTACTTTGTTGTCTGGAGTGCGTAGTTCAGTTGAAAATATTTCGATTTTCTTAACAGTACCCATTTTATTACCAGCTTCAACAAAATCGCCAGATTTAAATGGACGAAGTAAAATAATAAGTACGCCAGATGCAAAGTTAGATAACGATCCCTGCAACGCTAAACCAACAGCTAAGCCTGCAGCACCTAAAATAGCAATAAATGACGTTGTTTCAATACCAATTTGTGAAAGTGCCATTAAAATAGTGACTGCAAATACAAGAGTAAATACAATGCTTGCGACAAAAGACCCAACTGCTTTATCTACTTTCTTTTTAGCAAAACCTTTTTCGGTTAAGTTAGAACAAAACTTAGCAACACGACTACCAATTAAAAAGATAACAAGCGCAACAACAGCTTGAATACCGTAGTGTAAAATTAGGCCTGAGTTATCATTAAGCCAATTAAGTACTGAATCCATATTTACTCCAAATGTTTTTTATTAAGCGTTTTTCGATCATTATTATACATTAATTTACAATTTACTCTCATCGAATAATGAATTAATACTATAAACAAAAAGTAAATTTAGTTTTTTAGGTGTATTTATGCAATTAAATAAACTGATAAAATTTAGCTGCTTGATGTTTATTTAATTAATTTAAGTTTTTTTCACTTTTGGGCTTCACAAAATTTATTATTTTATGTATTATGCGCGCCACACCAAACAAGGTGTGTGTAGTGGCGGTTGTAGCTCAGTTGGTAGAGCCCCGGATTGTGATTCCGGTTGTCGCGGGTTCAAGCCCCGTCAATCGCCCCACTTTTTCTCTTCTTGATTTTATTACCTTCTAAAAAAATTAAAATCCCTTAAATATATTCGAAATTTTTAATACACTATTTAATCAATATTAAACAATTATTTAATATTCTTACTCCCTATTTAATCGCTCATTTTAATTACTCAGCTCACCTATCTAAACAATTAAAATACCTAAGACTATTTAAGTTTAATACATTACATTGCTAGTGTACTTTTTAAGTTAAAGCACTAAAAACATTTACTATATACACCCGCCAAAAACACTCTAAACTTGAGTGCCCGCAAGATAAATCCTTTATAAACATAAATACTCAATATAAGAGAGGGATTTTATACCTGCTGTTAGCTTGTGTAACTAATAAATCAAAAATACAACAAAAATAAAAGCCTAATCATGGGTACCCACAAGATTAAAGCTATATAATAAAATTAGAAATGACCTCCATGATAAGAGCTGCGCGAGGTAAACTCCCGCCTACAGGGGCGGAGTTATATTTGTAGGCGGGGCTTTATGCCGCGCTTTTATGTTTGAGATGTTTTATTTGCGCGAGGTAAACTCAACTATAAGAGCTGCGCGAGGTAAACTCCCGCCTACAGGGCGAGTTATAGTTGTAGGCGGGGCTTTATGCCGCGCTTTTATGTTTGAGCTGTTTTACTTGCGCGAGGTGGACTCAACTATAAGAGCTGCGCGAGGTAAACTCCCGCCTACATGGCGGTGTTAAATTTGTAGGCGGGGCTTTATGCCGCGCTTTTGTGTTTGAGATGTTTTATTTGCACGAGGTGAACTCTTGCATGTAATTTATAATAAATTATAAAAAATGCCACCTTAAATAAGGTGGCATTTACACACGGGGTTATTTCTACTTATAGAAATCCTTTTACTTTTTATTTGTTTTTTTATGTTGTTTTATTAACAAAAAATATGTTCCCAAAGGTAGCATTTAGCGCTTTGGGTAGCAACAGTAAAAGGTAAAGTTCATATATCTGCCATATTAATGTCATAAAAAAGCGCGGAGTAAATTCGCGCTCATATACTTAACTGCCGTTATATTTTAATACACACGTATTTTTCTTCTAGGTACTCATCAAGTCCTTGATGCCCGCCTTCGCGGCCCAAACCAGATTGTTTAACGCCACCGAAAGGCGCGACTGGGTTTGATATAACACCTTCGTTTACACCTACCATACCAAATTCAAGCCCTTCACTAATTCGGTAAATTTGCTTAATATTTTGGCTGTAAAAGTAGGCTGCTAGACCAAATGGTACATCGTTAGCAAGTGCAAGCACTTCACTTTCTTCATCAAAAGGAATAACCGTTAATACTGGACCAAATACTTCTTCGTGGTAAATATCCATCTCTGTCGTTACGTTGTTTACTATTAATGGGTTTTGAAAGCTGCCACCTAAGTCACTATTATCGCCAATCAACGTAGCCCCTTTATCGAGTGCCTCTTGTACTAACTGTTGTACTTTATCTTTGGCTTTAGGGTAAATGAGTGGGCCAATATCAACATCGTCTTCAAAACCATTTGCCACTTTTAGCGCTGCAACCTTAGGCGTGATTTTTGACAGTACTTTGTCGAGAATATTACGCTGTATAAAGATACGGTTTGCAGCAACACATGCCTGCCCACTATTTCTAAATTTAGCCGCCATTAGCCCTTCTACAGCTTCATCTAAATCTGCATTATCAAAAATGATAAAAGGCGCATTGCCGCCAAGCTCCATCGAGGTACGTTTAATTGTGTCTGCACATTGCGACAGCAACTGCTTACCTACACCGGTAGAGCCGGTAAATGTAAACTTACGCACGATTTCTGAGTCAGTCAGCATTTTACCTACTGTTTTGGCATCTTGTGAAACCAGTACATTAAATGCACCTTTAACAAAACCAGCTTGATCGGCCAGATAAGCAAGTGCGATAGCGCATAGTGGCGTATGTTCAGAAGGTTTAAGTATAAAGCTACAGCCCGCAGCGTAAGCTGGAGCTACTTTACGAGTAACCATAGCAACGGGGAAGTTCCATGGCGTAATACCAGCTACAACACCTACAGGCTGCTTAAAGCTAGTTAAACGATGCGAGTCATCTGTTGGCGGAATTACATCGCCGTAACTACGTTTGGCTTCTTCTGCAAACCATTTGATAAAACCTGCACCGTAGTTAATTTCGCCAAGCGATTCTTTGAGCGGCTTGCCTTGCTCTTTGGTCATTAACTCTGCAAGTGTTTGTTTGTGTTTTATAACTAGCTCATACCAGCGCATCAACGTTTCGCTTCGCTCGGTGGCATTCGTTGATTTTAACTTAGTAAAAGCCCCTTGAGCTGCGCTTATTGCGCTATTTACACCCTGCTCGTCAATATCGCTTACTTCAACAATACTTTTTTCGGTAGCGGGATCGTTAACGCTAAAGCGCGTATCCGTTTTATAAAATTCGCCGTTAATAAATGAGTCAGAAAAAATAAGATTACTCAAAATAAACCTCCAAAATAGATTTTAGGGATTGGGTTGAACTCGTAGCAGCGGGTTTACCCCGCGTTTATATAATCTGAAAAATACGTGATCATTTTGATGTTCAAGTTTGAGATTAGAAAAAATTAACTTAAAACGTTTGAGATTTAAAAACGCGACATAAAGTCGCTGCTACGTGTTTATAAATGCTTTTTTGAAACAAAAAAGCCGCTGTATCAAACAGCGGCTTTTAATATATACATCGTTAAAAACTAGTGCTCTTCATTAACGATATTGAGATTGTACTTAGGTATTTCAACCACTAGGTCTTCATCTCTTATAATTGCTTGGCAACCAAGGCGTGACTCAGGCTCTAAGCCCCATGCTTTATCTAGCATGTCATCTTCTAGCTCATCACTCTCTTGTAGTGAATCAAATCCTTCACGAATCACTAAATGACACGTAGTACATGCACACGACTTTTCGCAGGCATGTGCAATGCTAATGCCATTTTTAAGTGCAGCGTCGAGTACCGTTTGGCCTGTAGGAGCTTCAATTGCAGCGCCGTCAGGACATAATTCAGGATGTGGAAGAAAAACAATTTGTGGCATTCTAATCTCTCTTAAATGTTGTCTACTGACTGCCCTGTAAGGGCCTTTTTAATTGATGCATCCATTCTACGCGATGCAAAGTCGCTACTCGCATTATCGACTTTTTCGATAGCTGCTTTAATTTCGCCAGGCTCTTGTGCATTTTCGCGCACTTTTACCAGTTCTGCAATTTCAGCGCGTAAGTTAGCAAGTTGCATATCGTCAAGTAATGCAGCATCGGCTGCAAGTGATGCATTAAGCGCTTCTATTACGCGTAACGCTTCTACTTGTTGCTCTTTAAGCATACGTGCTTGCATATCGCCTTTAGCGTTGCTCATTGACTCTTTTAGCATGTTAGCTACTTGGTCGTCAGATAAACCAAACGAAGGCTTAACCTGAATCTCAGCTTGTACACCTGTTGATTTTTCCATAGCTGAAACACTTAATAGGCCATCAGCATCAACTTTAAAGGTTACACGAATATGCGCAGCGCCTGCCGCCATTGGTGGAATACCTTTTAAGCTAAACTTAGCAAGCGAACGACAATCATCAACAAGCTCACGTTCGCCTTGCAGCACATGTAATGACATGGCTGTTTGGCCATCTTTAAACGTTGTAAATTCTTGTGCGCGCGCTACCGGAATCGTTGTATTGCGTGGAATGATTTTTTCAACCAAACCACCCATCGTTTCAAGACCTAGCGACAACGGTAATACATCAAGCAATAGCATGTCAGAATCTGGCTTATTGCCAATTAGCACGTCGGCTTGAAGCGCAGCGCCTAAAGCCACAACGCGATCAGGGTCGATTGAAGTTAGCGGTTCTTTATCAAAAAAGCTTTGTACTTGGCTACGTACCAATGGCATACGGGTTGAACCGCCTACCATAATAACTTGCAGTACTTCGTCGTTTTCTATGCCAGCATCTTTTACAGCACGGCGACACGAACGCAGTGTTTTTTTAACGAGTGGCATAGCCATTTCGTCAAATGTTTCGCGTGTTACTTCTACTGTGTATTTTTGATCGTCAAACTCAAGGCCCACGTTTACTTTAGCGTATTGGCTTAGTGCTTCTTTACACGCTTTTGCTTTATTAATGAATAAACGTAAAACCGAAGGTGACAACGCTGACACACCAGTTTGCTGCTTAAAGTAATCAACAAGTAGTGAGTCAAAGTCATCGCCGCCGAGGCTTGAGTCGCCACCGGTTGCCATTACTTCAAACACACCTTGGTGTAATCTAAGTACTGATATATCAAATGTACCACCGCCTAAGTCGTAAACAGCAATAATACCTTCTTGACCTGAATCTAAACCATAAGCAACCGCTGCTGCTGTTGGCTCATTTAATAGACGTAGTACGTTAATACCAGCCAGCTCTGCGGCATCTTTAGTACCTTGGCGCTGTGCGTCATCAAAGTACGCTGGTACTGTAATTACAGCCCCTAAAATTTCTTGGTTGCCAAAACTTTGCTCAGCTCGTGCTTTTAATGCAGCTAAAATATGGCTTGATGCTTTAATTGGACTGATTTTACCTGCCGCAGTTTCTATTGCTAGCGCACCATTGTGCTCACAGAACTCATACGGTAGTTGCCCATAACTTTTCTCTATTTCAGCCTGAGTTTTACCTAAAAAACGCTTAATCGAAATAAGTGTATTAACAGGGTCTTGCGTTGCTGCTTGTGCAGCCTCTGCGCCAACAGTAATACCGCCTGCTTGATAACGAACAACCGACGGTAACATAGCCGCGCCAAGATCATCAGTTAACGTGCGGGCTTCGCCACTTTGTACTGTTGCAACTAATGAGTTAGTTGTACCAAGATCAATACCAATAGCTAGTTTATGTTCGTGTGGTGCCGCGCTCTGCCCCGGCTCAGCAATTTGCAATAATGCCATAATGCTCTTTAAACTCGTGTTGCTCGCTTTGCAGCAAGTAATTAATCGTCAAATAAACTGTCTTCAATGCGCTCTAGTTCGTCACGTAATTTATAAACAAATTTCAGTTTACGAATATTGTCTGCGGCAAGTTGATATTGCTGCTCATCGTTACTTGCTAGTTGCTCTGCAAGTTGTGCACTGTACTGCGTGTTTAGTTGCTTAATTTGTTTTTCAAAATTTGCAATGGCGGTATCAGGATCGCTCGACGATGCTAACTCTTCAAGCTCTTCGCGAAGCTCCATTTGTTGCATTAAGAACATTGGATCTTGCAAGGTTTGCTGCTCGGCTCGAATATCAACGCCTAGCTCGCTCAACATATATTCAGCACGCTTTACTGGGTGCTTTAATGTTTGTAGCGCATCGTTAATTTCGGCGGCGCTTTGCACTGCCATTAACTTATCGCGGCTGCTCGCATTGGCGTGGCGATCGGGATGTACAGTACGCTGTAATTCCAAGTAGTGCTTGTTAACCGTTGCTAAATCAATATTGTAGTCAACTGGTATTGCAAATAATTCAAAGTAACGCATAACTTCAACCAATAATATTCAGAAATTAATTTCAAAAATAACAAAGCCCTACATTAACTGGCAGGGCTTATTTATACTACAAAGATATTTTAAGCTTAAACGGTAAAGCTTTCGCCACAACCACACTCATCTGCTTGATTAGGGTTTCTAAATTTAAACCCTTCATTTAAGCCTTCTTTAGTGTAGTCGAGCTCTGTGCCATCGATGTAAACTAAGCTTTTAGCGTCAACAATTAATGTTACACCTTTAGCCGCAAAAGTTTCATCGTCTTCGTTTAAATCGTCAACAAACTCAAGTACATAAGCAAGACCTGAACAGCCCGTCGTTTTAATGCCAACGCGCAGGCCTAAACCTTTACCGCGGTTTGCTAAAAATGATTGTACGCGGTTTGCTGCCGCATCTGTCAATGTCACTGCCATGAGTTTCTCTTCTTACTTCGCTTGTTTGCTTTTGTAGTCTGCAATTGCTGCTTGAATTGCGTCTTCGGCTAAAATTGAACAGTGAATTTTCACTGGTGGTAATTCAAGCTCTGCACTGATATCAGTGTTTTTAATTGTCGCTGCTTCGTCTAGCGTTTTGCCTTTAACCCACTCTGTTACAAGTGAAGATGAAGCAATTGCGCTACCACAACCGTAGGTTTTGAATTTTGCATCTTCAATAACGCCTTCGGCAGATACTTTAATTTGCAATTTCATTACGTCACCACATGCTGGTGCGCCTACCATACCCGTTGCCACTGACGGATCATTCTTATCTAGAGTACCTACGTTACGTGGGTTTTCTACGTGGTCGATTACTTTATCACTATAAGCCATTATTCTATCCTCATTACCTGCTAGGGTATGTGCTCACACTATTAGTGGTGAGCCCATTCAACTGAATCTAAATCAATACCTTCTTGATGCATCTCCCAAAGTGGAGACATCTCACGTAGGCGACCGATAGAGTTTTTCATTAATTCGACGGTGTAATCAATCTCTTCTTCGGTAGTAAAGCGACCAATACTAAAACGAATTGAGCTATGTGCTAATTCATCGTTACGGCCAAGTGCACGTAATACATAAGAAGGCTCTAAGCTTGCAGATGTACAGGCTGAACCTGACGATACTGCAATGTCTTTTACTGCCATAAGTAACGACTCACCTTCAACAAAGTTAAAGCTGATGTTTACAATGCCAGGTACTGATTGGTCTTGCGTGCCGTTAAAGTATACTTCGTCCATATCAGCCATAATACCGTCGATTAAACGATTACGTAAGGCGCTGATGTGTGCGTGATCTTTTTCGAAATCTTGCTTAGCAATTTTAAACGCTGTACCCATACCCACTAATTGGTGAGTAGCTAGTGTACCAGAGCGCATACCGCGTTCATGTCCGCCACCGTGCATTTGCGCTTCAAGGCGAGCACGTGGTTTACGACGAACGTAAAGTGCACCAACACCTTTAGGGCCATACACTTTATGTGCAGAGAACGACATAAAATCAACTTTAAGCTGTTGCACGTCGATTAATACTTTACCCGCGCTTTGCGCTGCATCTACGTGGAACATAATTTTACGTTCGCGACACATTTCGCCAATAGTCGCGATATCTTGAATTACACCTAGCTCGTTATTAACGTGCATGATGCTTACAAGTACTGTGTCGTCACGCATTGTGTCGGCAAGTTTTTGTAAATCAAGTAGGCCGTTTTCTTCAACGTCCATATAAGTTACTTCAAAACCTTGGCGCTCAAGCTCACGACATGTGTCGATTACAGCTTTATGCTCAGTTTTAGCGGTAATAACGTGCTTACCTTTTTTCTTGTAAAACTGTGCTGCACCTTTAATAGCAAGGTTATTTGATTCTGTTGCACCCGATGTGAAAACAATTTCACGTGGGTCTGCATTAATTAAATCAGCAATATCTGTACGTGCTTGGTCAACAGCTTCTTCTGCTTGCCAACCAAAACGGTGTGAGCGTGACGCAGGATTACCAAACTTACCGTCCATTGTCAGGCATTGCATCATTTCTTTAGCAACACGTTCGTCAACAGGCGTGGTCGCTGCGTAATCTAAATAAATCGGTAACTTCATTTCTCTCTCCGCTGCAGGTCAACCTTAAAGTTGACAGCTTACTTGAATGTTTTCCAACTGCTTAATTGCATTATTAATACTGTTATCTTGGCGCGATGCTATTTCTTTCACATCTGATTTTTCCACCAATTCAGCAAGGGTAATATTATTCAAAAATTCTTCTATGCGTGCGCTTAGGTCTGACCACAAATTATGTGTTAAACAACGCATACCACTCTGACAGCCGGTATCGGCACCTTGGCAACGTGTTGCATCGACCGATTCGTCTACGGCGCTAATAATATCGCCAACAGAGATAACGCTCGTTTCACGTCCTAGTAAATAGCCACCACCAGGTCCACGAACAGAACTTACTAGGCCATTTTTACGTAGGCGAGCAAATAATTGTTCAAGGTAAGACAAAGAAATTTCTTGTCTTTGTGAAATATCAGCAAGGGCTACAGGACCTACACCTGTGTGTAGTGCAACATCCAGCATAGCTGTAACGGCATATCTGCCTTTTGATGTTAACTTCATAACGCCCCCTGCACAAAAGAGTGCAAATTTTAATTACCAGAGTAAATTAGTCAAGTATTATCACTTGATAAAAATTTGATTTATAAACTCTTACTTTTTAAATTGTAGAGTTAACAAACTTTCAATACTTGACCTCTTTGGTCAAGTATTACAGCCATTGTAATTACCTGAGTAATTTAGTCAAGTATTAGCTAGTTATTTACCCATTGATTTTTATAACTAATAGCTATACCTAAGTTACTTAGGGATAGACTTATTAATTGAGGTGAGAATACCGCGTAAAATATTCATTTCGGCATCTTCAGGGTGAGCTCGGTTAAATAAACGACGTAATTTAGTCATAACTAAACCAGGGTGCTGTTTGATAATAAAGCCGGTTTTGAAAAGCGTCTCTTCAAGGTGCTCATAAAACAGTTCTGTTTGTTTTGAGCTTGGGTAAACAGCATCGTCTTCTTCAACCTTTTTAGGTTGTTGATTTAAAAACGCCATACGTGTTTCGTAACTAAGTGTTTGTACGGCCATAGCTAAATTAAGCGAGCTGTACTCTGGATTAGCAGGAATACATACATGGTAATTACAAAGCTGTAATTCTTCATTAGTTAAGCCGCTGTTTTCACGACCAAATACTAGCGCTACAGGACCATTTACAGCTTCAGCAACGAGTTTTTCACCACATTCACGTGGTTCAACCATTGGCCACGAAAGCGTACGAGAACGCGCACTTGTGCCAATCGTTAATGTACAGTCAGCGATAGCTTCTTCAACGGTACCTACAATAACTGCATTGCCTAAAACATCAGTTGCGCCTGCAGCTAATGCACTTGCTTGGCTGTCTATTTCGCAAGCAGGATCAACTAAATAAAGTTTTGATAAACCCATGGTTTTCATGGCGCGAGCCGCCGAACCAATATTGCCCGAATGTGACGTGTTAACTAAAACAATGCGAATATCATCTAAGATCATTACTGTGCTACTTTGCTATGCCAAAAAATTGCGCAAATTCTAACATGAAAATGTAATAAGATCCTAGATCCTAATAAAAGCGCGGCATAAAGCCCCGCCAACAAATATCCCGTAGGCGGTAGTTTACCTCGCGCAGGCTTATATAACGCTAATAACGCTTTTTAAACCATTGCCGCCTTTACATAAACATCAAAACGGTTCTTTTTGGTTTTGATCTGCATACTTGGGGTTTTTTCGTTTAAGAATGGGGCGTAATCGGGGCGCTTTACAACGACACGCTTACTTGCAAGTGGATAGGCAAAATCAAGTAGGTCGTCAGCGTCGTTGTCTGCACCAACAAGCTCTTGAAACACGCGCATTTCTTTTTTAACTAATGCTGATTTTTCGCGATGCGGGAACATGGGATCTAAATAAACAACATCAGGCATGCTTTCGCATTGAGAGAGTAAAGTATGGCTTGAGCCAAATATTAGGCTCATGTTTTCTTTCATCCACAAACCAATTTCAATATCACTATAGGCTCGCTTTAAACCATCGTATAAAAGTGCAGCTACAACTGGGTGACGTTCATGTAATATAACTTTGCACCCTAGCGAGGCAAGTACAAAACCATCTCGCCCTAAACCTGCGGTAGCATCAAGCACAACAGGCGTAGCTCCTTTATTTAAGCCTACTGCTTTGGCAATGGCTTGGCCTTTACCACCGCCAAACTTGCGCCTATGGGCGGCAGCACCGGTTACAAAGTCAACGTTAATTGCGCCTAGTTTAGGCTCGTCGGTTTTAAATAGGCTTAACCCTTTATCGTCGTAATGTAAGCTAAAACCACTGCAATTTTGCGCCCATTGGGCTAAACCAAAGCGTGTTTCTAATTCATTTAAATAAGGACGACACTCTTTAAAAGCACATTGAATAACCACAAATAACTCCGACGATAAAATACGCCTGTAGTATATCAACCGCTTTACTTTAAAGCACTAAAATAGCTTTAGAACATTATGGTGGGTAACAAAAAAGCGCCATATAGGCGCTTTAATTTGGTTTGTGCTAAATATTTTATTTTAAGCTGCAATACCGCTGTGACGTAGTAAGGCGTCAACATTAGGCTCACGACCACGGAACTTTTTAAATAATTCCATTGGCTCTTCGCTACCGCCTTTTTCTAAAATATTTTTTAAGAATGCTTGGCCTGTTGCGGCGTTAAAAATACCTTCTTCTTCAAATTTAGAATAAGCATCAGCAGAGAGTACTTCAGCCCATTTATACGAGTAGTAACCTGCACTATAACCACCGGCAAAAATATGGCTAAAACCATTTTGAAAACGGTTAAACTCAGGCGGTTTAACGATTGATGTGCGGCTACGTACATCGTTTAGTACTGCTTGAATTTGGCATTGCTCACCCACTTTGTAATCGTTATGGATTTTAAAATCGAATAACGAAAACTCAATTTGACGTAGCATTTGTACGCCTGAGTTATAGTTTTTAGCAGCAAGTAACTTATCAAGTAGCTCTTTAGGTAACGGCTCGCCCGTTTCATAATGACCTGAAATAAAGCTCAGTGCTTCTTCTTCATAACACCAATTTTCTAAAAACTGACTAGGAAGCTCTACCGCATCCCACGCTACACCATTAATGCCAGCCACTGGCGCGGCATCAACTTGTGTAAGCATGTGGTGAATACCATGACCAAACTCATGAAATAAAGTAGTTACTTCGTCATGAGTAAACAGCGCCGGTTTATCGCCAACCGCCTTATTAAAGTTACACACTAAATAAGCCACTGGAGTTTGTAGTTCGCCGTTAGCGCGTACTTTACGACCCATACAGTCATCCATCCACGCGCCGCCACGTTTGTGGTCGCGTGCATATAAATCGAGATAAAAACGTCCGCGTAGAGTATTGCTACTATCTACAATTTCAAAAAAGCGTACATCTTTGTGATAAGTATCAAAATCGGTAACTTCTTTTACGTTGATACCAAATAAACGGTTAACAGTTTCGAATAAGCCACTTAATACTTTATTTGCTGGGAAGTAAGGACGTAGTACTTCATCTGAAATAGCGTACTTTTCTTGCTTAAGTTTTTCGCTGTAGTAACCAAAATCCCATGCTTGTAATTCAGAGATACCATGTTTTTGCTCAGCATATGCTTTTAGCTCTGCGACTTCTTGTTCTGCTTGTGGTTTTGATTTAGCTGCTAGGTCTTCTAAAAATGAGAATACTTGTTCTGGTGTTTCGGCCATTTTAGTCGCTAGTGACTTTTCAGCGTAGCTGTTGAATCCTAGTAACTGTGCAAGTTCATGACGAAGCGCAAGCTCCTCACTCATAATCTCTGAGTTATCAAATTCACCAGCGTTAGGGCCTTGATCTGATGCGCGCGTAGAAAACGCGGTGTAAGTTTCTTTGCGTAATTCGCGGTTATCTGCGTAAGCCATTATTGGTAAGTACGACGGAAAATCGAGTGTAAATAACCAACCATCTAATTCTTTACTTTTTGCAGTATCAGCTGCAAGCGCTAAAGCAGACTCTGGCAAGCCAGCTAAATCGCTTTCATCAGTAATATGTTTGCGCCAAGCAAGTGTGGCATCCATTACGTTGTTGCCAAATTTTGAGGCAAGTTCTGATAAACGCGCGCTAATTTCGCCGTAGCGTGTTTGCTGCTTCGGCGCTAATGCAATACCCGATAATTTAAAATCGCGTAGCGCATTAGTAATTGTTTTTTGTTGTGCTGTCGTCAGCGTTTTAAATTCGTCACTGTTATAAAGCGTATTATACGCGTTGTATAAACCTTGATGCTGACCTACAAATGTTGAATATTCAGATATTAACGGTAAGCACTGCTCGTAAGCTTCACGTAATTCGTCGTTATTCATTACTGAATTTAAATGCGATACAGGGGAGAACATGCGCGATAATTTATCGTCAGCTTCTTCAAGGGGTAATACTAAGTCATCCCACGTATACGAGCCTTTAGCTAACACGTCATCAATGGCTTTACGACAAAGCTCGATACCGTCTTTTAGTGCTGGTACTACGTACTCAGGCTTTATTTTTGAAAATGGTGGTAAGCCTTCAAGGCCAATTAATGGGTTGCTCATAAATACTCTCTTTGCGTTAATGCATTACGTTTTAAATTGGGTCTAAAAGTAAAAAAACAACTCAGCCGCTTTTAAGTTGTTTAATTTTAATAAGGTTGCTCTAAAGCAAAACACAAATAACCCATTAATGAGTCGGCCACTTTATAACGTTCTAACACCGTATCAACTAGGTTATTACTACATATTTGCTTTTGAGTAAGTGGGCTAATGGCTATAAAGTCTTTTCGTTTGAGCTCATCTATTAAGGGGTGCTCTTTTTCAAAACCTCTTGGTGGGCGTTTTAGCGACTCTCCTGACATTTCAAATATAGATTTAAATTGCTCATCATAAATTGCTTTTTTATAGCTATTTGGGTTTTCATCTATGCAGGTTCTAATTGCATTAAGCGCCTTTGATTCTGGTCGCCAAATACCAGCACCTACAAAACATTCGTCATTTGCTAAGTGAAAATAAAAACCAGGGGCGTGTACGTCTTTTCCCATAAAATGGCGAAATTGAATCCCTACATTAATTTTATATGGGGTTTTATCTTTACTAAAACGCGCGTCTTTATGGATTCTCATTAAACTACCGCCGACTTTTTTATCTGATGCGACAAAATGGCTAGAAACCTCAGCAAGTGGTGCTTGCATTTGCCTAATGAAATCTAAAGCGGGCTCTCTTACGTATTCCTCATACTGTGATTTATGGTCGTTAAACCAGTCTCTATTATTGTTTTGATCAAGCTGAGCAAGAAATTCGAATGTTTTTTTACTAAACATAGGTCACCTAAACACTCTTTATTTTTAAAACTTAATGTTATGCTAATGCGCATAAAACTCAACGCCTAAGGACATAAAATGACACAACACTTTGATTATATTGCAATCGGTGGTGGCAGTGGTGGTATTGCCTCTGCAAATAGAGCGGCAATGCGTGGCGCTAAAGTAGCACTTATAGAAGCAAAACACATGGGCGGCACGTGTGTAAACGTGGGCTGCGTACCTAAAAAAGTAATGTGGCACGGTGCTCAGGTTGCTGAAGCAATTAATTTATATGCCCCAGATTACGGCTTTAATGTTGAAGTTAAAGGCTTTGATTGGAGCAAGTTAGTAGAAAGCCGTGAAGCCTACATAGGCCGAATTCATAAAGGTTATGACAGTGGCCTTGCTAGCAATGGCGTTACTGTAATTAAAGGCTTTGCTAAATTTGTAGATAATAAAACAGTTGAAGTAAACGGCAAGCACTACACAGCCGACCATATATTAATTGCAGTAGGTGGACGCCCAAGTATTCCGCATATTGAAGGTGCTGAACACGGTATCGATTCAAATGGCTTTTTTGAGCTAAAAGAGCAACCTAAGCGCGTTGCAGTTATTGGCGCAGGCTACATAGCCGTCGAGCTTGCTGGTGTATTACATGGTTTAGGTACTGAAACACATTTATTTGTTCGTAAGCATTCTCCACTTCGTAACTTTGACCCATACATAGTTGAAACACTTGTTGATGTTATGGCTGCTGAAGGCCCTACTCTTCATACAGAATCTGTACCTCATAAATTAGTTAAAGAAGATGATGGCTCTGTAACGCTACATTTAGATAATGGCAAAACTCATAACGTTGACCAAGTAATTTGGGCCATTGGCCGCCAGCCAACAACAGATGCAATTAATGTAGCCGCTGCTGGCGTAGAAGTTAACAGCGATGGTTTTGTTAAAGTTGATGAGTTTCAAAATACCACAGCTAAAAACGTTTATGCTGTTGGTGATATTATCGAAAACGGTATTGAACTTACGCCTGTAGCAGTTAAAGCAGGGCGTACTTTATCAGAGCGTTTATTTAATAAAGAACTACCTGATGATTTAAAAATGGATTACAGCCTAGTTCCTACTGTTGTATTTAGTCACCCACCAATTGGTACTATTGGCCTTACTGAACAAGAAGCTATTTCTCAGTATGGCGAAGAAAACGTTAAGATTTACCAATCTGGTTTTACGGCTATGTACACAGCGGTAACTAAACATCGCCAGCCTTGTAAAATGAAACTTGTATGTGCCGGCCCAGACGAAAAAGTAGTTGGCCTACATGGTATTGGTTTTGCAGTTGATGAAATGATTCAAGGTTTTGCCGTTGCCATGAAAATGGGCGCAACTAAAGCTAATTTTGATGCCGTTGTTGCTATTCACCCGACTGGTTCGGAAGAATTTGTAACGATGCGCTAGGCTTTAAACTCTAGAACCTGACTTATATAAGCCTTTGCTATTTTTAGTAAAGGCTTTTTAATGCTTGTTATATTTTGCACAACAAATCACTTAAAATATCACTTTAAAAACATCCACCCAACATTAAACAAACATCTAAGCCATTATTTTAACATAAAAAATCTTAGACTAATAAAAACATTAAAAGTTTAAATTTTGTTTTGGCTTTAAGGCATTTTTACAATTAGAATCTCGCGCATTTATAGTGTTCTCTGGTTTTTTATGTTTTTACTACGGTCATTTATTTACTTACTGTGTCTAGCGGGTGTTGCCTCTTTAATTCAACTTGAAGGATTTGAGTTACAACAAAACGCACTTTACAGTGAAGAAACGCTCACTGAACATATGCAAGATGTTTTAACTTTTTTAAGCTGTATTTTGTTTTTCTATGCTTCGCGAATTAACTTTCAACTTAGAATATCTGCGATATTACTTGCTGCATTGTCGGCAATGATGTTTGTAAGAGAGTTTGATACCTACCTCGACTTATACTTATTTGATGGAGCTTGGCAAAGTATTGTCTATTCAATTTTGGCTGGCGTACTTGTTTATTTAATAGCAAAGAGAGGGAGTATTTTTAACTCTTTAAAAGCCTATAGCCTCACCCCTAGTTATGGGGTTTGTTTATCCGGTATGGTTACTTTACTCGCGTTTTCACGAATTATGGGCAAAGGTGCATTTTGGCATTCAGTAATGGGCGATGACTATGTACGCGTAGTCAAAAACATTGTTGAAGAAGGAGTAGAAACACTTGGCTATACTCTAATTTTTATTTCAGCCATTGAGCTTGTACTCATATGCCGAAAAAGAATGGCTAAAAATCACAAACATTGTACTGATGAAGCAACTCAATAACATAGCTCCATTTTTATTAGTTACTTTTTTTGCGCTAAGTTTGCTAATTGGTTTAATAAATCAATATACTGAGTCTGTTTTTATCAACTCGCGTTTAATTGGATATTATGACTAAAGATATATTGCTGCATCCGTTTCTTCTTTCAATTGTAATGATCACAATTGCATTTGTACTAAAAGTGCTTGTTGATAAGCTCGCTAAAAATCGCGCAGAAAAAAAAGAAAAAGATATTCGTTACATCGCACACAATATTAAGCATTTTATTAATTTTGTAATGATGATATCGCTGCTGTTTGTGTGGTCTACCGAAATTCAAAACTTTGCACTTTCAATTGCTGCTTTTGCAGTAGCTATTGTGCTTGCAACGCGCGAGTTTATTCAGTGTGTGATAGGCTTTTTTTATCTAGTAACAACTCGCCCATTTAGAGTCGGTGACTGGATACAAGTCGGTGATTACTTTGGTGAGGTTGCTGAAACCGATTGGATAAAAACAACCATGCATGAAATTGATATACATACTTATCAATTTTCAAGAAAAACTATATATATACCTAATAATAAGCTGATTACCAGTTCTATTAAAAACTTAAACTTTGTAAAACGCTTTGTTACACATCATTTTATTATTGTCCGAAGAGAGAGCTTTAACCCGTATCCTATTCACGACACATTGACTGAAAAAGCTAAACTGTACTGCGAAGAGTTTCAAGAAGTAGCCAGTCGTTATAATTCGATGATTGAGCGTAAACTTGATGCAAAAATATCAGGTCCAGAGCCGGTAATTCACTTTGGTACAACTGATTTAGGTGAATTTAAAGCAAGTTTCACCTTGTTTTGTCCTACAGAAAAAGCGCTTGAGATAGAACACAAATTAACAGAATGCTTTTTTGCGTTATGGTATAAAGAGGCTGAAAAAAATAAGGAGGATGAAGACGAGGCATAAACCCCACCTTCATTAAAACAAAAAGCGCGAACTTACTTCGCGCTCATATTGTTTATGCTGTACCGCCCACTGTTAGCTTATCTATTTTTAAGCTTGGTTGGCCTACGCCTACGGGTACACTTTGACCATCTTTACCACAAACACCAACACCTTTATCAAGCGCTAAGTCGTTACCAACCATAGATATTTGCTGCATTACTTCTGGGCCATTACCAATAAGCGTTGCGCCTTTAATTGGTTGAGTAATTTTACCATTTTCAATTAAGTACGCTTCTGATGCGCTAAATACAAACTTACCTGAGGTAATATCAACTTGTCCGCCGCCAAAGTTAGGCGCGAATACACCTTTTTTAACTGAGCTTATAATATCGGCTTGGCTGTGCTCTCCGCCTAACATGTAAGTATTAGTCATGCGAGGCATTGGTAAATGTGCATACGACTCACGGCGTGCGTTACCGGTAGGGCTTACCCCCATTAAACGCGCATTTAGCTTATCTTGCATATAGCCTTTTAAAATACCGTTTTCGATAAGTACGTTGTAAGCGGCTGGCGTGCCTTCGTCATCTACATTTAGTGAACCACGGCGATCGGCCATTGTGCCATCATCAACAACTGTACACAGCTCAGATGCTACTTTTTGGCCAACCTTACCGCTAAACGCAGACGCGCCTTTACGGTTAAAGTCGCCTTCAAGTCCGTGCCCTACCGCTTCGTGTAAAAGCACACCTGGCCAACCATTACCAAGTACAACTTCCATAGTACCTGCAGGGGCATCAATAGCCTCAAGATTTACTTTAGCTTGACGTACAGCTTCTTCGGCAAATTCCATCCAACGCGGTTTACCATCAACAAGCTCTTTAAAGTAACCATAATCTAAACGTGCACCACCACCTGCGCCACCGCGTTCACGGCGACCATTTTTTTCAAGCAGTACTGAGCAGTTTAAACGAATAAGCGGGCGAATATCGGTGGCAAACGTACCATCACTTGCTGCGATTAATACTTCTTCGTATACCGCTGACATTGAACTAATTACTTGCTCTGCATCGGGTGCTAGCTCACGAATATAGTTTTCGAGTTCGCGTAATAAGCTCACCTTGTCGGTATCGCTCATACTCGAAATTGGCTGATGAGGTGCAAACTGCTCTTTAGCTTTAACATCACTAAATACTTTAATCGCTCTATCTTCGCCAGCATCTGCAATGCTACGTGCTGCTGTTGCCGCTTTATTTAGCGCTTCGAGGTTTATTGCATCAGAGTAAGAAAAACCCGTTTTTTCGCCGCTTACAGCACGTACACCAACGCCACGTTCAACGTTATAAGAGCCTTCTTTAACTAAGCCGTCTTCAAGCACCCATGATTCGTGGTGGCTTGATTGAAAATATAAATCGGCGTAATCCACTTTATGCTGATGTATGTAAGCGAGCGTTTTTTCGAGCTCTTCTCTATTTAGCTGGCTGTCGTGTAGTAAATGCTGTTCAACCGAATTCATAATAAATGCTCTCTAAATCGTTGATGAGACTGCACGGGCATATCTCGTCTAATTTTTTGTAACTGGTCTAAAGCTGCGTTGCAGCTTATAAAACCGGTGCCTGTTGGCAATTCACTCAGGATATTCCCCCAAGGTGAAATAATAATACTGTGCCCATATGTTTGTCGGCCATTTTCATGTGTACCGTACTGAGCTGCTGCAACTACATAACATTGTGTTTCTATTGCGCGAGCTGCTAATAATGGCTGCCAATGCGCTTGCCCTGTGACGACTGTAAATGCACTTGGTACTAAAATAATATCGGCGCCTTGGCGTACTAGTTCGTTGAATAAGCCACTAAAGCGCAGATCATAACATACTGTTAAGCCTATTTTACCAAAGGGAGAATCAACAACAACCACATCGCTACCTGCTTGGGTAAAATCTGACTCTCGATAGCTACCTGTTTGATCATCTACGTTTACATCAAATAAATGTATTTTGTTATACGTTGTAACCAGCTCGCCTTGATTATTATATAAGTGCGATGCTGCATAATATTTATGTTTGTTAAATGGCTCAGGCATTGTCCCTGCATTTAACCAAATATTATGGTGTTGGCACAATTCACTAAGTTGTAGTTTGTATCGCTCAACTTGCTTAGCAACACGTAACGTATCGTTACCACTTTTACTAAACACTAAAAAAGCCTCAGGCAAACAAACAAGTAATGGTCTTGTTGCGGGGAGTGTTTTAAGTGCACGCTTTAAGCTTGCTATGTTGTCATCAGGGTTTAGCCCTGAACACATTTGCAGGGCAACTATTGTGGGAGTGCTTAGTATTTCAGTTTTGTTCATTGCGTTACTGTTACTTGTGCATCTTTAAGTTTTAAATCGACTGATGCTTGTGGCTGATTTTGCGCAGCTTGAGGAAGCGTAACTTCACGACTTTTTCTGTCGAGTTCTTGAACAATAGGATCGTTCATTTTACCCGTTACTTTAAAGTTGATCTCTGAGATGACGCGCGCAGAATGAATAACTTTATCAATTGCTAAGGCAGCAAGCCCTGTTACTGGGTTTACCATCCATGCAACTATAACCGGAATACTCGAGGTTACTTGTGGCGCTACAGCAAGGTCATAATCTATATCAAGCGTGTTTAAATTTGCATAACCTTTAATGGTTAAATCAGCGGGTACACCGTCCATTTTGGTATCTTTAGTGTAAGCAATACCGTTTTTTAACTGCATAGAGCCTTGCATGCTGTTGTAAAAAAAGCCCTTTGAAAATACATCTCTAAAATCAAGCTTCAGTTTGCGCACGAGTGAATCAAGGCTCAACAGCGAAAATACGCGTGCACCGCCATCGCTTACTTCAGTTAAATGACCTTCTCCTAAATCCCAGTCCACCTCACCGCTTAAAGTTTTCACATCAAAATCATAAGGCGCTGCTTGCCAAGTAAGATCATAATTTAGATCGGCTTTTGAATCCTTAATAGCGGAGGTTATATCAAACTCGCCAAACAGTGCGCCTATGTCATCACTTTTAAGCTCGCCATTTAGCGTTGTTAAGCCATTTTGCCACTGCCCTTTAGTGCGCAGCACATGATTTCCTTTATCGACCACAAGCTCTGATATTGATAAGCGCTCACCATCACCCAATAATGACGCACTTACTTTATCAAGTTGATAGCGGTCAATTTTGCAATCACTACATTCAAACTCAATGGCAGGTATTTTAGTAAGCCAGCTCAAGTCTTCCTCAGGAAGCACATCTGTTATTTCAAGTACTTGCTCATTGTGCGGTGCAAAATTAAGCCTTAAGTAATCGGCATTAATTCGTATGGACTGGCTAGGCTGTGATATAGGGATAAAAACCCCAGCTCTAAGTTCTTTAGCATTTAGCTTTAGGTATAAATCGTCTTTTGATGGTGCTAAACGCATTTCAAAACCATTAAAAATGATGTTACTCGCATCAAGTAAACCTATATTTGCGACCACCTCATTAAGCGGTGGCATAATCCCTTTTGATTCTTGATCTGGGTTTGCTTTACCAGCTTTAATTATTTGATCAATCAGATCAAACCAAGGCACTAGTTCACTCTGTTCAAGATTTATATTTACGCTTAAGTCTTTTTGGTTTAATCCTAAATCTTGTTTTCCGAGCACAAAATGGACATTACTAAACTGTGATTTTCCATTTTCTAAAATAGCATTAAAGTAAAACTGTTGATTAGCGTTTGCTGTAATGAGATTAGAAATGTCATCACCTTGTACTATGGCATCAAGCGCCCAAACCTGTTCGCTATTTTTATTATAAGGTGTAGGTAAGTTGCTCGTTAAGCCAAGTAGTTCTGAGTTTACCTGTGCACGGTAATTAAAGCCTTGCTCGGTAAAGTTAAGTACTAAGCCAATATCAACATCACTTTGCCCGCTTAAATAATTTTTTAATATACCTTGTCCACTATCTATTAGTGTATCGGCGTCAATTTTGGCGTTTATATCTATGTTTGCTTGGTAATTTTTTGCATCACTTTTACTGCTGTAATTAATAGTTAGCGGCATGCCCAACCATTTCGCAGTCGCATTTTTAAGTGTGATATTGTCGTTTTTAAAATTAAGCTCGCCAGTTAGATTTTTAAACTCAATTCCTGGCGTTGCTATAAATACTGGCAAGTCATTTAAATTAACTTTGCCGCTAACACTGGCTCCACCTTTAAATTTTGAGCCTACTAAAAGCTCAATACTGGCATCGGCTTCGCCTTTGCCCTGTACAACTTTAAAAATTTCAGCAAGAGGTTTAGCAATAGGTGTCGCTGCAAAAAAGTCATGTAACTTTTCCATTTGTGCTTTTTTATCAATTTGCACAATAAGTTCATCAGCATGCATTAAATCTGCAATGCTTACCTGTACACTATTACCAATATCTAAATTAACCAACTTACCTTGCTGGCTATATATGTCCATACGCTCATTATCAAAATGTAGCTGTACGTCGGTATTGGTGACCAAAGGCCAATCAGGATCAAACTCATAGGTTGCGTTGTCTATTTGCGCTAGTACACCAAACTGGCCACTGCCATCGGTGAATGGAAAACCAGATAAAGGTCCTGCAAATAAGACTTGTGCTTTAGATATTTCTCCGCCTTTAATTGCGCCATTTAAATAGCTAACGAGCTCAGCGCTCATTGCTTTTAATGGGAAATAATGACCTGCAATTTTAGCATCTGGGGCGAACGCTTCAGCGTAAAGATCTAATCGAGGATCATCTGTTAGACTAATTTGTAATTCTGCAGCAAGAGTAACTTCATCATTATCAAACCATATATTGTCACTACTTATATGCCAGCCATCATCTCGCTCAGCTAAATCTAGCTCTACATTTAGCTGATTATAATTTATGTCGTTACTAAAGCTTTCGCCTGTAACTAATGTGCCATTTTCACCAAATAAATTTATTCGACCACTACTTTGATTAAGTAAACCATTTACTCTAAGTCCTTGTGCTGCAGGTACCGACCTTAATTCTTGCCAACCAATATTGTCGGCTTCAAACCATAGTTGCCATTGCTGTGCATTAGAGAAATTTAAATAAGCTTGATCTATTTGCCCGCTAGGTCGGCGCTCTAAAAATGGTTCAAGTGCATCAAAATTACTTAGCCCTGCTAGGTTACCCAGTAATTCAAAATCAACTTGATGGAGCCACACTTCATTTGTCGCACCTAGTTGAGCTTCAAACTCTAAACTTGGCCATGCTTTATCGTTACTATTAAATGTTAAACCGGTGCTTTTTAAGTGCCAGCTATTTTGCTCGGGATATAGATGGAATCCACCTTCACTCAGGCTGACTTGTTGGCTTTGCTCTTCTCGCTGCCAACGCACAAAGCTTGGTAGCCACTGCATTTTTATATCGCTTACAAAACCTTTATCTAGTTTTAGCCACGCTTGTAAATTAATATCGCTATGCAGTTGTTGCTTTTGCGTATTTATATATTGCGCTAACCAGTTAGATACATCGACTTTGTTAGCCTGCACATAAATGTCGCCCGCAACTTGCTCTAGGGTATCGCCAGTGAGTGCTATGCGCGCATCAAAATCACCGACCGAAATACCCGGCAGTGCTAAGCTCCCACTACCAAGATGCTGCTCATCTTCATTTTGCCAAACAATATTTTTGAGGAGTAACTTACGCTCTTTACCGTCTTCTAGAACAAAGTTAATACTGGAATTTTCTATTGCAAAATGACCCGTTTTACCCAAAAACAGTTCTTCAATTAGCTCTTTTTGCTCAAAAGAGACTCCGTCGTTGTTACCGGTTTTAAATAAGTTGGTGATATTTACACTGGTATGAAAACCATTAATAACAAAATAATTAGATCTAAGTTGCAGCGCTTTTAAGCTTTCCCATAAGTTTAGCTCTAAGCTGGTTTTAGCAATGGTGAGTGATATTGGTGCAGTTTCGTTATCTTTAAACGATAAATTCTCTAATACTAATGCAGGACCACTGCCCTGCCAACTAGCTGATATTTCACCTATAGATAAGCTTATTTCAAACTTTTCGTGTAAATAGCTTTCTATATTCCCTTTGTATTCGTTTGCATACGGAAGGGTATATTTTAAAATTGAAACAATAACGGCCAGTAATACCAAAATTATGGCGCAGGTCTGCCATAACTTTCTAAAACAAAAAAAACAGACCGCTTTTGCTTTCATTACATCATTACCACATCAAACTGTTCTTGGCTGTATAAGCTCTCTGTTTGAATATTGACTTGCTTACCAATAAATAGCTCAAGCTCGGCAAGGTTATGGTACTCATCGTTTAGTAGGGCTTCACTTACAGCAGGCGCTGCGTACACCATAAACTTATCGGCAGCGTATGCTCGGTTAACACGCACTATTTCACGTAGTATTTCGTAGCAAACCGTTTCAACTGTTTTTTGCGAACCACGACCAGAACACGCAGGGCATACATCACATAAAATATGTTCTAAGCTTTCGCGTGTACGTTTACGCGTCATTTCAACAAGCCCAAGTGCTGAAAGCCCATTGATATTTGTTTTAGTGCGATCTTTTGCGAGTGCTGATTCAAGTGAGTGTAATACTCGGCGCTTATGATCCTCACTTACCATATCGATAAAGTCGATAATGATAATACCGCCTAAATTACGCAGCCTAAGCTGGCGAGCAATTGCAGAGGTTGCTTCTACGTTGGTATTAAAAATCGTTTCTTCTAAATTACGATGTCCTACAAATGCACCCGTATTAACATCAACAGTCGTCATCGCTTCTGTTTGATCAATAATTATATAACCACCGGATTTTAGCGTAACTTTACGATGTAGTGCTTTTTGAATTTCGTTTTCAACGTCAAACAAATCAAATATAGGTCGCTCACCTGGGTAGTATTCAAGTACTTGAGAAAGCTGTGGAACAAACTCTTCAGTAAATAACTTTAGTTCTTCATGAGTAAGTTTAGAGTCAACGCGAATGCGTTCCATATCTTCGCCCACGTAATCACGTAGGGTTCTAAAGGCAAGCGTTAAGTCTTCATGTAGGATACTGGCTTTACTGGTTTTTCTACGACGAGCCGTAATTTTTTCCCACAGTTTTCTTAAAAAACCGGCATCGTGTCGTAATTCAGCTTCGCTAGCACCTTCAGCAGCTGTACGTACAATAAAGCTGCCATTTTCATCGCCATATTCTGCGACTATTTTTTTAAGGCGTGAGCGCTCTTCTTCAGTTTCAATACGCTGACTAACCCCTACATGGGTCGCATCTGGCATAAACACTAAATAGCGAGAAGGAATGGTAATATCAGTGGTGAGTCTTGCACCTTTAGTGCCTAGCGGATCTTTTACCACTTGCACCATAATGTATTGGCCTTGACGAACTAACTCTCTAATGTCTTGTACTTTTTTTATTGGTACGTCGTCTACGCCTTCAACAATAGAGGCACTATTTACAATATCGGATGCATGCAAAAATGCCGCTTTTTCAAGGCCGATATCAACAAAAGCAGCCTGCATACCTGGAAGCACACGGCTTATTTTTCCTAAGTAAATATTGCCTACAATACCTAGGTTACCAATTCGCTCTAGCTGTATTTCTTGCAGTACACCGTTTTCTATTAGGGCAACACGGCTTTCGCTCGGTGTGACATTGATCAGTAATTCTGTACTCATGTTACCTTCTTAAGAATGTTTTTAATAATTGTTCGGTTTCATATAAAGGTAAGCCTACAACAGAAAAATAGCTACCCGCAATGTGAGTTACAAAGCGACCACCTAAACCTTGGATACCGTAGCCACCGGCTTTATCTTGTGGCTCACCTGACTCCCAATAAGCATTAATTTCTTCATCAGTTAAAGTTTTAAAGGTGACATCTGTGCTTACAACACAGCTAAGCACATCATTTTGCGTCGCAAATGCAACTGCGGTAAGTACTTGATGTGTGTTACCTGATAGGCGTTTTAATGTGTGTATAAAATCATTTTTATCGCGAGGTTTACCCAATGACTCGTTATCGATGACAACCACGGTATCACTACCAAGTACAGGGCGATCAGTATACCCAAGCTCTACACCGCTTTGGGCTTTCAAGCGCGCTAAACGATCTACAAGTGCTCTAGGTTGCTCGTTTGGAAGTGGGCTTTCATCTGCATCAACACTAAATTGTGTAAATTCGACACCTAGTTGGCTTAATAACTCTTTACGACGGGGAGAGGCTGATGCCAAATATACTGCGGTAGTCATTACCTGATCCTAAAATGTCTGCGATATTTGCGAAGTAGTAAAAATACCCAAAACCAACTAATCATTCCGGTTGCTACTGGCCATAAATACTGTGGATTAAAGTAAACCCCTAACAAAAAGTGATTTAGCCAAAACTGCATTAAATGATATAGCGTTAAAAACAAACCAATTAATAAGCTTTGTTGCCAAAGTGAAAAGTTACGAATTTTTTGAAAGTTGCTCGCAGTGACAAATATACATACAGAAAATGTAAGTGAATTCACACCCAGCGGCGAGCCAGATGCTAAATCTATTAATAAACCAACAACCCAAGCAGTACCAATATTTAAACGATGCGGTACTGCCAACGACCAATACATAAGTACAAGTAAAACCCAGTCAGGTCTAAATGGTTCAAACGAAAAAGGGAGCGGCATTAATGCCATTATTAACGCAAAAAAAATGCTTAGCGCAATTAACAATGAATAACGGTTAATCATCGCTGATTTGCTCCTGCTGATTACGCCATAAAATAACAAGTAAACGTATGCGATCTAATTGCGCAATAGGTTCTGCAAAAACTTGTGCGAACGGGCGACCTTCATCACGGTTTATTTCAGTTACTACTGCTACCGGATATCCCTCAGGGAATGTGCCACCTAATCCTGATGTAACGAGTACATCACCAATTCGTACATCTAAGCTATGTGGGACGTGCGAGAGCTTAACTACGTTAATTTTACCAATGCCTTCTACAACTGTTCGCACATCGTTACGAAGTATACGAACAGGTGTGGCATGCGTAGTGTCGGTCATTAGTAATACACGTGAAGTCATTGAACCAACTTTTGTAAGCTGTCCTACTACACCCATTTCATCAATTACAGCTTGGCCTTCACTAAGCCCGTCTGTAGTACCACGATTTATAACAACTTGATGGCTATACGGGTTTGAATGCACAGAAAGTACTTGAGCAATAATTTTACGATTTGATTGCTTTGCAGATGAGCCTAATAAGGCGCGTAGTTTTTGGTTTTCTCTGGCTAGAAATTGATACTGCTGAAGTTGCTCGCTTTGTAGCATTTGCTTTTTTTTCAGCGCTTCGTTTTCAGTAAGAAGTTGCTCCCGCGTATGCAGGCTTTTAGCACTTAAGCTAAATAATTCGTAGGGTAAATTAGCAACATAAATTAGTGGGCTAACTAAAGTATTAAGGCTGGTACGAACAACGGTACCACCTTGCGTATATCTGTCTCCAACAATGAGTACGATACTCAAAAGCACTGCGACAAAAAGTCGCAGTTGCAAAGAGACTGTGCGTCCAAACATTAATTTCATTAGTCGTAACTAAAAACGTCACCACCATGAACATCGATCATTTCAAGTGCCTTACCACCACCACGTGCAACACATGTAAGTGGATCATCAGCAACAACAACCGGAATACCCGTTTCTTCCATTAATAAACGGTCTAAATCTTTTAACAATGCGCCACCGCCAGTAAGTACCATGCCGTGCGCAGAAATATCTGATGCCAGCTCTGGTGGTGATTGCTCAAGAGCAACCATTACTGCACTCACAATACCCATCAATGGCTCTTGTAGAGCTTCTAGGATTTCGTGAGAATTAAGGGTGAACGAACGCGGGACACCTTCTGCAAGGTTACGGCCACGTACTTCAATTTCGATTGGCTCATCAGTTTTAAACGCAGAACCAATTTGATGCTTAATATTTTCAGCTGTCGCTTCACCGATTAAACTACCAAAGTTACGACGCACATAATTAATAATAGCTTCGTCAAACTTATCGCCACCAATACGGACAGATGATGAGTAAACAACACCGTTAAGTGAAATAATAGCAACTTCAGTTGTACCACCACCAATATCAACAACCATAGAACCGGTTGCTTCTGACACAGGTAAGCCTGCCCCAATGGCTGCTGCCATTGGTTCTTCAATTAAGTAAACTTCACGAGCACCTGCACCCATTGCAGATTCACGTATTGCACGTTTTTCTACTTGAGTAGCACCACACGGTACACAAATTAGTACACGTGGACTTGGGCGCATAAAGTTATTGTTGTGCACTTGTTTGATGAAGTGTTGTAACATTTTTTCTGTTACAAAAAAGTCAGCAATAACACCGTCTTTCATTGGACGAATCGCTTTTATATTACCCGGTGTACGACCTAACATAAGCTTTGCTTCTGTACCTACAGATGCAACACTTTTAGGTCCACCAGCACGCTCTTGGCGGATAGCAACAACAGAAGGTTCATTTAATACAATGCCTTCGTCTTTTACATAAATTAGGGTATTGGCTGTACCCAAGTCGATCGATAGATCGTTAGAAAAAATACCACGGAGTTTTTTAAACATGAGGCTGGATGACCTTTGAAATACGTTCTTATATTAGCTGCCTCACTTTAACATGCTCAACTATATGAGCAATATAAAGCGCAGCGCCTTTGTGAATTTATGAAAAAGGAAGCTAAGCTTCCTTAATTGAGTTTTATCGTTCGCGAACTAAGCGAAAACCAATGTAGTTAGATCTAAAATCAGGCGCTAATATTAAACGCGTAGATGCACGAGCAAGGCTTGGTGCAAAGTTCCACGCTCCGCCTCTTACAGCTACATCTGACTCACCTGATTCTTTATCTGTCCATTCCCATACATTACCTACGGTATCGTATAATCCAAATGCATTTGGAGAAAAAGAACCCACTGGTGAGGCGCGTCTGTTTGACCATTCACTACCACACCAACCACAGTTAGCTAGGTTTTTACCTATTTCGTTACCCCAAGGGTATTCTGTTTCGGTTCCTGCGCGAGCTGCGTATTCCCACTCAACTTCATTAGGTAAACGAAATTGCTGCCCCGTTTGACCCGATAACCACTCAGCGTAAGCTTTTGCGTCATTGTGAGTTAAACACACAGCCGGAAAATCACTACTTTGCTCAAAACCAGGATTACGCCAATTTAAATCTGCTTCCCATACTGGTTCGCCATTTAAATAATACGCACACCCTTTATTTTTCTCTGCTTGCGTTTTATAACCTGTATTTGCTACAAACTTTTCGTAAGCACCTACAGTTACTTCCTTGCTTTGCATAGCAAAAGAGTTTGCTATTACTTTTTCAATTACTGGGCGTTCATTAGCTAGACCATTGCCGTTAATATCGCCCATTTTAAACTTTCCTGCAGGAATAACCACGACAGGTGTTTCAACGTTTGCATTTAAAACATTGACGTTTTCACTAACCTGACGTGTTGTTACTTCTGGTTGCTCTCGGGTGTAGGTCGGTACAGCAATCGACTCAGGCTTTTTTACTAAGTTTGCATGAATAGTTTGCGCTTTATTCAAATCAACACGAACTTGGTAAGATTTATAGCCTAATTTACGTACTTCAACGTTGTGAACACCACGCGGTAAACTCGTTACTAAGCGTGTAGAACCAAAGCTAACACCATCAATAAATACTTCATCATCGTAAACATTAGAGCGTAATGTTAACTCTACAGCTTGATCTTGTGTGTTGTTGTTCGTATCAGAGTAATCTCTTTTTACCGGTGTTGTATTAATCGAATAACTACCTGGCTGGTCGTTTAAACGCGAAACTGATACGGTATTAGCATTATCCTTGGTATTACTGAATGTTAACTGACTATCAGTAAATGTATTATTATACGCTGGTTGATAAGCAGCCGTAAGTGGCGTGCCGTACTCAGAACAATAACGATTGTCTATATTTAATAAGCTACATAAACGGCTACTATTAACTTCGCCGCGCATAGTTACGCTTAAATTAACGTTGTAATTACCTTGTCCGCTAAATGCACTGTTAACTACATGGCTACTTAATATTTGTACTTGAGCGCCCGCCAAATTACGTTTTGGCTCAACAATTCGCTCTTCTGTTAGATTTGCAAAAATTTGATCAACAAAGCGTTTAGTTGCTTTTTGTAGACCCATTTGCTGACCGCGTTGCTCACACGCTGCTAGCGTTTCTGTTCGCTTACAGTTAATAGTGTGGTTAACCTCAAGCGTACCTTCACGTGTAAACTCGTTACGTAAACGCTCTACGCGGGCTGTCGTTAACTGCTCTTTTAAACTTTCTAAAGTATTTAAAAGCGCATGTTTAGCAACACGAATTTGTTCTATGTCTTTACGGTGGGATGCAATTGCCGCCAACTGCATAGAGATATCATCTTTATTTTGCTTATGATCAATCACCGCTTTTTGATAACGTGATTGAGCGGCACTAATATTAATAGTGGGATCATCAATTAAACGACGGTACATTTCGTTCATGGCATCGAGCGCTTGGTTTTTTTCTTTATCTAGCTCTGTAGAACGAGAACGAAGTAAGTCTAATTGATTTTGTAACTGACTTTCTTCTTTAAGATGTTTTTCAAGTATTTTTGTCGAGTTATCGTATTCTGTTTGTTTAACACTAATCTCTGAGTCAATTCCAGTCACTGTAGCTGTGTCTTGTGCAAATGCACTACTAGCTAACAAACTAGCTGAAATTAACAGAGATAAAGGAGTAATTCGCATATATTCCAGTCCCAAAAGCGGCAATTATTTGGTCGTTATTATTTTTTATAATTAAAGCCTTATGCTATGTACTTGCAGCACAAAACACAAGCTTTGTTCAATTATTATCTTAGTTTACAACTATTCACGTGTTTCACGCCAGTAAATAACCCGATCATTTCCTCTAAAGCGGCCAAATCGTAATATAGTACGAGGATCAAGCTGTGTTCCATCGCCTTGCCAATCCCACTTTAACCAACCATAAGTATTATATTCTAAGGTAAATTCACCCAAACCATTTGGCTGTGCATAAATACCGTTATCTGCCGGATACACTCCCGCTTCTAGCTGGCCAGATACACCAGTCCCATATTTATAGGTTAATTGTGGGCTGCTAGGTGATATTTGAGTGATTTGGATATAATCAAACACACTACAGTTATCTTCAGCGTTATTTACAAATCCACTGCCGTTGTAATACTGAGCCTGCATAGGAATAAGTAAAGGGTCGAGATCGGAGCCTGCGTTATTACCAAGTACTAAACGTCCAAACCTAAACTCTATTGGTAAGTCATTTAGTCTTACGCTATTACAACCACCCGAACATGCTGCTTGTGTGTTTGGTTTATCGTTTGCATCAACAAATGTTGCCCCTTCTATATCAGAAAGCGTTGCCATCAAACTGACCATGGAAAATGGCCCGTCAGGTTGCCCTACACCTAATCTTTCGAGTGTCGTGTTGAGTTGGCTCATTTGCCACTGGCCGTCACTTATATCTCCCCAGTTATTATTTCCTAGGTTGACCAAGCGACTAGCAAAGTTAGTTGAGGGTACATAATTGCTTGCTTCGTTGTTTTCGGCATTAACCTCTACACTTGATTTATCAAAGCCCTCTTTATAATTAGCCATTAGATCACCATTTTGATTTTGTGCTTGTACTGTAAAGCCAAGTTCAAAAGGTTGACCAAGATAAGTTAAATTACTGCCATAGCGTGTGCATTGCGCCGCGGCTTGCACACCTAATATTTGAAACTGCGAAGGTGCAAAACGGCCAACGTTGTATAGCTCACCTTTTACATCTCCCGCCCCAAAGTAATCGGCATCTTGAAGGCCTGCTGTTAAGTCAATTATGCCAACTTGGTCGTAATTATATTGCGATATAGATTCACTCAAACTACCTGTATCACTAAAAGGTGATGTACTCATAGCTTCAAGCGTACCTTGAATGCCTAGCGTAGGCGCTTTTAGCAATGGCTCTACAAGCGGTTGCTCTGTAATAAAATGCTTAGCAATGGTGTTATTCGTAATATTGCTGTAGTTGTCTGGGAAACCATCGTTGTTAGTGTCTTGCCCTGTTAGCCACTGCACCGCATTCATCTTTAAATCGAATGCTTCGCCTGTTAATCTAAATAAACTTCCATCAGCGTCTGCTGCATAACCATCACTTGCCACTGCCATTGCTAATCCAAATGGCTTTACAACATATTCATTTGAACTACCTGTTAGATTTACTGACAGGTTAGTAATTGGATCTAAAATTAAGTTGGTTTTTACATTTAAACTCAACTTTCCTGCATCGGGATAATTTATAACAATCGGGGCTTTAGACTCACTATCAAAGTTTAGCGTGAACGATTTAGCTGCTTGCTCGACCGCAAAGGTATTATTGTTGTTACTAAGTGAAACCGTATCAGAGCAACTTGCACCAGCACTGCATGTATACGATAAATCTAAGCTTACATCGCCACCAGCGGGAAATGCAGCTTCGCATACGCCCGTAGTGGTATTGGTTTTTACCGCTTGAATAGATAGCGCTTTTGCATTAAAGCCGGTATTTGAGGGTTTTGCTGATAGCTGCGTAGGAATTGTAGTATTTCCATCTGTATCATTATTAAAAATAAATCCAGCATCAGAAAACGTAACTTTACAGCCACTCAAACCAACATTATTACCACCGATATAACAACGAAGAGGTGCAGAAGGATCAGCAGTGTTATATCCAAATGTAACACTGCCTGTGGTGCGTTTAGCAAATTCGACAACCGCTGATCCTGTAAAATTAATATTCTCCCCCGTAACCCAACTTTGCTGACCACTATTATCTGGAGAAAGGTTTAAACTAGACGGCTCAGCAAATAATAAATCGCAGGCATCATTAGCGCAGGCTGTTAGTGTCATTTCTTTAGCTTCACACGTTAGACCTTTGTTATCGCTTATTGTTAAACGATAATGATCCAGTGTTTCTGGTGTATAAATACCACAAAAACCAGGGATACTTTCGGGTACTGGTAGAGCGTCAAACGTTGAGCTCCCTTCGGTAATTATTTGTGTACCCGATGTAATTGAGCCCTGATACGTTACATTTTGAGCGATTCTTACCTCGCCAGTGGCAACAATATAGCCCGCAATATTTGCATCGGCTGCAATAGCAACCGCACCATCGACATAAATAGCTAAGTACGCACCAGTTTCTACTACTATATTTGTTTTACCTATATTCAAAAATGAAGTTGATAAAAGTGAGGTTGTGTCTTTTAAAAAAATACGTGTAGGTGCTGTTACTCTGTACTCTGTTTCCAGCATACTTAACTGCAACTCATCGTAATAATAGTCGCCAGCTAAAGACGTAGGTACGGGCCCTGTTGAGCTACCATCATTTGTAACCGTTGGCACCTGCGCCGCTTGATTAGGTTCTAAAGAGTTATAACCACCAGCAACACACGCCTGACCATTACACAAAGGAGGGCTTGTCAGCGCTGTAGAAATTAAACTTGTGGTGGTGACAAACTGCGCATTACCATCGGTTATTTCTACTCCCTGCACCAGCTGCACTTCACCATTGTTATAAGTAGAAATAGCGCCCGGGAATAACGTATCACAATCTAAAATATCACCATTAAATACAAAGGTACTGGTCATGGCGAGTATTGATGCTTCCTCGTTTACGTGACGGCGCTCGTTATCGCCATCACGATCTTCGTCAACAACAAGCCCTAACCTGTCGGTCCTTAGGTTACAGCTGCGTAGCCACCCGCCATCATCTTCTTGGCGTGAGTTTTTACTTGCTACAACTAACGGAGCCACACTAAAGTTATTAGTAAAACTAAAGTAATTACAGCCATTGCTCCAGCCGTCAACTTCAAAGCCTGTGAAAAAAGTTTCCCATGATACCTCAACGCCATTATCGTCAGAAAATGTGCGGTTACTTCCGGGCTCCACAGCCATATAGGCAACAGTTTCGGTTTTTATAAGCCCAAGTGCTGTTTCAGATGCTTCTAAAGCAATATTAACGCCGCTGGCAGATAGAGAATTACTTTCTACTGCAACTGTTAAAAACGGAATTAATGCCTCAGAAGGTGGGTTGCTGTCTATGCTATTGAGTGTTTGTAACGAATGGAAAAAGTTTGGCCTTTGAGTAAACGGTTCAGCAAATGTTAAAGACTTATAGCCTTTAGGTGTCAGTGGAGCAAAGCCAGACTTAGAGCCATACTGTAATTCGAGTAATAAGTCTGTACTGCCTACCTCCATAATTGTGCCGTCAGGAAATTGATGCACACCATACTCAACAGCTAAATAGTGCGCCCCCATACTAATATGTCCACCATCTTCTCCTGAGGGTTCAAGTGGTAAGGCCTCAAAGCTAGTTGTAGTTATATTACGTATTCTTATTATTGCAGGGTTTCCGCCTTGGTTTGTTGAGAGCATAAAGACAGCAGGAGGCGTTATATATTGCTGTTGAAAATTTACTTTTGTCCAAACAGGCGATGTATATGTATCTTGCAGTTCTATATAACGGCCCTCGATTTTTGGAGGCACTGCATTTGCGTAATTACAAAGTAGCACGCAGCTAAAAAATATAATGACCAATGCATTTTTCATCATGGTAAAGTTTTAGCCTCCACACTGAGTGTTCTTTGTGTTTCCCAATAGTCTTTTCTGCAATCATTTCCTGCTGGGCAATCAATTGCGGCGCACGTTGCACTGCTTTGTAAGTAATAAATATTCACGAGCCCATTGGCTGTACTGCTATCGGGTAAGCCTATATATTGACCACAACTTATCTTTACATTACAAGAGTCTAAATAAGATGCTTGAAATGTAATATTTTTAGTCACCTCAGTACAACTTTGCACCGCACTGCTTAGCGGAAACAACTCAGTTAAGCCGCTTTCTAATCCACTTTGTGCTGCCATAAAAGCGCGAGCCCCATAATACTCAATCGTATTTTGTTGTGATGCGCCAGAAAGCACTTTAACTAATGCTAATCCCAATGCTAATAAAGCAACAATAATAACCAAAGAAATAATTATTAAGTTCCCTTTTTGCTTGCTGGGTAAGGCTTTTCCGTGAGGATTTTTTTTAAGGTACATTAGGAATATGTACCTCATGGTTAAAGTTCATTACTTCAGTATCGTTAAATTGCATTTGCGCATTCACATTAAGCACAGCGTTTCTTTGTAGAGAAAGTGAATCAAGAGTAAAAAATAAATCGCTCGCTAAATTGTTAGCAATGTAAATACCTAATAAATCACGTTTAACACCACTGCTTATTTGTAAGCTCACAGCATCTAATTGATTAATAGTAAAACCGTAATTGGTATATCTATATAAATACTGCCCTTCAACGCAAAAACTTACAGGCTCTGAAAGTAAATAAAGGCGTTTACTTGGCGACTCTTGGGTAAATGCTTTACTAAATTGCCACTCATCAATTTCGCTCGCTGAGCTATTAAATGCAGACACTTTTAAGCGCTTATTATTATTTTCATCATATATATCAGCACTGCTTAATGGGTAAATAGTTGCCCAATCTCCAGCTTGCGGCTCAATTAAATTATTAAGTTCAAAATCAACAGCGCTAACATTAAAAGGCGCTGCGGTAGGTAGGTAATTTGTATAGTGCGTGGCCGATAAAAATGGCGTAAATTCTAAGCACTGCTGCGCACTACACGCTCCGCTAGTACTGTTATCGCAAGAGAGCCTTAATGAATTTGGCGTAGCGTGGCGAAGCTCTTTACTAAGTCGCGTTATTAAAAAGCGGGCCTGGGCTACGGCTTCTTGACGTTCAACCCCTTGCGAATAAATACTGACCCCAGCACCAATAAATGAAAATGCACTTACAGCTAAAATACCAATAATAACCATTACAAGTAATAGTTCTATAAGGGTAAATGCATTTTGGTATTTAGCTCTTTGCATTAGTAATTCCCTTTATATGCACTAAATCCGTAAACTTCGCCTAAGGGTGATATTACTTCAATAGTAATACGCTTAAAGGTTGTGCCATCGTTGATGGTCAATTCGTTAAAGTCGCTATCGTACTCAACGGTAATAACTAAATTAAAGTCACTGTATTGGCCTAATACCTCACCTAAACTATTTGTAATAGGCTGGTTAGACAATGCAATATAGTCATCTACATCGTTATAACTGGTTCGGGTTTCTAGGCCGGCAGCTAAGTCATCGGCGCCTAAATCGCCTTCTGCGGTACAAGGTTCTGCACCTAAGCTTATTTCGCCGCAACGTCTAAAAGGAGCGCTTCTATCGCTATGCTCATCAAACGATTTACTCTGAATTTCGTTCATTAATGATTGACCAAATTCAGAGGCTCTTAAAGCAATAATTGGCTCTGCACTTTTTTTTGCTTGCGGGGCAATGAGCGCGGTAATAATGCTCAATGCAATCGCAAACATGACTATGCCAATAATAAGCTCAATTAAGGTAAAACCTTTTACTTTAAGGGCATGCATAGATAAGCCCTTCACCACTTATGCATACGCCAGCTAACCCAACATCTATTCGACATTGCGTAGTACAGGTTTGATTTGATTTACCTAAAGGATCAAAACTAATTTGGGTAAATATATTCGCGTTACTATCTAAAGCGCTAAATGTTATATCACTTCTTTGCGTGTCTATTTGCACCACTAAATGCTCGGTGTTATTTGCATCAGCTCCACCGATACATGTATCGGGTGTGGGGGGGGCAATAAGTGTGGAGGTTATATAAAGGGTATGGCAACTTGTAATTGCTGTATTTTGCATTGCACGTAACTGCACTGTTCTCAGTACAGTTAAAGTACGATCTCGATATGAGTATGCATCTTCTGTTGAGCTGCCCAGAAACTTGGGAGCTGCCGTTACCGACAGTATTCCCAATATCACTAGAGTAATAATTAACTCAATGAGTGTGAAGCCACGCAATCGTTGCTTACTACTGCTGATCATTTATGTAATTAACAACCCGTAGTAACAAGTGTTATTACTGGTGGCACTACAACAACAGAGCTTGTAGCATCACCCGAATTTGTAGCTGCCGTATATTCAATACGGCAATCGTCCCCTACAAGATAACTATTAGGAAAAATAATAGCTTTATTTGCTGTAGCAGTATCTATATTAAAGTCTTTTGAATCCACTGTATCAGGAGTACCATCTACATCAGCAGTACCATCAGCAAAGTCGACATCTAAAAAGGCTTCAAAGGCAGCCTCTGTTGCTGCTGGATAACCATATACCGTAGGAACTGGTGCACCAGTATCTACTGTTACAGATTCAGATACTTTTTTGTGATTGCTAGCAATAATAGATTTGCCATTCACAATATTCATACCGCTGCGAATAGAGCCTTGTAAGCCTTCAAGTGTTGAAGCATTTGCATCACCTTGCAGGTTTAAAAAACGAGGTGCTGCGGTAACAGCTAAAATGCCTAAAATAACAATTACGATGATCAATTCAACAAGCGTAAAACCTGCTTGTTTATTCATTGGTAAACTTTTTAACGATTGCGTTTTCATAAGTAAGCCTCTTTTTAATTACTTAATTTTTAAATATTTTTACTTTGCCTGTTTTAGCAAAGTATGAAAAACCTGTTAAACCTGATATTTTACCCGTATTGGTAGGTATACTTTTAATATCAATGGTATGAGTTAAATAGTAGACGCATTGCGTACTTTCTGCATTGTACCTAACTAAAAAACTTACACTTTTTATTATCGATATTTCACTACTTAAGGTACTTCTTGGTGCATCTTGCAAAATTACATTTAATACTTGGCGGCATTTATTAGCATTTATAGCTTCTACACGAGTATCTTTTTTTTCTGTTTCGTCACTCGTTGGTGTACCTAACGATCCATCAACACCAACTATTACTCCTCCATAATTAACAAATGTTTTATTTGACCTACTATTCGGTCTTCCTTCTAATTCCCATTGACCTCTAACCATGCCAACAGCTGATGAGAAACTACCTGCAATCGCATCAACGCTCGCATTATGCGCTTGATTTTTAATACCTATATATTGAGGTATAGCAAAGCTCAAAATTACTGCCAGTAAAATCACAACAATAACTAACTCAAATAATGAGAAACCTTTTGAGTAAGCCTTTGATGCAATCACTTGGTTAATTACCTTTAATCGCTGACATCATGTTCCACATCGGCATAAAAATACCCAACGCTAAAATCAGCACCATAATGGCAACAAACACAGTTAAAATAGGTTCTATTTTTGCAGTTAAGCTTCGTAAGTCGTAATCAACTTCACGCTCATAATAATCAGCAGCCTCTTGTAATAGCTCATCAACCCGACCTGTTTCCTCTCCCACCGCTACCATTTGCAATACAAGCTGAGAAAACAGCTCAGAACTTTTCGACGCTCTGAGTAAACTATCGCCTTTTTCTATATCTTGGCGCATAGTAATAATCGCTTTTTCCATATAGCTATTATCTACGGCATGCGCTGTTAGCGATAATCCAGTGGTCATAGGCACACCAGAGCGTAATACCATAGCCAAACTTTGGCTGTAACGTGCAAGCAATGTCCGTTTTAAAATATCGCCAATAAATGGAATTTTTAATTTATATTGATCCCACTTAAAGCGCCCAGCATCTGTATTTAAATAGCGCTTCCAAGCGAATACAGAACCTATACCCATAACCAACAATAACCACCAGTAGTTAACAAAAAAACTGCTAGTGCCAATTAATATTTGTGTCATTAACGGCAATTCGGCATCAAACTTGGCAAACATGCTCGCAAAGGTAGGTATTACAAAAATATTCAAAATAACCATTGCTGCTACAAGAGCCAAAATAACAAAAGTGGGGTAGCGCATTGCTGCTTTTATTCGTTTGCGGGTTTCTTGCTCTTTTTCAAAATAAATAGCGAGTTGGTAAAATGCATCCTCTAATCGACCAGAACCTTCACCGACCATAACCATTGACACGGTTAAACGGCTAAATACTTCGTTATGTATCGCCATTGCACTGGATAAGTCACGGCCTTGTTCAAGCTGCCTAGTTACTTCCATCAACACATTTTTAAATTCTTTATTTTGTGTTGTATCTGCCAATCCAATCATTGCTCTTATAATTGGAATACCTGCTTTTAATAGCGAATACATTTGCCTAGAAAACATAATCATGTCGTCTAGCGTTATTTTTTCGACAAATAAATTATCGAAAATTTTAATATTATTTTTTGTTTCAACTAAAGAAATTGATATTGGTATAAATTGACGCTTCATTAAACTATCAGCTACGCCAGCTTGGTTACTCGCTTCTAATTGGCCTTTTACCAATACACCTTTGCTGTCTTTCGCTTTATAGTTATATAGTTGCATCAATATCCCCTACTATTTCTGGGATATATTCAGCCACTTTAAATACTTCATCTAAAGAGGTAATACCTTTCTTAGCGTAATTTAATGCCATAGCCGAGAGTGGTGAAAAGTTAGCACTATTTTTAGCAGCCTTTGCAAAGCCTTGTGTATCGTTAGCGCGCAATGCATCCATCATCGCATCATCCATTTCGAGCAACTCAAAAATACCTACACGCCCTTTATAACCAGTGTGATTACATGCTGTGCAACCTTGCCCCTTAGAAAATTGAGCATCTGTAATCTCTTCGCCTAAATATTTTAACCAACTTATTTCTTGGCGATCTGGCAAGTACGGTACTCTACAGTCATTACATACTCGCCTTACTAATCGCTGAGCAATAATCGCTCGCAGTGAACTTGCGACTAAGTAAGCCGGTGCACCCATGTCGATTAAGCGCATAGCGCTGGTAATTGCATCATTGGTATGTAACGTTGATAGTACTAGGTGGCCTGTTAAAGCGGCCCTTAATCCAATATCTACGGTTTCTTGGTCACGCATTTCGCCAACCATTATAATGTCAGGATCTTGCCTTAGAGCGGTCCGTAAAATACTGGCAAAACTTAGCCCTATTTTATTATTTATTTGTACCTGGTTAATACGACCAATACGATACTCAACGGGATCCTCTACTGTAATAATTTTACTTTCTTGTTGGTTTAACTCACTTAATGCACCATAAAGTGTGGTTGTTTTACCCGAGCCTGTTGGACCAGTAACTAAAACCATGCCATGTGGACGTTTTATAATGCTGCGTACACGTTTTAATATGTGTGCCGGCATGCCTGTTTCATCTAACGATAATAATCCTGCAGATTGATCAAGCAAACGCATTACAACTGATTCACCATGCTGAACCGGCATGGTAGATAGGCGCACATCAATACTATGGCTGCGCACTTTTATATTAAAGCGACCATCTTGAGGAAGGCGTTTTTCAGATATATCTAATCCTGACATAAGCTTTAAACGTAGCACTAGTGCCGATGCTATTTTTACTTGGTTAAGAGTGTGCTCTTGTAATATTCCATCTACACGTTGACGAATGCGAAGCAAACCTTCATCTGGCTCAATGTGAATATCAGATGCGCGAACTTGCACAGCATCCTCAAATATTGATTGCAGTAACTTTACAACGGTTGCATCGGATGTCTCATCACCTAAAGAGTTTAAATCAAACTCTTCTACGTCTTGATATTCTTCATGCAGTTGTGCTGCAAAGTTGGTAATTTCATCTGTACGACGATATACGTTGTCAAATGCAGCCATGATTTGGCTTTCTTGAACAACAGCTAAATCGATTCTTTTAGGTGCAAGCATAGTCGCAAGTTGATCAAGGCTCCTTAAATCAGCAGGATCGCTCATCCCGAGCAAAACAGAGTCACCATTGTCTTCGATTACTAATGCTCTGTAACGACGCGCATATACCTCAGATAAAAGCTTAGATACATCGTGTGAGATTTTTCGCTGTGATATATCTAAAAAAGGTACCTGTAATTGCTGCGCTAAAAAGCGTAATAATTGTGGTTCACTAATAAACTCAAGGGTAATAAGTGTCGAACCTAATTTACGACCAGTCGCCGCTTGAACATTTAATGCTTCACTTAGTTGCGCTTCGGTGATCATGTGTTCATGAACAAGTAAATCTCCCAAGCGCATTTTTAAACTAGGTCTCATACGGCCTCCTTTAGTGCAACTAAACGCTGTAATGCATGTTGGGTCATAGCTGTATTTAATCCACCTAAATCTAGAGCCACTTTATAAAGCTGTTTAGCATCGAGGTACTCTCCCAGTGCATCTTTTGAGGTTGCAAGTGCAAGCCACCACTTAGCTTGGCTAGGCTGGAGCTGTGTAAGATGTTTAAAGCTTTCAAGTGCTTTATGGTGCTTACTCGCACTTTGCGCAGCAGTACCTTGCAGCACCCAAAAATCAAGATTTGCTTGGGATTCAAATTCATCACTTAAAAGCAGTAATACTCCTTCATACTGTTGTTGCATAATGAGTATTTTGCTTAGCATTACACGCCATTCAAGTACGGTAGGATTTTGGCGAATACCCGCTTGCAAAACCTGTTGCGCCGAATTTATATCTTGTTGTTTAAAGTAAGTTGCAGCCAGTAAGTTTCGAGCTTCAACATGTAAAGGCGATTGCGCTAAAATAATGTTTAAATCACTAATGGCTTCGTTGTATAAGCCAAACTGTATTGCCTGTTTAGCTGCTGCTAATTGCTCGACTAATAAAGCCTGTGGTGACTTAGTTTCTGCTGCACTTTTGATCATAGTATTTTGTGGCTTAGTTTTAGTCACTGAAGTAATTTTTGGCTTGCTGACAATAACTTCGCTAGCCACCAACACATTATCTTTAGCTAGTGCAGGCCTTTGTTTAACCTCAGCAATTACAACTGGCTCAGCCGTTGGTTGAGAAACCAGTAATGTTGCTTCACTCAACTTGGATTCAGCTAAATCATTCACTTCTGGCTTTATTTGCTCAACTTGCACAACCTTCTTCACAACTTCTTGCTCAACTAAAGGCTCTACAGTGCTTTTTTCATCTTGAGAATCAGATAAATTAGAGCTCAAAACCGCGATCATTTTTTGCTGTGGTAAAACAGACTCACGTTGAGTTTCTTTTTCGTCGGCGGTCGGTAAATACAGGTATGCTAAAAAAATAACACCTAGCATAATAAGTAAAATTGCGGCTTTAAATACAATGTTTTTTACATCATATATTGGCTTTACGCTTATACCTTCTTGAATATTCACTTGTTTAGCTTCACGTTGCTCAATATTTTTAAGCATATTATTTATAACGCTCATAACCACTGCCTCCATACCCATATGGCAGCAATAGCTAAAACACTAAACATTAACGCGCTGTAGCTCCAATATTGACCGGTTCGATATTTTGCGCAGTCTTCGGTATCTTTTATGGCAAGCTGAATATGGCGATTTGTTATTGTATTTAACCCTTCACCGTAAGCTTGTAATAGTGCTTTGTGGCATAAAATATTAACTAATCTAGGAATTCCACGGCTTGCTCTGGCAATCTTAAGCCCCATACTATTATTAAATAAAGGAGGCCTATTAAATCCTGCAACTTGTAAACGGTGATTAATATAATAAACAACCTCAGCGCCAGTCATCGCCCGTAACTTATACGAAAAACTGATACGTTGGCGTAACTGCCTTACTTTATTATTTGCCAGTTTTTCATCAAGTTCAGGTTGCCCAAATAACACAACTTGAATTAGTTTTTCGCTTTCTGTTTCTAAGTTTGTAAATAATCTCAACGCTTCTAGAGTCTCCCAACTCAAGCATTGCGCCTCATCTATCAAAAGCACTACACGCTCATTATCTTCTTGTAAGTCGAGTAGGTGATGATTTATAAGCTGCCCTAATGCTTGTTGGTCCAATGCTTTATCTACATCCATACCCAGTTCAATTGCAATCGCCCATCTAAGCTCTTCTGGGCTTAAATAGGAATTAGGCAAATAAGCCACAATGTAATCTGGCTCAAGTTGGTTTAATAGCTTTCTACAAAGCAACGTTTTACCTGTGCCAACTTCACCGGTAACTTTAATAAACCCCTCACCCATTTCAATGGCTGTTGTTAGCACTTGCATCGCTTCGTGGTGCGGTTCAAGTGCACAAAAAAATTGTGTGTTAGGGGTTAACGTGAAAGGCATTTCACTTAAATTGAAAAAGCTTAAATACATGGTTAGTTTTCATACCATGTTTTTAAAAGCTGACGGCTTTCACCTTGTTGTTTTTTCCAAGTATCTGGCATAACAACAGTTGGTTTGATTAAAATAATCAGTTCTTTTTTCTCTTGGCGTTTACGAATACTTTTGAATAAGTTGCCAAATATGGGGATATCACCCAGCACGGGTGTTTTTGATTCTTCATCCTGTGTTGACGTTTGCATCAAACCACCAATAACCACTATTTCGCCACTTTGAGCGCGAATAACGGTATCTGATTCTCGAATGTTGCTTTGCGCTAGAGGTAACTCAAAACGTTGGTCATCTAAAGTAATTACTTTTAGCTGCTCTTCTGTTTCAGTTACTGAAGGGTGAACATGCAAAATGACTGAGCCGTACTTGTCAATTTGCGGCGTTACATCAAGCGCAATACCAGAAAAGAACGGCGTTAAATCAATCTCAGGCGAGGTAGTTGTAGCAGTACCCGTTACCGTCGTACTTGATACATTAGTAACAAAATATTCGTCTTGTCCTACTTTTATAACTGCTTTTTGGTTGTTTGTAGCCGTAACACGAGGGTTAGATAACATTTGCACATCACCTTGGGTTTCTAGCAAATTAATAACCCCGTTAAAGTCACCTTTTTGAATTGTCAGCGATGACGCTCCGCCAATGGCAGCCGAAATGCTATTACTAATTGTAGAACCCGCTGTTGTAGCAAACGAAATACCGCCTTCTAAACCACTGGCTATGCGCTCCCAGTTGACCCCTTGTTGGTACTCATCTTTTAAGGTTACTTCTATTATTTTTGCTTCTAGAATAACTTGGCGTTGCAGGTTTTCTTGGCTTTGACGTAAAAACTCTTTTAGCTGACTAATTTCGCTTGGTAATGCATTTACGGTTACCAAACTAGCTTGTGGGCTTGCAACAACATAGCGCCCATCGTTTGCGCCAATTAAAGACTTAAGGGCAACTTCTAATTCCTTCCAAAAATCGTTTTTATTAATTGTTTGGATTCGAGAACCGTTTAAATCTAAGCTTTGATTATCGCCGCCAAACTCACTATTTTGCTGGTTACTACTACCTGAACTTGAACCACTCGAACCACTGCCACTTTGTGCAAATTGACTCACCCCACCAGCAACAACACTCACTGTAGACTGACCATGGCGTTGCATCATTAAATAATTTACAGGTATTGTTTCTGTGCGCATTTTGGCTGGTAGTACTTGTACAATTCGTCCTTCATTAACAATATCTAAAGGATACATACGCTTAATAACATTAATGACTTCATTAAACGTAACGCTTTTAAGATTTAAATTAATTGTGCCATTTACCTCAGGATGCACAGCAACACTAAAAGGGGTATCGTCTGTTAAGCCTGCAAAAAAAGCGCCTATTTCAACATCATTTGCAGCGACATCAAAACGCTTGATAGATAAATCATCACTTATAGTTTGCTCATTATTTATAGATGACAATAAGCTTTGTGTAAGTTCGCTTGGCATTTGTAAAGGTGCAATTACTTTAGGCTCTGTAGGTCTTTCAGATAACTCTTGCTCTATATGAGTTTTAACCTCTTTACCTGGTTTAAAGCTATGGCACGCGGTTAAAAATGTAGGTAACAATAGAAGAACAAGCCACGGATGAGATAAATTATTTTTTAATTTCATAGTCATATAATTCTAATTTTATTTGTTTATCATCATTTGCTAACACAACCTGTTTTGCGTTAATGCTTAGCACCCGAAAATCATCTACAGCATCACCAACTCGATAAATATGGCCTGAAATAATAGCCTTAAATGCTGTACTGTTTTTAATAATAGATTGCAATTTAAATTTTGTACTTTGCTTAACTGGATTATTGTTACCCACGAACATATTTGGCTGAGTCGGATCGCGAAGTTGCGCAAGCGCACTCGGCGCAATAATGTAAAAAGCCAAAGTACAAATACTATAACGCGATAAATTTTTCATTAGCGCTCACTGTAGCAATTTGTAAAGTTAATTCAGCCTGAGGGTACTCTAGTACCTGATAACTAAACTCTTGTATTAATAACTTATCTTGATTATTCTTTAATGCGGCTAAATATTTTTGTAAGCTAAAGTAGCTACCTTGCAAAGTAACTACCATCTGATGCTCAAAAAATAATGTTTTCGTATCATGTTTACCTAGTTTTTCTACATCGATAGCCCGTGCTGGTTTTACATTAAAGCTACTCACTTTTACGTCGCTACTATCTACGAGCAAATCTTTTAAAACGGCAGGTACATTTTTAGCAGCTACAAAGCCTTGGCTAAAACTATTAAGTTGATTATTTATTTCGGCTAATTCATCTCTGGTTTGTGCAATTTGACCGCGTAAAACCTTAGTGTAGTCGTAGTTTAGTGCTTGGTTTAACATGGAGAGTTGCGCATTTATCTGCTGTAACTCTTGCAGCGTTGTATTGTGCTTTGAACGTATGTTGGCAACTTCATCTTGCTGTGGAAAAATAACAAACCACAGGCCAAGGTAAATCACCATGAATAAACCAACAAATAAGGTGGAATACTTCTCACGTTTTTGCAGCGATGCAAACTGAGCTTGGTATTTGACCCATAATGGCCAACCTTTATTTTTATTATTCTGGCTACTTGTTGTTTGGCTCATGGTTTATCGCCTTCATCACTAAGGTCTGTCGCTACATTAAATTCACTCACACCTGCTTGCGTAGATAACTCTAAAACTGAAAACTCTTTATCAATAAAAAATGGCGACTGTTTTAAATTATCAAACCAAATTGGTAAGAATTTTGATTGCGATGTTTGACCTTGAAGTGTCACACTTTGCCCTACAAACTTAATGTGGGTCAGCCAAATATTAGGTTCATGATACTTAGCTAAATCGTGCATTACCTGTGCGTAATCGGTTGCAGACTGATCTGAACTTTGCTCTAAATAGCTAAATATTTGCTGCTTGTGCAAAACCTCTTGCTGAAGTGTTTTTAGCTCATTAATAAAGAGTGTTTTATTTTGCTTCTCTGCTAACTGCTGTTTTACAACTTCTAACTGAGCTTTTCCTTGTTTGAGGTATTGCCTATTTTGTTCTAGATCAAGCTCACTAGAATATGTTTTATAACTGTAAAAAGCCCACGTGATTGCAATAATTAATAGCGCACCTAACCACAACGTAATCATTCCAGACAAAGGAACTGGGTCTCGCCGTACGCGTAAGGTTTTTTGATAAAAGTTAATCCGGGTTTTCATAGCACAGACTCAGGATCTGTTAATTGATAGGCTGCCCCAAGCGCATAATAAAAATTTGGCTCTAATTGCTGCGCTAATTCTAAGTTAGGCTCAAAATCTACAACTTTTACTTGTAAAAACTCTGCAAGCCCGGCTCTAAGAGTTAATGAAGATAAATCATCGCACTGTAACTGAATGCTGCGAATTGGTGGTTGCTTGAGCTGGCTTTCAAAAAAGTCCATAGAACGCTGAATTTCTAATCCTAACGCTTCTACCAATTCTTGGTTTTGATCTTTATCAGAAATACCTAAAAAACCATTTAATCGCCTAGCTAATACTAATTGCCCATCACGAATAATTAAGATTCGAGGTTCATGATTAGCATGTTGCACAATCAGCATATGCGCCTCTTTGTATGAGCCAAACAAGGTAACTAAAACCATTTCTTCAGAGGTCATTGCACGCAAAACAGGTTTAGTTTGTTCAAAACTGTCTATAAACGGAAGTAGTTGCAGCTTATTAGTAATAAACACATTCATTTTGCTGCTTTGCATCGGTAGCGTTATTGGATAATCGATAAAATCAGCAACAATATTTTCAGGGGCTATATCAACTAAATCTTTTGTAGTCCAAGGGAGTGATTGGATGATTTCTTCATCACTAAGGTTTGGTTTATCCATTTGCACTATTTGATAAAAGTAATGCGGTATAACTAAATTAACCGCACAAATGTCTGTAGAAACTTGATTTGTGCAAGCAACAATAGCAGCGGTATAATCGGCTTGTTCAGATACGTTGACACTATGTGAGCTGTGAACTATCCATTGGTCTCGTTGTTTTTTTAAACATACTGCGTTGACAGTATCTGCATAAGCAGCAACACCAATAGCTGTATTAGGATCCAAACTACGATTCAACCAAGAAAACAGCTTTTCTTTCATATAGCTACTATTGTTAATGATGTATTAACCAAGTGTCGTACATTTTACTTACTTTGCCAAGTTGAAAACTAATAAAAAATGCATAGAACATTCAAAATAAATGAAAATAAACATATACAACAAATAGATACGACGTTTCTAAAAAAGAGAAATATTTATTTAGGTGTAAAACGTGATGATTTACTTCATCCACTAATAAGTGGTAACAAATGGCGTAAATTAAAATACAATTTAGCACATATGCAAAAGATAAATAAAACAGAATTACTTACTTTTGGTGGTGCGTTTTCAAACCATATTCACGCCTGCGCAGCAGCAGGAAAAGAATTTAGCATTAAAACACATGCAATTATTCGCGGACCAGAACTTGATAACAACAACCCAACTATTCAATTTGCTAAGCAATGCGGTATGCACCTACATGTTGTTAACCGTATAGAATATCGAAAACGCCACGACATCGATTACCTTAATGCTCTGCAAGAGCGCTTTCCAAATGCTTATATTATTCCTGAAGGTGGTACAAATGAACATGCTTTATTAGGGTGTAAAGAGTTAGTACAAAGCTTACCTGAGCATAACTACTTAGTGTGCCCTACCGGTAGTGGTGGCACGCTTGCTGGATTAATAGAAGGCAGTGCTTCAACAACACAAGTGATTGGTGTAGCAGTATTAAAACAAGCTAATTATTTAAATGAAGAAATAAAAAAGCTGAGCGCTAAAGCTAATAATCAAAACAACTGGCAGTTACTCACAGAGTTTCATGGTGGTGGCTATGGTAAGTTTTCACCTGAGTTATGGCAGTTTTGCCAAGATATGAGTCGCACACATAATCTACCGCTTGAACCTATTTACAGCGGAAAAATGATGTATGCATTGTGGCAACTTATTGAGCAAGATTATTTCCCATCTGGGAGTAAAATTATTGCGGTTCATACTGGCGGGCTTCAGGGCTTGAATGGACTTAAATATAGAGGGTTAATTTAATTAAATACCGCTTGCGTAAACTCTTGAAGTGGCTCGGAAAAGTAAAACCCTTGAGCTCCGACCACTCCCAATTTGGCAAGCGTAAATAACTCTTTTTTAGTTTCTACACCAACGGCATATACAGGTAAATTTAAAAGGTTTGCGGCTTCAACTATCTTTTTTATTTGCCTTTGATTTTGAGTTTTTTCATTTAATAAATGAATTAGTTCGTATGATAATTTAAGCCCGCATACTTGGTTATAATTAGCTAATACAGCTACTTTCTCACTACTTTTTACATTATCAATCACAACTTGTGAACGGTTTTTTTTAATTACATTAAGTGCATGAGTTATCGATTCTCTATGGATAAAAAATTCTGCCTCACTTATTTCAAATTGTAATTTAGCACTTAATTTAAGCTCTGCTATTTGACTAGGTAGCCACTCCCAAAATACATTATTAAACCAGTTTTTAGGGTGTAGATTTACACTAACTGTTTGGCCCGAAGGTTCACTCAGCATTAGCTTTTTGACTTGTGTTATTACTGCTTTATCTAATATTAAAGCATCTTGATTACTATAAACCTGATTAATAAAATAACGAGCAGCTAGTAGGCCAAGTTGGCTATGCCTAACTCTGATAAGAGCTTCATGTTCTAAAATTTCCCCACTAGAGAGCTCAAATAAAGGCTGGAAGAATAATATAAATTTATTCTTTTTAATATTTTCGATAACTTGCTTACTAGAAAGTGCTTTTTCTTGGCAATAATTTAATGCTAAGCGGTGAAAGTGCTGTATTAAGCTGTTTTGCGATAACGCGAGTGCTGATTTTGCTAACTGATAAACCGCAATTTGATCTGCGCCTAATCGATAGTCGCACGCACCTATTTTAATGTTTCTATGAGTCATATTTTTTTGATGATTTTGACATATTAAAAACACATTTTGATGGAGCTTTTCAACGTAGCTATCGAACTCGCTGATAGAGACGTTTGGTAAGGTAACCGCTAAGTAACTAGTGTTTAGTATTTTTACCGACACATTTTTAATTTCGGATAATTTTTTAGTGATTAAGACGCTAAGACTGGCTTCTTTATCAAAGTTACAATCACATTCAATAAGTAAAAATAAGTTATGTGATGCTGTATTAATCCCATACAAAGAACTTAAATCACATTTTTTTACCTGTTGGATTAGTTGAGTATTTTTATGCTTATGTTGAATAATTTTAGTCGGCTGTATAACTGTATTTTTAAGCATTACTTTACGGTTTACTTTTAACAGCCCCCACCAGCGATAAGACCAGCCAGCGGCGCCTAATATGATCAAGTTTAGCAATATAAATAAGTAACTTTGTGTTACCCAAACAGGATAGTGATAGAGGCTCAAACTTAATGTTTTGTAAGAAAATACTTCGCGCTCTATATTCACTAAATGCCTAAAATGCTCTGCTGGTTTTGGCACTTCCAACACAAAACCTTCACTTTTAGCTAATGAGGCCAACACTTCATTTTTTATAGAAGGAGATAAATTCAGCTCGTAAACGTGTTTAACAAACTGCTGCCCAGAAGCATGAACTTTTTGATGTAATGCATCATTTAGAACCAAATTAAAACTAATAAGTATCATCAAAAATAAGACAAAAGAGATACCTTTGAAGTACTTTAAAAGCAAGATTTTACTCTTTTGCATAGCCTACCACTCGTTAAATTATTAACTAAAGTGTTGTTCAATATCTATAGAAGTACAAGGCTGTAAACTAAGTTTAAACGTTTATTAATAGCGCTAAACAAAAACACTCTGATAAACGAGAACTTACAAAAACAAACAACTATGCCCTTTATTTTATAAATAGATTAAATTTAATCCTCAAGCTTAAGCACATTTTAATACCTATTGAGGTTGTGATTGTGCAACATAACAGCCATTCATCTACCCTAGTTAAACCAATGGCGAGTTTTGTTTGAAGTGTGCGACACTAAGCTATGTACTTTACTTATAGTTAGTGACCCATTAACTTCTGACATTAATAATTCAACCTTTGCTGAAATAAACATATGGGGAAAAGAATGTATGAGATTTCATATAGCAACCGGTGAGTCAAATTCTATTGTATGAATTGTCTTTTAAGTTCTTAAAAATAGGCTCAAGCAACGGGAGACATTACGATAGGTACTTAATATGAATAATTATTAAATCACTTTAATGGCTCAGCTATTTATTTAAACAGCGGATTATAGTTTCACGTAGATTTTGCGCTTTAATAGGCTTTGCAACATGGGCGTTCATGCCAATGGATAAGTATCGTGTAATATCATCTTTCATAACATTAGCTGTTAAAGCAATTATTGGAATATTTGCGATTGCTTTGTCACTATCGCTACGAATAATTTTACTCGCCTCAACCCCGTCCATAATAGGCATATGAATATCCATCAAAATAATATCGTACGATTGTGATTTCACGGCTTGAATACATTCTAATCCATTGTCAACCAAGTAAATTTGAGCATCAGCCTTCTCTAGTATGTTTGTAACGATTAGTTTATTGATCGAGTTATCTTCCACAACTAATATTTTGATACCTGCTAGCGGCTTTTCACTTACTGAATTTACTACAGGCACTTCATTCAGAGAGCCTACTACTTTACTTTCAATCGCCTCATACAAAACACTCGTGTATACAGGTTTCTGCAAAATAGTTTTTATACTTACTTTTTTGGCTCCATTATTTAGTAAACTTTCGTCACTCATTATAAGCACAATAGTGTTGGCATAAAGTTGAGGGTTAATATTAAAAATGCGTATTAAAAAAGCTTCGCTACTCATTGATGGCATTGCCCAGTCGACAATAATAACTTTAAATTTATCTTTATTTTGTTCAACAATATCAATAGCTTGTTTGGCAGATTGACAGGCCGTACATACTAACCCCATAGCCGTTAGCTGATTTTCAATTACCTTAAGATCATCTTCATTATCATCTACAATTAATACTTCAAACACATCAGTAAAAGTTAGGTCGGGAGTGTTATCAATTAACGCTTGGTTATTCAGTTTCACCTTAATTGAAGCTATAAATTCACTACCTACACCTTGAGTACTTTTTACCGTTATATCTCCCCCCATCGATTGGCATAAACGCTTACTTATAGTTAAGCCTAAACCTGTGCCGCCAAACTTCCTGGTTGTAGAGCTGTCAGCTTGAGTAAAAGATTCAAATAAATCGGCAAGGCTTTGCTCGGCAATGCCAATACCTGAATCTTTAACAATAAAATACAAACAAACACTCTTAGGATCGGCTAATGATCTTTTTGATTCTATTAATACCGATACAAGGCCCTGCGTAGTAAATTTAATTGCGTTAGAGCATAAATTTAGCAGTACTTGGTTTATTCGAACTACATCACCAATTAAATTGAGTTTGACCTCTTCACCAATGACAATATCAAATGTGATCCCTTTGCTTTGAGCTAGCTCATCAAAAGTTGCTTTGATGTAGTCAACAACCGAATTTACAGAAAAAGGAAATTCTTCAAGGTTAATGTTTCCAGACTCAATTTTTGAAAAATCTAAAATATCGTTAATAACTACAAGGAGTTGATCTGAAGAATATTTAATTTTATTTAAATAATGCTCATATTCCCCAGGCAAACCTTTTTCGAGCAAAATGTTGGTTAAGCCAATAATCCCACTCATAGGCGTTCTAATTTCATGACTCATATTTGCTAAAAATTCAGACTTAGCGGATGTCAGCTTTTCGGCCTCATCTTTGGCTTGCAACAGTTCTTCAGTACGCTGATCAACGCGAGACTCTAATCTTTGCTTTTCTTCATCAAGCTCTTTTAAAAGTTGGATGCGGCGCTGATTTAAAAACAATACGAAAACTAAAAAGCTGCTAAGAATACAGATAATCGCAGTAGCGCTATAAATCAATGTTTTATTTTGCTCAAAATAGGTTGGCTCGTAATAAGATATAATCGACTTTTCTGGCAAGCTTTGTGAAGCTATATCGAACTTGTTTAATTGACGCCAATCGTAAGCATAAACACTTAGTTCTTCACCACTGATTGCACTTAGGCTTTTATTTTCATTGTATAAAATTATCGAATCGGCAATACATGCGCCTATTTGTTCACCCGACAACACATACCCACCAACAACACCTGAACCTAATAGTACCTCCCAATAACTAAAAACGGGCGCTGAACTTGCTTTTGCTAATCGCTCTACTAGCTGATAAGGGCTAAGAGATTTATTATCGTAATACCTGAAAATGGGTGTAAACAATATAATTGAATCATCTGGCGCATTTTTTATTCTAGTGAGTAGCTCTGGCATTGAAAGATCAAACCACTTTTCTACGTCTAAATACGAAAAGTCACGGTTAATAACCGAAAATAGCCCTCGATAAAAGCTCATCCCAATATCATTTTTTGTATCTAATATAACGATTAATTTTTTAGGCTTCATTAAATTAACAGCGCTTGCTGTTGCTTTCGCGTAGTCTAATTTAGCTTGGATCACTGCTCCATTGGTGCTTTCAGGTAAACTAAATTGAGCGCCTGGTTCTAAATATATTCTTGGAGCATTTATAAAAAAATCATCTAATTGCGATAAAAGTACAGCTGCAGAAGGCGACTGAGTAACAATGATATCTATATGCTTATTTTTATATTTTTGCTTAAGGTAGTCCTTCATTAACTGTTTTTGATTTGCTTCATCAAAGCGGTTTACATCCATATTTTCAACGAAGAGTTCATAACTAAAAGAACGTTCTATAAGTTTTTTACGCAGTCCAGAATCAACACTTTTGTGCCAAGGCATATCTTGGTTTGTTGAATTTATAAATAAAACATGAGTAACATTTGAAGAAGGTTGAGCGTTTGAAATTGGACTCACAAATTGAAAAACAAGAAATAAAAATAAGATATTAGTTTTCATGTTTCTCATTGTGTAATCAAGGTAAAAGTCTTTTAATGGTAAGTGTTAACGATATATATATCAATTAAATAAAATGTAAATACCACCATAATTTAACATGTTTACTAATACTATTTCATTTTATTGCTTAATGACGATATTCATTGATAGTTCTGGGTTGCCCTCACTACACAGCTCGTATAAAAAAGCCCCGTATGAACGGGGCTTTTCTATAATAAATCTTTACACTGTAAAGGTTGGAAAACTAAAAAGGGATATCGTCGTCAAAATCAATGGTTGGCTCCATTGGGTTTGATGCGCCACCTTGCGGAGCACTATGTGGTTTAGGAGCGAAACCACCTTGCTGTTGTGGTGCACTTTTTTGCTGTGGTGCATAACCACCTTGCGGCTGATATTGATTACTTTGCTGCTGTGGTGCTGGAGCCGGTTTTGGTTGTGCTGCTGGTGCGGTTTGTTGCTGCGGATTATAGCCACTTTGCTGTGCAGCTTGGCCTTGGTTATTTTGACCGTAACCACCGCTTTGTTGACCACCTTGCGGCTGATTACCTTGGTAACCACCACCTTGTTGTCCACCTTGCGGCTGATTACCTTGGTAACCACCACTTTGCTGATCGCCACCACGTGCGCCTAACATTTGCATTTGACCAGTAAAGCCATCTACAACTATTTCTGTAGTGTATTTTTCTTGGCCTTGTTGATCGGTCCACTTACGTGTTTGAAGCTTACCTTCAACATAAATTTGTGAACCTTTACGACAATATTCACCAACAATTTCAGCTAATTTGCCAAAGAACACAACACGATGCCACTCAGTTTTATCAACCATTTGGCCAGTGTTTTTATCTTTATAGCTATCCGAAGTTGCTAAGGTAATATTTGCTACACCATTGCCGTTAGGCATATAACGAACTTCAGGATCTTGCCCTAAATTACCAACCAAAATTACTTTGTTCACACCGCGTGCCATGGAACCATCTCCTATAAATGTTAGATTAAACCAGCTACTTTACGTGCTTGGTCTAGGTCAAATTCTTTATCATTAATCTTTAAATAGCTGCGACTTTCATCGCGAACCACAGTTGCTTCTATTACGCCTGGTAAAGCAACTAACTGAGAAGCAAGTGTTTGAGCATGCTCTTCAGAATCTAATTTGGTCATTAAACTAATAACTTTACTTTTGGGTGGGACTTGCATTTTCCACGCAATAATAAGCCATATTAACCCAACAAGTGCCGCTGCCGCAAACACAGCTTGCGTCGTTGTAGTTTGTGCTACATAACCACCTAACATACCGCCTAAAAAGGCGCCTAAAAACTGACTAGATGAGTAGCCACCCATTGCTGAACCTTTTTGGCTTGCAGGTGCTATTCGCGATACAAGCGCAGGCATAGTGGCTTCTAAAAAGTTAAACGCCACAAAATAAAGCAGCATACACACAGCAATGCCTACTACACTATTAACCCATACCGACATTGCTAGCATACTAATAGTTAACAAGGCTACTGAGCCAATAAATGCTTGTTTTTCTTTCTCTTTTTTAATGGCCACAATCATTATTGGTACCATTAATAAAAATGCTAAAAATAGCACTGGAATATATAAATACCAGTGATGGTCGGCAACTAAGCCATCTTTAATTAATTGACTCGGCAGTACGACAAATATTGTGGTTAGCGTTAAGTGTAATAGCAATACACCTGCATTTAATCGTGCTAACTGAGGGTGCTTAATTAGTTTTTTTATGTCGCTAAAGCTTGCTAATGTATCGCCTTTGGGCGCTTTATTTACCGCATTTGGCACTAGCATAGTCACTATAAATATACCAAAAACAGCTAAAATAGCAGTCAACCAAAATACACCCGCAATACCCCACGAAGCTGCAACAATTGGCCCAAGTAGCATAGCAAAGGCAAAGCTCATTCCTATGCTCATACCAATAACGGCCATTACCTTTGGTCGTTGCTCATCGCGGCTTAAATCTGAAGCAAACGCGAGTAGTGCACTGGCTATTGCGCCCATACCTTGTAGAGCGCGGCCTACGGTAACCATTTGAATAGAGTCAGCTAATGCAGCAACTACAGAGCCAATAGCAAATACGACTAAACCACCAACAATAACCTTTTTACGACCAATTTTATCGGATAATCGACCCATAGGTATTTGCAATACGGCTTGCGTTAAACCATACGCACCAATGGCAAAACCAATCCAAATAGGCGAAAAACCTTCAAGCGATTGTCCATAAATAGCCAATACAGGCATCAGCATAAACAAGCCGAGCATTCTAAATGCAAACACACTCGCCAGCGATACTGCGGCGCGTTTTTCTCGTGAATTAAGTGAAGATGCGGTCATTATCTGCGTGATCTTACTCTATGAAAAATTGAGGTTGGGATTCTACCATAAGCTTGGCAATAATTAATCGCCTATAAGTAAGGATTTTTCATTGATCAAGGATTAATATTGCTTCGTATTATGCGATACTGAGTAAATAATTTTGGTAATAAACGAGATAGCATGGAAAACATTGAAGTCCGAGGCGCCCGTACGCATAATTTAAAAGACATCAGCCTAACCATCCCACGTGATAAATTAATAGTTATTACTGGTCTATCTGGTTCGGGGAAGTCATCACTTGCATTTGATACACTTTATGCAGAAGGACAACGCCGGTATGTTGAATCACTCTCTGCGTATGCAAGACAATTTTTATCGCTTATGGAAAAGCCTGATGTAGATCACATCGAAGGCCTCTCTCCTGCAATTTCTATTGAGCAAAAATCAACGTCTCATAACCCACGATCAACTGTGGGTACTATTACCGAAATTTACGATTATTTACGACTTATGTTTGCCCGCGTTGGCGAACCACGATGCCCTACACATGATTTACCACTTGCTGCGCAAACAGTTAGTCAAATGGTAGATACTGTTTTGGCTCTACCTGAAGGCAGTAAATTAATGCTGCTTGCGCCAATAGTAAAAGAGCGTAAAGGTGAGCATGTTAAGTTATTAGAGCAGCTATCAAGCCAAGGTTATATTCGCGCCCGTATAGACGGTGAAGTATGTGACTTGTCTGATCCACCAACACTTGAGCTTCATAAAAAACATACAATAGAAGTTGTTGTAGACAGATTTAAAGTAAAAGATGGCTTACAACAACGCTTAGCAGAATCGTTTGAAACCGCGCTTGAGATGTCCAATGGCGTTGCACATGTAGCATACATGGATGATAGCAGCGCTGAAGAAATTCTATTCTCAGCAAACTTTGCCTGCCCTACTTGTGGCTATGCAATGACTGAGCTAGAACCGCGTTTGTTTTCGTTTAATAACCCTGCAGGTGCGTGCCAAACCTGTGATGGTTTAGGTATACGTCAATATTTTGATCCTAATCGCGTAGTGCATAACCCAGAGTTAAGCCTTGCTGGCGGTGCTATTAAAGGCTGGGATAAACGCAGTTTTTATTACTATCAAATGCTACAAGCCGTTGCGGAGCATTATAGCTTTGATTTAGATGTGCCTTATCAAGATTTAGACAGCGACTCGAAAAAAATTATTTTAGATGGCTCTGGTAGCACTAAAATTGCATTTAATTACCGTAACGACCGTGGCGATTTAATTACGCGCAATCATGAGTTTGAAGGCGTGCTAAACAACATGAATCGCCGCTACCGCGAAACTGAGTCAAACTCAGTACGCGAAGAACTTGCTAAATACCAAACAAGCCAAGCATGTCCTAGCTGTAATGGCTCGCGTTTACGCGAAGAATCTCGAAATGTATTTATTGGAAAAACCAACTTACCTGCAATCACGTGCATGAGCATTGGTGAAGCTATGGAATTTTTTGAAGGATTAACGCTAACCGGACAAAAAGGCCAAATAGCTGAAAAAATATTAAAAGAAATTCGCGACCGTTTATCGTTTTTAATTAACGTTGGCCTAAATTACTTATCACTTGAGCGCAGCGCCGACACACTATCAGGTGGTGAAGCTCAGCGTATTCGCTTAGCAAGCCAAATTGGTGCAGGCCTTGTAGGTGTAATGTACGTACTAGATGAGCCATCTATTGGGCTGCATCAACGCGATAACGACCGCTTATTACAAACACTGGTCCATTTGCGCGACTTAGGTAACACCGTTATTGTGGTAGAGCACGATGAAGATGCTATTCGTGCCGCTGACCATATTATTGATATTGGCCCAGGCGCGGGTGTTCATGGTGGGCATATTATTGCTCAAGGTACACGCGACGATATTTTAGCAAGCAAAGAGTCTGTTACGGGCCAATTTTTATCTGGCGTACGTAGAATAGAAATACCAAAAGAACGTCACCCAACGAACGACAAATGGCTAGAGCTATTTGGCGCAACGGGTAATAATCTTAAAAATGTGGATTTAAAAATCCCATTTGGTTTAATGACCTGTGTGACAGGTGTATCGGGCTCAGGTAAATCAACGTTAATAAACGACACTTTGTTTAAACTTGCTCATACAGAGTTAAATGGCGCAACAACTGCCGAAGCAGCACCGTATAAATCAATTAGTGGTTTAGATCATTTTGATAAAGTGATCGATATTGATCAAAGCCCGATTGGTCGTACTCCGCGTTCAAACCCGGCAACCTACACAGGTATATTTACCGGTATTCGTGAGTTATTTGCAGGCACCCAAGAAGCGCGCTCACGTGGTTATAAAGTTGGTCGCTTTAGCTTTAACGTTAAAGGCGGACGCTGTGAAGCGTGCCAAGGTGACGGCTTGATTAAAGTTGAAATGCACTTTTTACCTGATGTGTATGTACCGTGTGATGTATGTAAGAGTAAGCGCTATAACCGTGAAACGCTCGAAGTACAATACAAAGGTAAAAACATACACCAAGTGCTTGAGATGACTGTTGAAGATGCGCATGATTATTTTGATAAAATACCGGCTATTGCCCGCAAGCTTAAAACATTAATGGACGTTGGTTTATCTTATGTCCGCTTAGGACAAGCCGCTACGACTCTCTCTGGTGGTGAGGCGCAACGTGTAAAACTAGCGCGCGAGCTATCAAAGCGCGATACAGGTAAAACACTCTACATATTAGATGAGCCAACAACAGGCTTACACTTTGCTGATATTGAACAGCTGCTTGTTGTACTTCATCGCCTGCGCGATCACGGCAATACAATTGTTGTTATTGAGCACAACCTCGATGTTATTAAAACAGCAGACTGGGTTATCGATTTAGGACCTGAAGGCGGTGCTGGCGGTGGTGAAATACTCATTGCAGGCACGCCAGAAGAAGTAGCCGAATGTGAGCGTTCACATACTGGGCATTACCTAAAACCTCTATTAAGTAAATAGAGGTTTTGCTTACCCACCATAAGGAAAGTCGGTGTTAAGTACTTTAGAGTTATAAAGTGGCGGGCAAATAAGCTTCTATATAAAATATAACTCAATTAATCAGTATTATATAAAAAATGCCGCTTAGTAAAGCTAACACCGATCAGTTAAGGTATTTTTGATCGGTTGACCGATCTTTTGGTTGCTTCACAATACCCTTATCATCTTTTGATTATGAGG
>NZ_WTLA01000021.1:0-83464 GCF_011378845.1 Pseudoalteromonas sp. Z9A4
TTTTTAATACTATTTACACGAAAAAGCATAAATAGCAGTGACTAATCATTTAGAGCGACCACATTAAGAAAAAACTAAACTTTATTTTGGTTTTACTTATTATTTTTTAGCCTGGTCCTTATATTCACAGTGGTACTAAACCACAAGCTACTCTCAAACAGTTATCAAAAGATTAAATAGCGACTCTCAATATTATTAAAAAGCACTGCATAAATAAAAACAGCCACACCAAAGGCGCAGCTGTTTTATGTGCTTATTCATTGATTACTCATTAAAAGCTTTATTTAAGTAACCTCTCGTTAAGCTATTAACGAAGTAACGAACCAATCATTTGTGTTGTGCTGTTCGCTGTGCTCAATACCGAAATACCAGAGTTCATTAACAACTGCTGCTTAGTCATGTTAGACGTTTCAGCCGCAAAATCAGCATCCATCAACGTAGATGACGCTGCTTGTGTGTTTTCTTTCATGTTTGTAACGTTGGTCATCGTATGCTCAAGACGATTCATTGATGCACCTAGTGATGAACGAGCAGTACCAACACCAGCAATCAGCTTATCAATTTCTGCCAAATGTGCTTGCGCCTCACCTACAGATGCAAAGCCACCCGTAGTAAGACCTTGGATAGTATCAATATTAAAAGCGACACCTGTAGTAGCATCTAAGTCCCCGGAAATATCAACCGTTAAAGTTTCAGCAGCACTTGAACCTACTTGAAATTTAACACCAGCGGCATCAGCGAATTTACTTGCGGCGCCCTCTAATAGCGCTGTACCACCAAATGTAGTGTTTTTCATAATGCTATCAAGCTCTGCAGTCAAGGCAGTATATTCAGCACTTTGCGCAGCCCACTCAGTTGCACCATTAGCATCACTTGCACCTTGTGTAGCAAGCTCTTTCATGCGGTAAGCAATGTTTGTCATCTCATCAAACGCGCCCTCAGCTGTTTGCATCATCGACATCGCGTTCGCGCCGTTATACAAACCTGCCTCTTGGCCTTTTACTTGTGCGTTTAAGCGTGAAGCAATTTGTAGACCTGCAGCATCATCTTTCGCTGAATTGATTTTAAAACCAGAACCTAAACGCTCAAGCGCTGTAGATAAGCTATCGTTACTACGACCTAACTGGTTTTGAATTGACATTGATGCCATATTCGATTGAATTGATAAAGCCATGCTTAATTTCCTTTATGTTTTTTTAATACTATTTACACGAAAAAGCATAAATAGCAGTGACTAATCATTTAGAGCGACCATATTAAGAAAAAACTAAACTTTATTTTGATTATTTTTTAAATTTATAAGTTTACTTAACGCTAGTAAGTAAATTTGCATATAAATAAAACTATAAACAGAAGGGGTAGCTAAATTAAAGATGAAAATTAAAGGCTAGTTTTTTGTAAAAATAACCATATTAGTAGAAAGTTAATATAGTTATTTTTTGGACATGTTTTCTTGCAATGTACTGGAAAGTAAATTAACTAGTTAAGTGAATACTGCACCATATTACGTGTTACGTTAGCTTGTGCCATAATAACGGTCACACTATTAGCGCCAGAACTCATCATTTGTTGTTTAGCATTACTGCTAACCGTCGTTAACTGCTCGCTATTATTGAGCGAACTTGCTGTATCTAGTTGTTGTAATTGAGCAAGTAGTTGTTGCCTTTTAGCTTGTACTTTTACTAGATTCGCTTTTAAATGGCGCTGAGCTGCTTGAATTTGATCTCTGTGCTCCTGAACTGAAGCATTTTTATTGGCTACGTCTGCTAACTCATTTAGTGGGTTACTTATTTCACTAAGTTGTAGTGATATGGGATTTCCTGCAGCAACACGCACTCCTTGCCCACTCATTACCCAAGGTTCAAGTAAGGGGCCTGAGTTTTCTTTTTGCGCACTGAAAAGCAAACGATTTTCTCGGCTCAACTCAACACTAATTTGATGCTGTGAAAAAGCACTTTGAACTGCAGTAAAGTTGGCACGCTCATCTTGATTAGCAGGCAGTGTTAAATTTAACGACTTGCCGCTTCTTCCCATCATTAAGTGTATATTTTCTTCGTGTGGGCGAGTACTAACAAGGTCTATATTAGCATTAAGCTTGCGAGTTATAGGGCGCGTAGGATCAGTTATCATTAACTGTGAATCTAGCCCCGAACCTTTTTTATTTACTGTACTTTGTAAGCTAGTTATTTGCGAACTAATACTACGTTGCTGCATAGCTTGAGGTTTACTATTTGCAGCTTGTGTATTTAATTGTTTAGCGAGTCTTTCAAGGCCTGCATATAAACCGCGAATAGTGGCTTCACTTTGCTCAGCCTTTGCAAGCTCTTGGCTTAAGGTGCCGCGAATAGACCAATGCGTTAATACTTGCACCTGCTCTTGCTTGGCTACAATCTTATTTTTCCAAAGATTATTAGCCGAGTCTTTTGGTGATGTAACGACACCACTAGATTTAGCTGTATTAGCTGGCTCTAGTGACTGAACTTTTTCGCTACTTTTGACGAGCATGGTATATTCCCGAAATTATATAGAAGTTATATATTTAAATATATGAAAACAAAGAAAGGTTACTCACACTTGAGTAAACTTGCATAGATGCTTCATAAGCTGCCATTGATTCGTTCATTGAGATAAATGCTTCAGGGTAATCTACTGCACTTAAATCATCTCGAAGATTAACGGTAAACGTTTTTATGTCTTCATTACTTGTTGTTATTGAGTCAAGCGATGCCATTGTCGCACCAATTGTCGTTACTTGGCCACTTATAGTACTCAAAAAACCAGCGAGTTTGTCAATCATCACTCTTGATTGATTGCCTACGCCGCCCACTGGTGGGTTATTTACATCAACAAGGTAATCTTTCATGGCATTTAAAAAATCAGCACCTGGGTCTAAAGCATCACCAATAATATTATTAATTACGCTTGAGTCATCAGAAACCGATACATTTCTAACTAGTGTATCACCACTGTATACATAGTCACCGGAAGCATTTATCTGAAATGGTTTTTCGTCTGTTTTACTACCCGAGAAATAGTATTTTCCGTCACTATCTGTCGCGTTAAGTAAGTCTACTATAGCAGGAAATGCGATACTCAAATCTTGTCCGATGGCTTTAATTTCGGCATCACCCATTGAGCCATCTGCTGCGGTCGTAATTAAACTTTGCAATGAATAAATTTGATTAACAATACCCGTTAACTGTACCTCTTGCTGGCCAAGCGAGTAATTAACTGCATTCATATTTGTTTTATATTGTTCTAATGAATCAATTTCTGAACCTAAGTTCATAAGCATTACTGCACCGAGAGGATCATCCGATGGCTTTAAAATTCGTTGATTTGTAGCAAGCTGAATCGATTTATCGTTAAAATTACTAGAGTTAGTTTGAATGTTTTGAATTGTATTAATATGGTATTGGTGGCTACTAACGCGCATTGGATTATCCCTTAAAACATTTGCAGTAAAGCGTTAAACATTTGATCAGCGGTGCTAATCACTTTAGCATTTGCGCTATACATTTGTTGAAAATGCATCAAGCTTGCCGCCTCTTCATCTAAATTGACACCACTGAGACTATCTCTTGCTGCAACAGCATTATCGTTTAAGCTTGAGGCGGTAGCAATACTCGTTTGATTTTGCTTACTTGTTATAGCAAGCTCTCCAACAAGCGAAGTAAATCTATCCCCTTTACCCGTCATAGCCGTAATAATATTCGCAACGTTAGAGTTATCTCCTGCACCCGCTGTTGCACTGCCTTTAAATGCAAGCTCGTCTTTACCTATATTAGGATTAATTGTTATGCTTCCTAATGGGTTAGTCGCGCTGTAGTTAAATAAGGCTATGCCAGAGGCATTATTCAAATCAAAACCACCAGCTAGCGCTGCATTTACATCATCAGCTAAATCACTTACAAGGCTATTCAAGCTTGCTAATGTAGGTTGAATAACGTCTTCGTTTGCACTTATCAAGCCGCCAAAATGTCCACCTACATTTTTATCCAGTTTAAATTCTTGACCTAAAAAGTGACTGCTAATATCAGTACCATTTACCGACATTGATGCGCCTTTTGAACCAATAACTAAAGGTGCACCGCTCAGCGTACTTATATCTATTAAGCCAGAACTTCGCTCAACTACTGACACACCAATATGCTGAGATAGCTCGCTTACTAATCTTTCTCTATTATCTTTTAGCTCCGCACTTGGTTTGTTATTAGCAAGGGCTTGGCCAATACTTGCGTTAACTTCAGCTATTTGCTTAGTTAATGATGTAACACTAAGAGAAACATTACTCATTTCTGAGCTTAATTTATCTAACTGCCCACCTAAAGCACCATTTATTTGTGCAAAATCTTGCATCAGCCCTTCGGCAGCTGATAAAAATTGCTGACGATATGCAGCAGAGTCAGGTGCCGTAGAAGCGGCATTTAATGCATTAGTTAAAGCTGAAATAGAAGTATTTAAGTTAAGTGAGTCAGTACCAACAACTTGTTCTATAAAACCTAAGTAGCTTTGTTTATTCTCATAATAAGATAAATCAGAATTTGTACGCCAAATGTCATTGTTTAAAAATTCATCAACAATGCGTTCTACCGATGTAACCTCTACACCACCAAGGGCAACACCAGTTGTTTTAAATTGTGCTGCTTGTCGTGAGTACCCTTCAACAGCTGCATTTGAAACGTTTTGCCCTGCAACCGTAAGTGCTACATTTGCGGCATTAAGCCCACTTAATGCATTATTTAACATCGACATAATTTAACTACCTAATAGTAATAACATTCAACGGCTGAATAAACGATGCCCCAGTGTAAATATCATTACGTTGGGCAGGTTCAACACTTTCACCATCCTTATTTAAAGTACTAGCGACCGTTTCTACGTCTTTCTTAAATGTATTTTCAATTGGTGCAATTTTTTCGTCGAATTGTCTAATAATGGCTTCAGCCAAACCTAATTGATTAGTTGATGCTAAGTGCTGAGCAGTTTGCGCATCATGCATATCTCTAAACTGCGCTTGCTCTTTAGAGTTAAAAAAGCCATTTTCTCCAGACATTGTTTCTGTTGCACTATTCATGCTTTTTAAAACAAGCTGTAAAAATATCGCTTCAAACTGCTCTGCGGCTTGCCTAACACCTTCACTTTCTGAGCTGTTTTTAGTTATATTTTCTACATTTTTTGGGTCAATAGCCAATGATTGCGAAAGAAATTGTGGAGTCTCTATTTTCATTACAATGTTCCGTTAAATAACTAAAAGTTCAGCTTCAAGTGCACCAGCATTATCTAAAGCAATTAATATAGACATTAACTCTGCTGGTGTAGCACCAAGGGCATTTACGGCTTTAACTATTTCATCTAAAGAGGTGCCTTCAGGCCATAAAAGCATATTTTTTTGCTGTTGATCTACGCTTATATCACTGGATTGAGTTGTTGTTGTTTGTCCGTTAGAAAAAGCACCCGGTTGAGATACACCTTCTTGCTCGCTAATTGTGATGGTTAAATTACCATGATTAACAGCCGCTTTATGTACTCTTACGGTGTCGTTCATTACGACAGTACCCGTGCGACTATTAAATACAATTTTAGGACGCTCGGTTCCCTCTTCTACAACTATATCTTGCAACATCGACATAAACGTATTTCGACTGTTTGGATCGCTTGGTGCGCTTACAACTAAACGTCCCCAATTTTCTGCTGTTGCGACCTCAGGACCAAATACTTTATTTATTGCTTGTACTACATTACGAGCTGTTTGGTAGTTTGGTGATTTTAAATTTAATACCACATCGGATTGAGTTTTAAACATATCCATGACGTTACGCTCAATAATAGCGCCATTTGGAATAAGACCTGATGTAGGTACATTAACAGTGACTGATGAGCCATCATTACCGCTTGCGTTTATACCGCCAACAACTAAATTCCCTTGTGCGAGTGCATACACTTTTCCATCAACACCTTTTAAAGGCGTGAGCATTAAACTTCCACCATGTAGGCTTTTAGCATCACCTAAAGAATTAACAGTAACATCTATTAATTGCCCTGGGCTGCCCATAGGAGGCAACGTTGCATGTACTGCTACTGCTGCAATGTTTTTAGATTTAGGAAGACTTTTTTCGTCAACTGATACACCAAATTGTTTGAGCATATTACTCAAAGATTGCCCTGCAAACTTAATTTGTGCTTTGTCACCTGAACCAGGTAAACCTACAACTAAGCCGTATCCCACAAGTTGATTTTCGCGCACTCCAAGTACATCAACCATGTCTAATAATGGTCGTGCTTTGGCTGCGTAAGTAAATTGTGGTACAAAGCCAACTATGGTTATAAGTACCAGTAAAAAATATTTCATTAAAGCCTCAGTAATTACTAGAATGGGTTTAAGAATCGAGTAAACAATGTCGTAAACCAGCCAGGTCTATTTGCATCAGCCAATGTACCACTTCCGGTATAGCTAATTTGAGCCTCAGCTATACGCAAAGAAGATATTCTATTACTAACATCAATATCTTCAGGGCGAACCAAGCCTTCAATTTCTATATATTCATCACCTTGGTTTAGCTTTATTTGCTTGCGCCCTCGGATCACTAATGAATTATTAGACAATACATGCTCAACTCTGACAGTAATAGAGCCACTCAAGAAGTTTTGTTGACTTGCGCTACTTTCACCATCAAATTTGCTACTAGATCCAACACCTAAATTGAAATCCCCTACGTTAAGATTACCAGCAAGGGGAACACCAACATCGATATCTGTACTTTTATCTAAACTTGAATCCGCACTTTTACTTGATTGAGTTCGCTCATTTAATACAACAGTTAAAATATCACCCACTCGGTACGCACGCTTATCTGCATAAAGCGAAAACATGTAGTTGTCTTGAAATAAGCTCCCATCCTGGTGATTTAACCCTTGTTGGTAGGCATCTTGGCTTATTTCATAATCTTGACGAGTTTTCTTTTTTGGGTTTTCTGGGCATTTAACTTCGCCATACACAATTTCGCATTGAACAAATTGTCTGCTATCAGGTGCATTACTGCACCCTGCAATTAATAATAACAATATAATACAAGCTAACTTATTCATAATTATACGTTTTGATTTATAAAGCGTAGCATTTCATCAGCTGCTGAAACGACTTTAGCATTCATTTCATAAGCACGCTGTACTGCAATCATACTTACCATTTCGTCAACAACACTCACGTTTGAACCCTCAATGGTATACTGCTGTAAGCCACCAAAAGATTCCTCACCTGGTATACCCTCAACAGGCTCGCCCGAAGCTGCTGTTTCGCGATATAAGTTACCACCTAAGCTTTGTAAGCCCGCTGGGTTTGCAAAATTAACAGTAAGTAGTTGACCAAGTTCAACTGGCTGCGCATCTTTACCTACAATAGCGGTAACAGTACCATTAGTACCAATGCTTACTTTTGTTGTTCCCTCTGGTAACGCAATATTTTGCGCTAAAGGAAGGCCATTAGTATTAACAAGTAATGATTCTGAATTAAGCTGAAACTGACCGTTACGAGTATATAAAAGCTCGCCATCTGGGTTTTCTATTTGAAAAAAGCCCTGACCGGCAATTGCGACATCTAACTGGTTACTTGTCGTTTCAAAGCTACCTTCTGTGAACTCTTTTTGAGTACCGTTAATTCTTACACCAGTACCTACTTGTATACCCGACGGTAACTGATTTAAATCATCAGCTTGAGCACCCGGTTGTTTTTGCACTTGATAAAACAAATCTTCAAACACCGCTCGGTCTTTTTTAAAGCCTGCTGTACTTACGTTAGCTAGGTTATTCGAAATTGTTGTCATTCTTAAGTCTTGAGCAGCAAGACCTGTTTTACTTACCCATAATGCTGAATTCATAATTTACTCCCTTTTTATGCCTGTCCGCTAATAAGTTTATTGCCGCTTGTTGCTAGTTCATCAGCTGACTTCATCATTTTTACATTCATTTCAAACTGACGACTAATATTCATCGTTTTTATCATTTCAGCTACGGCATTTACGTTAGAGCCTTCTAGGGCTCCTGTTCTTACTTTTATAGTGTCGTCGGCTTGTAAAGGCTGCAAATCTGGGCTTCTTAATAAGCCATCTGGGCCTTTAACTAAATTTCCGTCTGTACTTGCTAACTTAATACGCGCATCTTCAGCAATCACACCACCACCAATTGGGGTTAAGTTAATAATGCCGTCGGAGCCAATTTCAACCTCACCAAATTCAGGCAATTGAATATCACCACCATCACCTTGTAAGCGACGGCCGTTTACTGTTACAAAGCCATCAGCATCAACCACAAGATTACCCGCACGCGTATATGCAGGGTTTCCGTTGTCATCCATTACTTCAAGGTAACCACCATCACTTAGCGCAATATCTAAATTACGACCAGTATCCATAATAGGACCAGATGATAAATCAGTTGTCACTGGAGTTAATTGAGCCATGTAGCGTGTACGAAAACCATTGCCAACAACCATCATCGATTGAGCTTGTTCCATGTCAGCTTTAAAGCCAGTCGTACTTACGTTTGCTAAATTGTTGGCTGTTACTCGTAAAGCAGTATTATTTAGCTCAGCACCAGAAACTGCGGTATAAATTAACTTTTCCACACTCTATTTCCTTAAGTATTACTAAACAAAATTTGCATCATTTCATCAGCACTACTGATTGTTTTAGCATTCGCTTGGTAATTTTGCTGAAATGACATTAAGCCAACTAACTGCTCACTAATGTCTACATTCGAGCCCATAAACGAACCTGACAGTAATTTACCTAGTGCTCCACTATCTGGCTCGCCATAAAGCGCATTACCAGATTCTTCTGTTTGATACCAAACTGTATTACTGCCTTGCTCTAAACCATCTACGTTAGCAAATGAAGCCAATACAACCTGCCCTTGTAGCTTTGATTCACCATTTGTAAAAGTAGCAAATACTTTACCGTCGTCACCAACGGTTACACCCGAAAACGCACCTGATGTATAACCATCAGCATCATTTTCGTTTACGCTAAAGCTTGAACCAAATTGAGTTGTACCATCAAATTTTAGATTTATAGCTAGAGCAGCTGCACCACTACTTATTTCAGCATTAGTTGTCGCTGTAGCACCTGCTACACCCACTGCCAAATTAACCGCTGTTACATTTGGAGCTGTGGTGTACGGAACCATTTGACCATTAGTATCAAATTCCATAGTTAATGTGCCTGCAGAAACCAGAGTGCCCGTACCGTCATCAACGTCTTGCGAACCAACAGTTGCACCTACTGCTGTTAAATCACCTGCAGTTAATGGCTTTCCGTCAAGGAAAAACATAGCTTGCCATTCGTTGCTACCTGTATGGTTAAAATACTGGGTCATTACATGGCTATTACCTAATGAGTCAAACACTTCTGTTGATTGCGAGAAGTTATATTGACTACCATCTGTAGGGTCAAAAAGCGTTGGCGCTGTAGGATATGAAATTACATCACTCGCTGAACTTAAGTTACCGTTGAAGTTAATTTCGGTGCTTGCTTTTGCTTCAATATTTGAGGCTTCAACTTTTAGGTCAGTTAAAACACCCGATACAATAGTAGGATCGCCACCAGCAGCTTCTGATATGCCAAAACCTTGTAATTTTGCACCATTGGCATTTACAATATTTAGTTCATTATCAAGTGTAAATTGACCTGCTTGGGTATAAGCTGTTCGGCCATTTTCTGATACAGCAAAAAAACCTTGCCCGTCAATAGCAATATCAAGCGAATTACCCGTACGAACAATCTCACCACCTGTTACAAAGTCTTCTTTGATGTTTGCAACTTTAACACCACCACGTTGACCACCATTATAAACAGCAGCAAATTCCGCCGTATTATTTTTATATCCGGCAGTACCTGAGTTTGCGATGTTATTACTTGTTACTTCTAAACCTGTTTGAGTACTTTTTAGGCCACTAAGACCAATATTAAACATAGACATATTATTTATTCCTTATTCAATTATTTATGCCAGTTGATTGATTTCAGTAAGGCTAAAATTACCCAAGCCGTCAACTTGTAATAAAATATCTTCTGGCGTTTTGCCAACAGATACTCGTTCAACACTACCACTTAGCCATGTATCAAGCTGTTTAGGTACGCCTTGTGTTGTTGAATAAGCTCTCACGGCATATCCTCCTGCATTTTGATTTTCAAACTCAAAACGCAACTCACCAACACCTGAATAAGGTAAGTTTTTCTCTTCTACCATTACGCCGTTTTCGTTATAAAGCTGTACAGTCACTGAATCAGCAGCAGTATCTAAATTAACTAAGCCAGCGACATTACCGTCTTGCTCTAACGCAATACTGCTTGCTTTTACATCAACAGATTCGCCAACGATTTTGGTTGCCTCTAAGACTGCTAAGCTACTCATGTAATCTAAACTCTGAGTCGTATTTTGTCTGATACCTTGTAGCGACTCTACATTAGAAAACTCAGCTAGCTGGCTAACATAAGCTGTTCCATCCATTGGTTCTAGAGGGTTTTGATTGCTAATTTGAGCAACTAATAACTCTAAAAACATCGTAGACATTTCTTCTGATGAACTATTCCCAGATATGTTTGAAGTACCGTTAACAACATCTTGCGCATTTTGACTAGTTGTATTCACTTGCATTTTATTATTGTCCTAATTTGAGAATACTTTGTTGCATACTGTTAACGCGTCCCATAACTTCTACCGAAGTTTGGTAACTACGACTCGCAGACATCATGTCGGCCATTTCTTCTAATACATTTACGTTAGAGTAAAAAACATAACCATCATTATTTGCAATAGGGTTATTTGGCTCATAGCGCTGTTCAACTGTTCTTTTGGATTCTGTAACGCCCAAAACATCAACAGACGCTGAAATAGACTGACCGTCCTGGGTTTGTTTATATAAAGCCGAAAACACAGGCTTAAGAGCTTTGTAAGCATCTTGTTCAGAGCCCGCTGCTGTATCTGCGTTTGCAAGGTTTGAAGCAATAGTGTCTAAGCGAATTACTTGCGCACGCATAGCACTTCCACTTGAATCATAAATAGAGTTAAAAGACATTACACTTCTCCTTTAATTACTTTATACAAACCATTTATTTTCATATTAAGAAAAGTCAAACTGGTTTGAAAATCCATACTGTTATTTGCAAACTTAGCTTGCTCAATATTTAGCTCAACAGTGTTACCATCAGCCGACGGTTGGTACGGCACTCTGTATTTTAGTTCTTCGGCTTGAGCACCTGCAAAGGCAACATCTCGATTTTGTGAAATACTTGATGAAACACCATCCATAATTTGACGGTAATCTACATCTCGAGATTTAAACCCCGGTGTATCTACGTTAGCCAAGTTACTTGCTATTATCTCAGCGCGATCTAGCCTTAGCTGCATTGAGAATGGGTGCACTCCCAACGCCTTATCGAATAGTTCCATTGTTGCCTCTACTTTTTGATTCTTGTATGCTCGTCTGTTCGCACACCTCTATCTATAGCAGCTGACAATACAAACTTTATGCCAACTTTAATTAAAGATAAAAACCAATGAGTTACTCAAAAAAAACGACTTTCACAACAAACAGAGCGGAAGGTAAGCTTCCCCAAGGGAAGCACTGCGTTTTCCGCTTTATTTTTGTCTTATCATTTTTTAGTGCTCATACCTTCGCCAACAATATAAATTTTGAAAAAAAAATAAATACCTACTTACAAAATGAAATTGATACATATTTAGCAACAATAAGTTCAAGTAATCAGCAACAAAAAATAGAGCTGTTCATTCCCAGGGGTAGTAAAGGTTTAAGCTGCAATGACCTACAAATAAGCCGTTCGAAGAAAGATACTCCCCCAGCAGGAAGAATTAGTCTTTCTGTAGAGTGTGATAGCCCTAAATGGCGTTTTAGGGCTAGCGCCAAAATAAATTTATGGGTAAGACTTGTTGCAGCTAAGCGTAATATAAGTAGAGGAGAGGTACTTACAGCTGATCTTTTAGAATATAAAAGCGTAGATATAAGCAAGCATCTACATTCAGCAGAGGCGAATATAAGTAAAGTATTGGGCTTGTCCGTTAAGCGAGAATTAAGAAAAAATGATATAATCTCCCGCAGGTACCTAGAAAACAAGCAATTAGTTAATAAAGATGAGCACATCTTACTACAAGTTAATTTTGCAAATTTTTCAGCCAATGTAAAAGCTATCGCACTGGAAGACGGACAACTAGGTGAAATAATAAAGGTGAAAAACCTGTCATCTGACAAAGTCGTTCAAGGTAAAGTGATTGATGTAAGAGTGGTAGAAGCAATTTTATAAAAATAATATACAAAAAAAGTTAAGTTTTAAAGATTATTAGTCGCTATCTTCCTGCATGCAGGTATTAAGTAGCCTCAAACATAATGAGTAACACACTATGAATATTACAAATACGCCAACAACACAAGTTGAACAAATCAATAAATTGAGTTCTCGATCTTCTGCTTTAAATACTCCGGAGAAGAAAGTTCAGTCAGTTCCAGAGAAAAGCACAAGCGAAGTAAGCGAACTAAGTAAGTCTATAGACTCTACTTTTGAAAACTTAGCGTCGCAATCGGATGTTGACATGGACATGGTTGCACAAGTTAAAGCTGCTATTGCTAACGGCGAGTTTCAGATAGATATTGATGCGACAGTTAACGCACTTATTGAGTTACATAAATAATGAAAATTAATACCATAAAAGAGTACATACTCAGCTTAAAGGACGATATAAAAAAGCTAGACTCTTTAATTAAGTTTCTTGAATCTCAGTATGAACTGTTAAGTCGACGCGATAATCAGTTAAAAGAGCATAATGATAAAATGCTCGAATTATTAGATAGCCTTAACGGCTCACACATACAACGAGATAACTTTTTAGTTAGCTTGGGTTTGCCTAGTGGAAAAGAAGGGCTTACACAGCTAAGAGAAAAGCTACCTAGTGATATTAAAAGTGTCACCACAAAATTATTACAGGAACTAGAAATAAAAACTAAAACCTGCAAAATGATGAATGAGAGATCTGGTCAACTACTCTCAAGTCAACGCAGATTAGTGCAACGTTTAACTGGTGGTGAAAACAAACAAGCCTACCCAGAAATGCAATTATAAGATTAGTTATACTTATACACGCTCGCTCTGGGTATCCTCATAAATTTATCGCCATACCATACTCTATTATTTTAACCTTCATATAAAACCCTCAATTTTGAAACTCACAAAGCCTCTCTGTAATAGTTACAGGCCTATATGTATATTTTATTAAGTTTTATCCATAATAATAATCCCCACAGGTTAAATTAAACCTAATTAATTGATTTTAAAAGACAAATAGAAAAAACCTTTATTGGTACATGTTTTGCTTTTATATAACTGACAGTTAATTCACTAACCTAAAGTAAGGATAAACTTATGAACAGCGATCGTATCGAAGGTAATTGGAAAGAACTTAAAGGTAAGGCTCAACAAAAATGGGGCGATCTTACCAACGATGATTTAGATAAAATTGAAGGTAGCCGTAAAGAGCTTGTTGGTAAAATCCAGCAGCAATACGGTAAATCTAAAGAAGAAGCAGAGCGCGAAGTAGATGAGTTTGAAAAAGGCCATTAAGCCGCGTTAACCGCTTTAAAAAAACCGCCATTTTGGCGGTTTTTTTGTTTAAGCTGTAGGTTATTTAGCTACGCTTTTAATTGGTTACCAATCGGTAACTGCCTAATACGCTTTCCGCACGCTGCAAAAATAGCATTACATAATGCTGGCGCATAAACTGGTGTAGACGGCTCGCCTACCCCTGCTGGTGGTGCATCACTTTGTACAATTTCAACGTCAATCTCAAGAGGTACGTCGCTCATACGCGGTACGCGATAATCATGAAAGTTACTTTGCTGCACGCGGCCTTTATCAAAGGTAATACCATCGCTGATTGCAGTTGTAATCCCGTAAATAGACCCACCTTGGGTTTGGTTTTTAACGGTGTCGGTGTTTACAACCGTACCCGCGTCAATGGCAACCCACGATTTAATTACTTTTAAATCACCAGCATCCGACACTTCTACTTCAACTACCGTAGCTACGTAAGTTAAAAAGCTTCTATGTGCTGCTATGCCTAAACCTCGACCTTTAGGAAGTTCTCGACCCCATTTACTCATGTCAGCTACTTTTTCAATAACATGGCGCAGCCTGCCAATATCTAACGGATAAACCGCTTTATCGCCACCGTAATTATCGTATGTAGCATTTTGCTCAGTTACATCAACAATACGACTCGGACCTATAGTGTCTAGTAAATAGTCTTTTTGGTCGCGACCGGCTTTGTGCGCTGCTTCGCCAATAAATGACTGAATAGCAAAGGCATGAAAAATATTTGATACAGAACGCATCCAACCAATTCGTGCTTTGGCAGGCGCATCACCGTTTTCTAACTTCATGTTAGGTGTGTTAATGGGGTTATCGGTAAATCCTAAGCGCAGTTCAAAGCTCCCTGGCGTAGTCGCCCCTTCTGAAAAGGTAGAGGTAATAGGTGAAAACGCGGTGCGGTGTAAATACGATTCTATTGCGCCATTTTTATCTAGCGATGCTTCAATGTGCTGAGCCGAAACTGCATGGTAAAAACCATGTTGTATGTCGTCTTCACGCGTCCATTGCACACGAATAGGCTTGCCTACTTTCATTGAAAGGTAAGCCGCTTCTGCTGAGAAGTCAGGTTTTGACTTACGCCCAAAACCGCCTCCTAACATGGTAACGTGAACATTAATTTTGCTCTCATCCATGGCAAGCATTGCCGCCACTGTTTTCATATCGGCTTGTGGATTTTGCGTAGCAGCCCATATATCAACACTGTCTTTGTTGTACATAGCTGTTGCACAAGGCGGCTCCATTGGTGCTTGAGCAAGATGCGGCGCGTAATAATCAGCTACGAGTTTATTGCTCGATTTAGCCAACACGCCCATGGCATCGCCTTTATCACGTATGTTTGCCTGTGGAGTTTGTACTGTTTTTAGTAATGACTTTTTAAATTCTTCTGAATTGTAATCGCCATTTTTGCCATCATCCCACACCACTTTTAATGCTTTACGCCCTTGCCATGCAGCCCATGTGTTTTTAGCTATAATCGCAATGCCACCTTTTGGCTGAAACTGCGGTGCGCCTTTTGGTGCAGGTATTTCAATAACATCTATAACGCCGTTTATCGCTTTTGTAGCACTGGCATCAAATGACTTAACAACACCGCCTACTACCGGCGGGCGTTCAATTATAGCCACCAGCGCTTGTGGTTCGCGTACATCGGCTGCAAATATTGCTTTACCTGTTACTAAATCGGCTAAATCTATGTGCGCCATGCCAGTATTAATATAACGCCATTCTTTGCGTGTTTTAAGCGTTAGTTTGTCAGCTTCTGGTGGCGTTATTGTAAGCGCTAAGTCGATTAAATCTTTATAAGTAAGCGATTTACCTGAGCTGTGTGTAACAACGTGTTGATTAGCAGTACAGGTTTGTGGGTCAACTTCCCAAAACTTAGCGGCAGCATGCTGCATCATGTAACGTACACTTGCGCCCATTTCACGCAGGCGCTGCATGTTGTAGCGAATACTGCGCGAGCCATCGGTATTTTGATCGCCGTATTTAGGATCGCCCTTACCCTGAATAACAATAACCTTATCCCACGCGGCTTCCATTTCATCGGCAACTATTTGTGCAATCGCGGTGCGAATTTGCTGACCCATTTCAGAGCGATGGCACGTTATTTCAACCATGCCGTCTGGGCGCAGTGCAATAAATAAGTTTGCGCGTTTTGCCAGCTCAGATGGCTGCTCTAACACACCAGCAATCGCTCTTGGCGCACTGCCTACAAAATAAGTACCGAGTACTAACGCACCTATTGCACTGGTTTTTAAAAACTTACGGCGGTTTAAATCAAAATATTTATTATCTTGGTTCATACTTCTTCCCCTTGTTCATTTGGGTCAAAATACTGAACACTCGCCATTGTTTTAGCAGCTGATTTAATTGCTTTATGAATACGCGGGTATGTACCACAACGGCAAATATTTCCCGACATATTACTTACTATTTCATCGTCGGTAGGGGTTGGGTTTGCAGCTAATAAGCTTGCAGCTTGCATCATTTGGCCGCATTGGCAAAAACCACACTGCGGTACTTTATGCTCAACCCATGCTTGTTGCACTGGATGGTCGCCCTGCTCGCTTAACCCCTCAATTGTAGTAATTGAAAGACCCGCTACTGCCGCTACAGGTAATACACACGAGCGCTGAGCTACCCCATCAATATGCACGGTACACGCACCACACTGCGCCATGCCACAGCCAAATTTAGGCCCAGTTAAATTCAATTCGTCTCGGAGATACCATAATACTGGCGTTGACGGATCGCCAGAAAACTCATGTTTATTACCATTAATGGTAAGCGTGATCATACTAAACTCCTTGGCAAAGCGCTTTACAGGAGGGTTCCTTGTTGCGCGAGAACTATTTTTAATTACTTACTATTTTATACTTACTACTTTTAGCCTACCACTTAGATCTGTTTTATAAAAATACTAATTATTAGAACGTTTTACTGTTAAAAACAGATCTACATTATCAAGCATACTAAAACATACATTAATGAGTGCTTATAACATCTTCAAATAGTAATCGCTCATCGTCTTTATAAACTTCAAGCCAACCTGGTGGTGATGTATCGCAGCCAATAATGGTTACTTGTAGCACATAACTATAGCGACCATTTTTAAACGTATAGTGATGATTTCCGCCGCTACCCTCAAATGTAATATCGCCATTTAGTAAAACCATATCAGGCTTGTCACTTGGCTTTTTATTAATACCCCACACTACATAACGGTAATTTCCATCACCTAAATCATCAACACGAATATGGTAGTTAGCCGTTTTCCAATCGAGTACTGGTTTTTCAAAAGTATTAATACTTGCGTGCAAGGATTGCTTACCTTGTTCGATTAAGCTTTTAGCAAGTGCCTGCTCTTTAGTATTTTGATTATTTACAGCAATAATTTTACCTTCGGTATCAACCCACATAACGCCGTTATTTAGCATAATGCCACGCCAACCTACTTTATCCCAATCGGTGTCAATGTTTGAACTGGCAATAACTGCCACTAGCTCATCATTAAAAACTTCATCAAAGCGGTTGATAAACTCAGCTTCATTTTTAATGTCAGGTATGGGGTATCGTCGTTTTAGCGGGTAGCGAATAAGTGCAGCAATTGCAGGTTTATCGTGATCTGCAAAGGCAGCAATAACAGGTAAAACGAACTCGTGATATTTTTGCTCAAGAGCAAATGTGCTAGATGTAAAAAGTAGAGATAGGCACAGTAGGATGTGGTTTAGATGTTTCATTTATAGTCCTTCAATTTGGGCTTTTATTATATTTCTAATACTTTGACCTAAAATCTTAGAACATACCTTTCTGCTGAGGCGCTTCTTTATGATCTGTAACTTTCGTAATGAGTTTTTCGATCTTCAAACCTTGCGGTGTTTTGGTCTGAATTATTTCCATTTCAACTATTAATAGATCCCCTTTACCAAACCGCTCTCCTTTATCTACAGTCTCAATAAATTCTCTATCAGTAATCTCTGCATAGAAACTGGATTGTCCATCAAATAATTTCCACTTATTTCCATCTTTAAAGGATGGTGATTCAATAGTTAAACCTGTTGTAATTGTATTTTTTGAAATTGGTAAATCGAAATCTAGAGGTTTAAAAAATTCAGCATCATTAGCCGAAGCTTTAGTTTGGATGTCAAACTTTGAAGATTTTAACTTTACTTCGCTTAACCCTTTGAGCAAAGGCTCTCTAATAAATGTATCCAATGAATTAGCAGCTTTTGGGTCAGAAAGAACATTTAGCGTTTGAATATGAAATACTTGAGTATGACCATTAGAGTTTTCAATATTAACTGTATTCGCGTTACTATCTGGTGTGCACTGCTTCGGTTGATTGCCAGCTAAATGAATACACAACTTAATTGAGTCAGTAGCCAGAGTAATAAGGTCTTTGGGGGAGCTAGTGCAAAATAGTGCTCCAGAGGATAAACCTACAACCTGAAGTAAAAAATCAATATCAAATGATTGTCCTCTAAAACCTGATACATCCATACATAGCGATGCATCTTTACCATAAGCTTCTGTTGTAATAACGTTCATAAATTCATCTAATGCCAAAATATAGCGAGCAACATCTTTCGCTTTTAGTTGCCCTTTTTCAACTGCTGCACCGTAATATTCAAGAGATAGCTGATCTTCCGTAATTGTCTGCATTATAATTCCTTAGTTAGAGTAACTAAAACTTAGTATCCTTTATGCTTAGTCCAAAACTAATACATAGACTACATGTTCAATCCATTTAATAGTCACATCTAATACCTATTATGTAAACAACTGAGTTATCGATATTTATTGTCATAACAAATATAAAGATACAAAATAAAAACGAGCCAAATTAGGCTCGTTTTTTGTTTTAACGGATAGTTGACAGCTGTTCTATTACTCCGGATCATACCCCAAATTAGGCGATAGCCAACGTTCAGCCTCTTCAAGCGCCATATTGGTTCGTTTGGCGTAGTCTTCAACTTGATCGCGTTGTACTGCGGCTACTGCGTAGTATTTAGCCTCAGGGTGTGAGAAATACCAACCTGAAACAGCAGCACCTGGCCACATGGCGTACGAACTAGTTAGCTGCATACCAATGCGTTTTTCGGTATCGAGCAACTGCCAAATTTTCTTTTTCTCGGTGTGCTCTGGGCACGCGGGATAACCTGGCGCTGGGCGAATACCTTGGTAGTTTTCGCGTATTAGCTCATCGTTTGCTAGGTTTTCGTCTGGTGCAAAACCCCAATACTCTTTACGTACTTTTTCGTGTAGGTATTCGGCAAACGCTTCGGCGAGTCTGTCGGCAACCGCTTTAATCATTATTTTGTTGTAATCGTCTTGCTGTGCGTCAAACGCATTCGCTAAGTCGTCTTCTTCTAAACCGCCCGTTACTGCAAACGCACCAAAATAGTCTGGTGTGCCTTTGGGTGCTATGTAGTCGGCTAGGCAGTAATTAGCAAAGTCGGTTTTTTCGGTTTGCTGACGTAAATGGCATGAGGTCGTTAATAGCTCTTTGCGTGTTTCGTCGGTGTATATTTCTATGTCGTCCCCTACGCGGTTTGCTGGGAATAAACCAATTACGCCAAGTGGTTGCAAACTGCCTGCTTTTTCAAGGTCGTCTAACATGTCGTTAGCGTCTTTAAATAAGCTTTGCGCTTGCTCGCCTACTACTTCGTCGGTCATTATGCGCGGGTATTTACCAGCGATTGACCACGTCATAAAGTATGGCGTCCAATCTATGTATTTACGCAAAGTAGCAATTGATACGTTTTTAAACTCGATCACGCCGAGCTTTTTAGGCACTGGTGGCGTGTAGTTATCCCAATCAAGCTTTGCTGCATTATCGCGTGCGCGCTGGATTGTAACAGGCTTAGAGCGAGGTTTTTTACGTGCTTGCTGCTCGCGTACTTTTACATATTCAGCTTGGGTTTTTTCTAAAAAACCAGACTTATGCTCTTTTGATAATAAATTAGATACTACACCTACCGCACGGCTTGCATTACTTACATACACTACGCCTTTGTCATATTGCGGCTCAATTTTTACTGCGGTGTGCGCTTTAGAAGTAGTAGCACCACCAATTAGTAGCGGCAGTTCAAAACCACGGCGTTTCATTTCTTTTGCTACGTGTACCATTTCGTCAAGCGATGGGGTAATTAAGCCCGATAATCCAATAATATCGGCTTTTTCGTCGATTGCGGTTTGCAGTATTTTATCAGCCGGTACCATTACACCTAAGTCAATTACTTCATAGTTATTACATTGCAGTACAACACTCACAATATTTTTACCTATGTCGTGTACATCACCTTTTACGGTCGCCATTACTATTTTACCGTTAGTTGAGCCTTCTTCTTTTTCAAGCTCAATGTATGGGTCTAGGTAGGCTACGGCTCGCTTCATTACGCGCGCCGATTTAACAACTTGTGGTAAAAACATTTTACCTGCGCCAAATAAATCACCTACCACGTTCATGCCGTCCATTAACGGCCCTTCAATTACGTGGATAGGTTTAGCTGCTGCGGCGCGGCATTCTTCGGTATCTTCATCTATGAATGTAGTAATGCCTTTTACAAGCGCATGCTCAAGGCGTTTTGCAACAGGCCATGTGCGCCACTCTAAATCTTCTACTCGCTCGGCTTGCGCCATACCTGAGTATTTTGGTGCAAGCTCTACTAAACGCTCGCCTGCGCCTGAGTCGGTGTTAAGTATTACGTCGGTAACGGCTTTACGTAGTTCTTCTGGTATATCATCGTAAACGGCTAGTTGCCCCGCATTTACAATACCCATGTCCATACCAGCTTGAATAGCGTGATATAAAAACACCGAGTGAATGGCTTCACGTACGGGGTTATTACCCCTAAACGAAAACGATACATTTGATACACCGCCCGACACTTTACAGTGCGGCAAATTTTGTTTAATGCGGCGTGTGCCTTCAATAAATTCTACGGCGTAGTTATCGTGCTCTTCAATACCGGTGGCTACGGCAAATATATTAGGGTCGAATATAATATCTTCTGGCGCAAAGCCAATATCTTCTACCAATATTTTATAACTGCGCGCACATATTGCGAACTTACGGTCTGCCGTGTCGGCTTGTCCGTCGGTATCAAATGCCATTACAACAGCGGCTGCACCAAAGCGTTTTATTATTTTAGCTTGGCGAATAAACGGCTCTTCGCCCTCTTTTAACGATATTGAGTTAACAATTGCCTTGCCTTGAATACACTTTAAGCCTGCTTCTATTACTTCCCATTTTGAGGAGTCGACCATAATTGGTACGCGAGAAATATCAGGCTCTGAGGCTATTAAGTTTAAAAACTTAACCATGGCGGCTTTTGAGTCCAGCATGGCTTCGTCCATGTTTATATCAATAACCTGTGCGCCGTTTTCTACTTGTTCGCGTGCCACTGTTAGCGCGGCTTCAAAGTCTTCTTCCATGATTAAACGTTTAAACATGGCAGAACCCGTTACATTGGTACGTTCGCCGACATTAGTAAATACTGCTATTTGTTTGGTCATGCTGGCTCCTTAATTTAAGTTACAGGCTTCAAGGCCTGATAAACGCATGCGTACTTCAAGCTCCGGTAGTTGGCGTGGTTTAACGCCCGCTAAACCTTTTGCAAAAGCGCGAATATGCGCAGGCGTGGTGCCACAGCATCCGCCTACTATATTAATAAAGCCCGATTTACCCCAATCGATAATTTCAGTTGCCATATCGCCCGCTTCTAAGTCGTATTCACCAAACTCATTTGGTAAGCCTGCATTAGGGTGTACCGATGTAAAGGTTTCGCACACGCGCGATAACTCTTCTACATACTGGCGCAGTAAATCAGGACCAAGCGCACAGTTTAGACCAATTGAAATAGGCTTAATATGGCGAATAGAATTATAAAATGCTTCGGTTGTTTGCCCCGAAAGCGTACGGCCAGAGGCGTCGGTAATAGTCCCCGAAATCATAACTGGTAATTTACGCCCTGCTTGCTCAAAGGCTTCTTCTACGCCAAACGAGGCGGCTTTTGCATTAAGGGTATCGAATATAGTTTCGATTAGTATTAAATCGGCGCCGCCTTCCATTAATGCAAGTGTTGATTCAATATACGCAGTAACCAGCTTATCAAAGGTGACATTTCGGTAACCCGGATCGTTTACGTCTGGCGAAATTGAACACGTTTTAGATGTCGGCCCTAAAACACCGGCTACGTAACGCGGTTTTTCTGGCGTTTTAGCCGTAAATTCATCACAAATGGCGCGTGCTAATTTAGCCGACTCTAGATTTATTTCACGACTTAGGCTTGCCATGTCGTAATCTTCCATCGAAATAGTGGTCGAGTTAAACGTATTGGTTTCGATAATATCGGCGCCCGCTGATAAAAAACCACGATGAATATCAGTGATTAAATCGGGCTTGGTTAGGCTTAATAAATCGTTATTGCCTTTAATTAATACATGCCAGTCTTTAAAACGCTCTCCGCGATAGTCTTCTTCTTCTAGCTTATGATCTTGGATCATGGTGCCCATAGCGCCATCTAAAATTAAAATGCGTTCTTTTAATGCGGCGCTTATTTCGGCTTGCTTATTATTTGTAGGAGCGTTATTCGGCATAGTTGTTAGTCCTCACGTCTTGGCTAACTAAATTAATATCATACGGTGTGGTTTGGTACACGTAGTAATTTAACCAGTTCGAAAAAAGTAAAAAAGCATGGCTTTGCCACGTTTTTGAAGGTTGTTTGGTTGCATCGTCATCCGGAAAGTAATTTTCGGGTTTTGGTGCATTAGGGCTTTTTTTACAATCGCGCTCGTATTCTGCTTTTAGCGAGTCGGCGTCGTACTCTGGGTGGCCGGTTATAAACACTTGGCTACCCGATTTATTTTTAAGTAAGTAAGCCCCTACTCGCTCAGAACCAGCCAGTACAACTAGCTCATCACAAGCGTTTATTTTATTTATATCAATGTGGCCGTAGCGTGAGTGCGGTACCAAAAAGGTGTCGTCGAATCCGCGAGTCAGTGCGCCGTGATCAAAGTAACATTGGTGGGTAAATACGCCACACAGTTTGTCGTCTTTTAAATCGCGCTTTAAATTGTAACGATGATATAGCGCTGCATGTGCTGCCCAGCACGAAAATAACGTAGAGGTAACGTGTTGCTCAGCCCAATCAATAATGACTTTTAGCTCATCCCAATACGCTACATCGTCGTATTCTAAATGGGCAAGTGGCGCACCGGTTACAATTAACGCATCGTAATTGTTGTCTTTAACCTCAGAAAAATAACGATAAAAGGTATCAAGGTGCTCTTCTGAATTACTGCTACTGCGGTGAGTGTCGAGACGCAGTAGCTCTACGTTTACTTGCAAAGGCGAGTTGGCAAGCAAGCGAATAAACTGAACTTCGGTTTCTACTTTATTAGGCATTAAATTTAAAATAGCCAAACGCATTGGGCGTATTTCTTGCGTTTTTGCACGTGTTTTTGGCATTACAAATACGTTTTCTTGACGTAAACGTGCAATTGCCGGCAACTCGTCTTTTACTGTAATTGGCATATTTTTATTCCTGCTCATAAAAACCGAAGCTTAATTATGAACTGAAAGTGAAAAATATCAACCTCTAGATGTATAGATGTCTAAATGAAATTTATTCATGATTTTATACTTTACTTACAAGCATGCTTTAGTGCTTTAAAACCCGCCATTCGTTGACTGTTTCACCTGTCAGCCACTACAATACAACATTGAAATTTTTATTATTATTTGAAGGCTTTCCTCCATGGTTTTACCTGATAAATTTATATTCTCGATGAGTCGAGTATCTAAGGTTGTGCCACCTAAGCGCACTATCTTAAAAGATATTTCGTTACACTTTTTTCCTGGCGCTAAAATTGGTGTGCTTGGTTTAAACGGTTCTGGTAAATCTACGTTGCTACGTATTATGGCCGGTGTTGACCAAGATTTTGAAGGTGATGCACATCCTCAGCCTGGTACAAAAATTGGTTATTTACCGCAAGAGCCTGTTTTAGACGAAAGCAAGACAGTTCGTGAAATTGTTGAAGAAGCTGTTGGCGAAGTTAAACACGCACTTAAACGTCTTGACGAAGTGTATAACGAATACGCCATGGAAGACGCTGACTTTGACGCACTTGCAAAAGAGCAAGGCGAGCTTGAAGCTGTTATTCAAGCGCACGATGGTCATAACATCGACAACGTTTTAGAACGTGCTGCTGATGCACTTCGCCTACCAGAATGGGATGCTAAAATTGAGCACCTTTCAGGTGGTGAGCGTCGTCGTGTTGCTATATGTCGATTATTGCTTGAAAAACCAGACATGCTTATTCTCGATGAACCAACTAACCACTTGGATGCTGAGTCGGTTGCATGGTTAGAGCGCTTCTTACACGATTACGAAGGCACTGTTGTGGCGGTTACGCATGACCGTTACTTCCTTGATAATGTAGCGGGTTGGATATTGGAGCTTGACCGTGGTGAAGGTATTCCATGGGAAGGTAACTACTCTTCTTGGCTTGAACAAAAAGATGCGCGCTTACAGCAAGAACAAAAATCTGAAAAAGCACGTCAAAAATCAATTGCGCAAGAACTTGAATGGGTTCGTTCAAATCCTAAAGGTCGCCAAGCTAAGTCAAAAGCACGTATGGCTCAGTTTACTGAAATGCAGCAGTCTGACTACCAAAAACGTAACGAAACTAACGAGATGTTTATTCCACCTGGCCCGCGCTTAGGGGATCAAGTACTTGAAGTAACTAATCTTCGTAAGAGTTTTGGCGATCGCGTTTTAATTGACGATTTAAGCTTTAGCATGCCAAAAGGTGCCATTGTGGGCATTATTGGTGCTAATGGCGCGGGTAAATCAACGCTGTTTAAAATGATCAGTGGTGAGCAAAAGCAAGACAGCGGTAGCATTACCGTTGGCGAAAGCGTACACCTTGCTACTGTTGATCAGTTCCGCGACGGTATGGACGAAAGCAAAACTGTTTTCCAAGAAATATCAGACGGTCAAGACGTACTGAAAATTGGTAACTTTGAGTTCCAAAGCCGTGCGTATGTAAGTCGCTTTAACTTTAAAGGTAACGATCAGCAAAAGTTTGTTAAAGACCTATCAGGTGGTGAGCGTAACCGTTTACACCTTGCTAAGTTATTAAAAGCTGGCGGCAATGTGTTACTACTCGATGAGCCAACTAATGACTTGGACGTTGAAACACTACGCGCACTAGAGAACGCTATTTTAGAGTTCCCTGGTTGTGTAATGTGTATCTCGCATGACCGTTGGTTCCTTGACCGTATTGCTACGCACATTTTAGATTACCGCGACGAAGGTCAAATTAACTTCTTTGATGGTAACTATACTGAATACGAAGAGTGGCTTAAAAAGACACTAGGTGCAGCAGCAACTGAACCTAAACGTATTAAGTACAAAAAAATTGGTTAATATTTACTGTAGCTAATTTATTACAGTAATACTAAGCCCTGCATTTATGCGGGGCTTTTTTATGCCACCAGCATTACAGGAGCATATCCTGCTAGCATGTAGAGAATTACCCGCTATGCTTAATTTATTATAAAAACAGTAAGGCTAAATTAGGTTATGCAAAATCGTCGTCAGTTTTCTCGTGTTTTATTTTCAACCGATGCACAAGTGATTTTTAATGATCACCAATACCCATGTAAATTACTTGATGTATCTTTGCATGGCGCATTAATCACTAAATGTGATGCTTTTATTGGCAACCAAAATAGCCAAGCTGTTCTGCGTTTTTCGCTGCCTCAAAGCGAAATAGAAATAAAAATGGAGGTTGTGGTGTGCCATATAGAAGCGGATCATATTGGTTTAAAATGCCACCATATTGATATAGACAGCATTACTTATTTAAAGCGTTTAATAGAGCTAAACTTAGCTGATGACGAACTATTACATCGCGAACTCGCTATGTTGATTCACGACACGCAAGAATAGACTCATTTGGATTAGTTGATTACCATAGTGCAAACTTTTTAACTTGTGCAAACATGACTTTAAATCCACATTTACCTTTGGTGTATCACCCTAACTACTCGTTTAATTTCGATCCAAAGCATCGTTTTGCAATGAGTAAGTTTGCACATTTATATCAGCATGTAGCAAAGCTGGGCTTGATTGGCGATAACCTGGTTGAGCCAATATTAGGCACGCCAGAGCCACTTGAGCTAATACACTGCGAAAATTACATACACGATTTGTGGAATAACCGCTTAGATGAAAAAGCAATGCGTCGCATTGGCCTACCTTGGTCAAAAGAGCTTATGGCACGAACATTCACAGCCCCTCAAGGGACGTTACAAACAGCCCGCTTAGCACTCAAACACGGTATAGCGTGCCACTTAGCCGGTGGTACACACCATGCGCATACCGATTTTGGCTCAGGATACTGCATGGTTAACGATTTAGCCTTTACCACGCAAACTTTAATTGAATCGGGTGAAGTAACTAACGTACTTATTTTTGATTTAGACGTGCACCAAGGTGATGGCACAGCCGCAATGTTAGAGCATCAAGCATACGCTTATACTTGTTCTATCCATTGTGAAAAAAACTTCCCCTTTAGAAAATCCGCTAGCGATTTAGATATTGGCTTAGCCGATAATATGAAAGACGACGAATACCTTGCCATAGTTGACGACACCTTGAGTTATTTACTTAAAGAGCTAAACCCAAGCTTGGTACTTTACGATGCTGGCGTTGATATTTGGCAAGGCGATGGCTTGGGTAAATTAGATATTAGCTGGGATGGCATAGTTAAGCGCGACCATTTAGTGCTAAAACGCTGCCTTGAACACAACACACCCGTTGCTACAGTAATAGGTGGTGGCTACGATAAAGACCATCTTCGCCTCGCTAAACGCCATGCTATTGTTGTTGAGCAAGCCGCTCGCTTTTAGTTTGAAATAAAAATGTTAAATTCTCGTTCTTATTTAATATGTAAAATAAGAACGAACATATTATGAAACAACTATTTATTGCCATCGCACTAATTTTTATAAGCTTTACAAGCTATTCGCAAGAAGAAAGTACGCAAGAAACATACCCTAAGCTACCTACATTAAATTTACAAATGGCTCATGGGTCGCCGCTCAATACTCAAGATTTATTAGGTCAACCTTACGTTTTACACTTTTGGGCAACGTGGTGTCCGTACTGTAAAAAGCTGCAGCCAGCACTTCAAAAAATTGATGATATGGGATTAAAAGTTATTGCCGTGAGCTTTAAAGAAGATGACGATGCTACTCCCGCTAAAGCGCTTAGCGATAGAGGTTATACTTTTAAAACAGCCGTAAAAGCCGATGCAATAGCACAGCAATTAGGTATACGAGGCACACCTACTACATTGTTTGTAAATAAAGAAGGTAATGTAATTTGGCTGACTAATACGTCAAACCCAGAGGACGCAAACCTACATTTAAAGGCACGAACATTGTTGCACTCCATCGACATGGCAACTGAGTAACTTATTGCGCTTTTAACTGATTAGGTGTTAAGCCTGTCCAGCGTTTAAAGGCGCGCCGAAAGTTAGGTATATCGTAAAAAGCTAAATGCTCAGCGACTTGTTCGTTATGTTTAGCGCACAGAGTAAGTAGGTAAATAGCTTTGTGCTTATTTTGCTCATCTATTAACGCTGAAAAGCGTACCCCATTGAGTTTGAGTCTGCGCTTAAATGTAGCTGAGCTCATAGCAAAGTGCTTTGCGGTACACTCTAAATTAGCACTTGGGTGAGAGTATAAGTATCTGCAGACGGCTTCAATAAAAGTCATGCTAACTACGCTTTTATTATGTAGCTGCGACTGCGCTTGCATAAATCGTAATTGACTCGCATGCGGGTTTTTAGCCCTTAACATGGTTTTATTTAATACCCAGCGAGTACATGGCTTATCAAAACTTACCTTTAGCCCTAAATTTTGTTCGTATTCTTGAATATGCCGAGGGCGTTTAAAAGCAAAGTCGAACTGACAATGCGGGTAACTTTCGCTCACTCGTTTAAGTAAACTATAAAATGCAGTGCTGTATATCTCTAGCACATAGTGGTAAAGGCTTTCATCAAGCCCATGTGCTGGCTGAATATAAATATAAACATTATCGTTTTTAATATACGTTTGGCTAAACAGCAAAGGCGCTAATTGCATTCTTAAAAGTGATAATTGCTTTAATACTTGAGCTAAATTATCGCTATATTTTAATGCCTGAGCTTCGGCTCGAGTGTCGTTAATAAGTTGGCTACCGAGTAAAAAACCACTGTCAGTACTTTTCATCAACAACTTAAATTGAGCTAATAAACGCACCTGCTGAGACACACTAAATGTATGCTGAAAATTAAGTAAGTCTTGTTCAAAAACACCGGTTCCGCGTAGCAGCTTATGTAAATTTATGTTTCGGCTTTGAGCAAGCTCTACAGCTGACGTAATAAGCCCTTGAGCGCTTAAATATTTATCGTCTTGGCTAACAAACATGTGCACGGTGCGCTACTTTTTGTTGATGCTTTTTTTGTTGTAATTGACTATGAAGTTGGCTTGTTAGTTTATCTGTACTGCTATGCTTATTACCTTGTATTAAGGCGGTAGTGATATATTGAAACTTTGCTTTTTTAGATGCTTCAACTTTAAATGCACAATGCTTTAGAGCTCCTTTAATTTGTGCCATCAGCTCTTTAGCTTGCTGCTCTGTAGTGGCTGGCATTAATACCATAAAGCAATCTCCTGCGTAGCGGCACACTACATCACTTAGTCGGCAATTCATTAACAATAGCTCGCTAATTTCACGCAGTAACCGGTCGCCCTCACTAAAGCCAAACTCACTATTAAAATGCGAAAAATCACGAATATCAATAGCCCCAAGCCAGAGTGGTTGTTTGCTCGTAAGTTGCTCTTTAATTGCTGAATCTAGGTACTGCGCCTTATAAAGACCTGTAACTGAGCACACCTTATCGTGCTCACGTAAATGTGCTTCACGGCGGCGTAGCTGACGATTTAATACGTACTGCTCTTGATGCCAATAATACAAACCCACACTCGTTAACAACATACCTAAAGGTGCTGGCAGAGATTCAATCCAACTGAGCCATTGATGGGCGGGATGCATTAGCCATTCATCAAGTAAATCTAGGGTTGCCGAGAACATAAATAGCCCAACACCTATCACTAAGTAAGTGGTTACTTTACTCGGTGGTCTTGAAATTAATAACGCGGCAATCCATACAAGGGTCATTAATACAATACCGCCCTCCCCCATAATATCGAGCCACTGAATACTGGCGTAAGTTTTTAATACACCTAAGTAACTACTTAAAAACACAGCGCTAAAAAACATCGCAATAATAGCGTTTATTAATAATCGGTGGCTGATAAAGGGGTTAAATCGCATGTGCGGTATCTCGTTTATAAATGAGTTTTAAAGTTAGTTCATACAAGTTTGTGTTAGCAGGGTCATATTAGCTCAGCTATATGACAACGAGATGATACCTACTTTAAAAACAGCCCTGCACGGTACATAACACCTGACTTTACAAGGAGTGATAAAAGCTCAGTACGCTCTACATATTACTCAAATACCTCTAAATACATGTATTTAAACTAAACACTGTCACATTTACGTAACCAAATATCTTTAGCTTGCTCGCCATACCAAGAAACAACCCAGTAATAACCAAGAGCAAATACAATGAAACATTTTAAAATAAAAGTACTGGTAGCCGCATTAACCTTATGCAATTTAACGGCTTATGCAGAAGATGATGCAAAAGAAACTACAAAAAAAGATATCGAAGTTTCTGACAAAATTGTTGTATATGGTGAAATTGGTTACAGAAACCGTTCAGACGAACTCGCACCAACCTTAGAATATTCACAAGAATACTTTCAACGTTTTGAACCTTTAACCGCAGGCGATGCATTAAAACGAGTACCCAGTGTTACATTTTTATCGGATGTACTTGAATCGGATGGTGCACGTATGCGGGGGTTAAGCCCTGCTTATACAAAGGTGCTTATAAACGGTGAAGAAGTACCTGGCGCTGGTGCCGATCGTTCATTTTTTGTTGACCGAATTCCGGCTGAGTTAATTGAACGCGTTGAAATCATTCGCTCATCAAGTGCTAACCGCTCAGCCGATGCTATTGCGGGCACATTAAATATTGTATTGCGCGATGGTTACAGTTTAGATGGCGGTTACTTGCGTGCTGGTGGCTTGTTTTATGATGATGGTGAATTTAAAGAAAGCTTAGCTGCAGTGTACGGTACTGAATTTGCTGGTGGGCGCTTATTACTTGGTGCAAATTTACAAGGCAGATATAACCCAAAACAAAAAACTAGTTTGCGCTACGGCGATAGCCCTGAAAACAATATAAATTTTCAAACAGAAGAATTTGATAACCGCGAAGACCAATCTGACACTCGCGATGGCGACGACACGTCACTTAACTCCAGCTACGAAATTGTTTTTGACGACGATAGTCAGTTTAATATTAGCGCTATGTGGGTTGATACAGAGCGTACTGAGGATGAACGTTCATTTGAATACAACGACCCAACTGCAACCAATAACGATATTGTAAATGGCGGTAACTTAGAAACAGATAATGCCAATGTTAAATATATTGACCAAACTAATTACAACATCAATACCGCTTATGAATTTCCACTACTAAGTGGCACAAGTAAGTTTAAATTTGGCTTTGCTAGGTTTGAAGAGTCTGTTTATGAGGAAGAAGTCGAATTAGATACCTCAGAGCTGCCCATGATATTTGAAGAAGAGCAAACTAAAAGTGAAATAGATGATAAAGAATGGACTCTACAGTGGCAACACAGCCAACCTTGGGGTGACAGCAAAGAAATTCAGTTTGGTGCATTTTTACAAAATAAAAAACGCGACAGTGAAATTTTAGAATCGCAAAACGAATTAGAACTTGCACTTACCAGTTGGGATCAATACGCAGCAACACCTTTAACGCTTGCTGCATTTAATAGCGAGTACGAAGCGGTTACTGGTGGTGTAAATACTTTAGAAGAAGATCGCTTTGACTTATTTGCCCTTGTTAAGCACAAAGATGATTTATTTGCTTGGGAGCTGGGCGTTCGCTGGGAGTCTACCGATTCTGAAATTAATGATAAAACAATTGGCGTGACCGAAAATAATAGTTACGACTTTATCCTCCCCTCGGCACACTTTCGTTATAACGTTAGCGAAAATGGGCGTATAAGTGCATCGATTGCGCGTAGTTTACGCCGCCCTGAGTTTGATTTTTTAACGCCGGCACTTATCGAAAAAGAGCTTGGCGATAACGACCAACTAGGGAACCCTGAATTAAAACCAGAATCAGCTTGGGGTATGGACTTAGGCTACGAGTATCGCTTAGGAAAAAGTGGCGTTGTAGGTATTAATTTATTTTATCGCAAAGTAAATGACCTAATAGAAATAGCAAATACAGGACAAGAAGGCTCTGAGGGCGAAGGTACATTTGTACTGCAACCACGCAACACAGGCGATGGTAATGTTAAAGGCGTTGAGCTTGATTTATCTACTCCACTTGGCACATTTAGCATGCCTAATACGGGTGTATTTTTAAACTACTCATGGCTTGATAGTGAAGTAACCGATTTTTTTGGAACTCGCAAATTTAACGACCAATCAGACTACGTTTATAACGTTGGGTTTATTCAAGACTTACCCGAACTCAAAGCTGCATTTGGCGTAACTTACCGCAAGCAAGGTGATGCATATGGACGTATTGTAGGTGAAGAAATCACTACATCTTACAGTGCCGACTTTGAAGTGTTTTTAGAAAAACGTTGGGAAGATGTAACGCTACGCTTGGTGGGCTCAAACCTACTTGATGCAAGTAAAGACGAAACCTTTAATAAATTTGATACCGTTGAGGATCAGTTTAGTAGAAGCTTTGATGAGTACGAAATTGAATCTGAAGAAGCGGGACCGGTTTATCAACTTATGCTGCGTTACGCGTTTTAAATAAGTTTATGAGGTAGTGCTAATCACTTTATTTAGCGCTACCAAACATGGGAGAACAATAATGATAAAAAAAACATTACTGCTAATAACACTTGGCTTATGCAGTATACAAAGCGTATTGGCAAACGTAACGTACACCGATGTATTATACGAGCAACAAAAAATTGCCAACTTGACGGTGCTGCCTAAGAGCTTAAATTTTACGGTTATTGGTGATTGGGGTCATAACGGGCATTTTTATCAAAAAGACGTAGCACACCAGTTAGAAATAGCGATGTTTCAAACGGATGGTGATTTTACTATTTCAACTGGCGATAACTTTTACCCCAATGGCGTGGCAAGTGTTAACGACCCGCTTTGGCAAAGTGCCTATGAAGATATTTACCATGGTCCACATACATTTGAGCCTTGGTATGTAGTACTGGGTAATCATGATTATTTAGGTAATGCGCAAGCACAACTTGATTACAGTAAAAAAAGTCAGCGCTGGAATTTACCTGCACGCTATTACAGCAAAACCTTTACTTTAAAAGGTGGCGAGCAGATATTAATGGTGTTTTTAGACACTAATACTTTAAATCCTGAATACAAAACACGCGAAAAATACAAAGTAACTCAAGGGCAAAACAGCCAAGCGCAATTAACATGGTTAAATAGCCAGCTCGAAAATAGCCAAGCACGATGGAAAATAGTGGTTGGTCATCACCCGCTTTATAGCAGTGGAAAACGTTACGGACTTACTGAAGATTTACGTAATTTACTCGAGCCCATATTTGAGCAAAATGGTGTGCAAGCATACATAGCAGGACACGAACATGACCTGCAACATAACCAAATAGATGGCAGTAAACTCGACCACTTTGTATCTGGTGGCGGTAGCGAAGCGCGTTACGTAAGACAACGTGAATTTACCCGTTTTGCAGAAGCTACACCAGGATTTTTAAGCTTTTCGATTAACAATGAAGCACTAAAAGCAACGGCTATTAACTATAAAGGCGAAGTGCGTTACAGCACTCAAAAGCGCTTTGACCAATAAAGGGTAACAACTATGAATTTTAAATTAAAAACATCTCTTAGCTTAATTGTAAGTAGCTTAGTGCTCAGTACATTAAGTGCGTGTAGCAATAGTAACATGGCTACAAATACGGCAGTAAAAAACACACCCGATAAAGTAGTCATTAATAGTACTGAATTTGGTCCAACAGATAACATGCAAGGCTCACAAGCGGCATGGTTAAATAATAACAATTGGTTGCTAGCAAGCGAAAGCAAAGGCTTAGTGTTAGTTGAAAGTGAAACGCAACAAAGCAGCATTATAAAAAAAGGTAACTTTGAAGCACTTTCTATCACTAAGCTAACAGCACACTCATTTTTGGTTGCAACTATTGATAACAATCAAGATAACGTTGTTATATTTAATCTTGAACACACTCAAAGTGGCTGGAATACAACTGAACTAACACGTATTAATCCACCACAAGCACAACCCGATACAGTGTGTTTATTTGCTAATAAAGCGAGTGAATCAATATCAGCATTTGTACCTGATGTACGCGGGCTAATTACCGAAACTATTGTTTTTGATACAGCGAATGATAAAGCGGTTAACGTAAATGTACGTGAATTTTCTGGCGTTAGTGAGGCGTCGGGTTGTGCTGTAAGTACAACAACAAATACCTTATATGTAAGTGAAAGCGAAGTAGGCATTTGGGCAATAAACGCGAACGCTGAATCGCAAGCAGATAAAAAACCGATTGCTTTAGTCGCCCCCTTTGGAGAGTTACACAGTGAACTAGGAGCTATTTCGGCTTCGCAAGATGGTATGATTTGGTTTACTAGTACCAAAAACAATACTGTGTATGCTTATGATCCAATTGGCAAAGCGTTTAATAACTGGATGTTAAATGGTGACTTGAGCTTGGAATCGGTAGCGGTAAATTACACAAGTAACAACGCGGCAACGGCAGTGCTGTATAACGACAAAACAGGCGCTTATATTAAAAGTACATTACCTGTAACACCTATCAAAAAACCATTAAAAACCAGCACCCAATCAATTACTCAAATAAAGGCAAGTGCACAAACAGCCCCCGTTCAAGCATTTGGTGATGCAGCAGACGATCCGGCAATTTGGGTTAACCCTAAAAATGCAGCAAACAGCTTAATTTTAGGCACTGATAAACGCCGTGGACTAATGGTATACAACCTAAATGGCAAGCTTGAACAGTCACTTGAAGTTGGTCGTTTAAATAACGTGGACCTGCGACAAAATAGCACAATTAAAAACAGTACCAATACATTAATAACCGCCAGTAACCGAACACTTAACGGTATTAGTGTATTTACAGTACAAGCTAATAATAATGTGAAGTACATTACTGATATTCCTACTAATCTTGATGAAATTTATGGCTTATGTATGTACTCGTCAAATACGGGGAACTATGTATTTGTAAATGATAAATCGGGGCTGTATCAGCAATATAAAATCAGTGAGAATAACGAAAAAACAACAGGCAAACTTGTTCGCGAGTTTAACCTACCAAGCCAACCAGAAGGCTGTAGTGCAGATGATGAACTAGGACAATTATTTGTAGGCGAAGAAGATGCCGGTATTTGGTTTATAGGTGCAGAGCCTACGGCAGGAAGTATACCGGTTATGCTACAAGGCATAAATGAGCAACTTGTTGATGATGTTGAAGGTATGGAAATTTACCACAGCGACAAAATACGCTATTTGGTTGTTTCGAGCCAAGGTGATAACAGCTACGTACTGTATAAAATAAAGAATGGTACTCAAGGCATTAAAACACCTAGCTTAGAGTTTGCAGGTAAGTTTAGTGTAATAAGTGATTTGGTTAATGGTATTGATGGCTCATCAGAAACCGACGGGTTAACAGTAACAGCTAAGTCTCTTCCGGGTTATCCTGAAGGTATTTTAGTTGTACAAGATGGTTATAACCGTATGCCACAGCAGCCTCAAAACTTTAAAATAATAGATTGGCGAGAAGTAAAAAAAGCAATTAAGTAGTGCTTATTTAGTCGCTATTACTTTAATGTCACTTTGAGATTACCTTGAAATTACCTTGAAATTGTATAAAAGGCTCACTTGAGCCTTTTATACAATCCTTTGCAGTTAAGTGTTAAGTGTTAAGTGTAATTAACTCAATGTAATATATATTTTTATACTACAATTTAAGCTCATAAATTATCGAGGTCGTTATGCGCTTATTTGTTATATTATTTTTTGCACTAAATAGTTTGGGTTTAGCTATAGCTGAAGAAGTAGAGCTTTCAGAAAAAGTCCCTTCATACAACACAGAGCATACGATGATACTGCTCAACCGAGGCTCAAGCATTTTTGCTATTAACTTGCCAACCTATAACCCGCCTCACGATATGCAAATAGTCTATAAAGTAGAAAACCCTGATATTGCTTTTTTAGAGCTGATACGTAATGCTGAACTTATAACTATAAAACCACATCCATTTGATATTCAAAACTTAATAGATGGGGCCGAAATAACCATTACTGCAGATGTATACGAGGGTGATTATAGGCAAAGTGGCAGTTTAATTTACTCAAATAGAGAAATAATAATGAGTGAAAAGCTCTACTCAAGAAAGTTAAACGATCTAGCAGAGTCATCAAGATGGCAAGACTACGACTTAATTAATCTAGGTGGTACTGAGCGTATTTATATTCATAAAATTCAAAAAGCGCCGAGCTATAACCATCTTATTTTTGTTGATTTAGTCAATGCGTGTATACAAAAGCTTCGTACCTCAAAACGTGTCCCAGCTGAAAATGAGCTTACCTACAAATTTATTAATTGCGGTACGCTTAAGCCACTTTATTACAACGCTGATGATTTTAAAAAGTAAAAGAGCGAGTATACGGATGCTAAATTATTTTAATATTTAGGCATAAAAAAAGGCTCTTTCGAGCCTTTGGATTAACTTTGGAATAGTTAAAAATTTTTAAATTAGGTCAGCGTTAATAGCTGTGGAGCAACGCTATGATAATCAACAGCCATAGCAATACTTAACGCTGTAATATTAATAATTGAAAATGCGAACACTTTACGTGCCCAGCTACTCATATCAATATTACGACGATAACCACGTAGCGCCATTAGCAACCACCAAAAGCTGGTAATACAAGCAACAGCCATAAAAGCAGCACCTGTGTAGCCAGTAATTGGCAGTAACATCACAACTAAGGCGTATACAGCAATATAAAGCACAATGTGGCGTTTTGCTTTGTCGATACCTTGCGCCACGGGTAATACAGGAATACCTGCAGCTTGGTAATCTTTAAAGCGAAAAATAGCGATGGCGTAAGAGTGCGGCATTTGCCACAAGCTAAACATAACTAGCAGTATTAATGCGCCCATATCGAACTGCCCTGTTACGGCGCAGTAACCTACTACTGGCGGTACAGCGCCAGAAAGGCTGCCAACAAAAGTGCCATATACTGAGTTACGTTTCATGTAGAGGCTATAAACCCCCACATAAATTACGTAGCCAAAGGCTGCAAAAAATACCGCGGCTTGAGTGGTATAGGCGATAAGTAAACCAAAGCCAATAACGCCCAATAAAACACCGTGGCTAAGTGCAGCGAAGGCCGACATTTCGCCTGTTACTGTTACCCGTGTACGAGTACGTGCCATGGCTACATCTATGTCTCTATCTATAACATTGTTGATAGCACAACCTGATGCAACAACTAGCGACAAACCAATTAATGTGGCAATCATTAACCATGGATCTATATCACCGCGCGAGGCAAGTAAAAACCCACCCGCTACGCTGATCAAATTGCCCATAATAATACCCGGCTTTGTCACTGATAAATAACGACGAAACATCTTCAACTCCTAGTACATCATCATTGCGTTAGATTCATAAATGATCCAAACAGATAACCCAACAACCATTACGATGATCAGAGCACTGAATAGGAATGAGAAAGTACTTGCACGGCCATTTTCGGTCGTAAAATTAAGGTGTAAAAAGTACTTTAAATGCACCCAAATTTGTACGATTGCAAAAATAACAATGCTCCAAAGCGTTGTTGCTTTTGAGAAGTCACCTTCCATAACCATATAAAACGGTATAGCAGTTAAAATTACCGATAACACAAAGCCAATTAAGTAAGTTTTAACACTGCCATGAGATTCATCATGATGATCACTTTGCGTTTGTTTTAACGCATGCGTTTCGCTGTGGCTCATTACATTGCTCCCATCAAATAAACAACGGTAAATACACAAATCCAAACAATGTCTAAGAAGTGCCAAAATAGGCTTAAGCAGCTTAAGCGCGTTACGGTTGCTTTACCTAAGCCACGTTTAGCAACTTCAATCATCATTATGGTCATCCAAATTAGTCCAGCCGTTACATGTAATCCATGTAAGCCAACTAATGAGAAAAACGATGTTAAAAAGGCACTTTGTTGTGGGCCATTACCATGCACAATTAGGTGATGAAATTCGTATACTTCCATACCAATAAACACAGCACCTAAACAAAACGTAACAAATAACCAGGTCAGTGTTAGTGCCTTTTTTTGCCCTTGAGCGGCAATCATGGCAAAGCCAAAGGTAATACTACTAATAAGTAGTGCAGCAGTTTCTACTGCTACAAAGTCGAGTTCAAAAATATCTTTACCCGATACACCACCCGCTGTGTTCATAAATAACACAGCGTAAGTGGCAAAAAACGAGGCAAACAATAGGCAATCGGTCATTAGGTATAACCAAAAACCGAATATGGTGTCACCCGATGTATCGTGATGATCATGCGCGTGGGCATGATCATCGTGCGATACTGATTCTAAATTTGCAGAAAGTGTACTCACGCTTTTAGCTCCTTAATGCCACTTGAATTATACGCAGCTTCAGTGCGTGCAATTTCATCAGGTTGAATATAGTAATCAACATCGCTGGTGTAACAACGTTTGATAAAGATGGCAATTGCGCCTACTAGCCCAACAACAGCTAACCACCAAATATGCCAAATCATTGCAAAACAGAATACTGTTAAGCTTGCTGCCATTAACACGCCAGCTGATGTGTTTTTAGGCATATGAATAGGGCTATAGTTTGCTTTATCTTGGTATGCTTGGCCTTTTTCTTTCATGTCGGTCCATGCATCAATATCATCGATGTGTGGAATTGTTGCAAAGTTATAAATTTGCGGAGGTGAACTTGTAGCCCACTCAAGTGTGTGGCCGTTCCACGGATCGCCTGTTGTATCGTCAAGCGCTTCACGGTCTCTAAAGCTCACATATAATTGAATTACTTGGCTAACAATACCAAACATAATAATTACAGCACCGCCTGCGGCAATGTATAACCATATGTTCCAATCTGGATTATTAGTGTGATTTAAACGACGTGTCATACCTAAGAAACCAAGTACGTACAACGGCATAAATGCAACGAAGAAACCGATAATCCAACACCAGAATGATGCTTTGCCCCATTTTTCGTTAAGTTTAAAGCCCATTGCTTTAGGGAACCAAAATACAAAACCAGCAAGGTAGCCAAATACAGCACCACCAATAATGGTGTTATGAAAATGTGCAATTAAGAATAAGCTGTTATGCAGTACGTAATCGGCACCAGGAATAGCAAGTAATACACCAGTCATACCGCCTACGGTAAAGGTAACCATAAAGCCAAGAGTCCAAAGTACCGGTACGCTAATACGCAAACGACCTCGGTAAATGGTAAATAACCAGTTAAACAACTTAACTCCAGTTGGTACGGCAATAACCATGGTCATTACCCCAAAGAACGCGTTAACGTTAGCGCTCGACCCCATCGTAAAGAAGTGATGTAACCAAACAATAAAGCCTAAAATTGAGATTGCACCGCTGGCGTAAACCATCGATTTGTAACCAAATAAACGTTTACCGGCAAAGGTCGAAATAATTTCAGAGAAAATACCAAATGCTGGTAATACTAATATGTATACCTCAGGATGACCCCATGCCCAAAATAGGTTGATGTACATCATGGCGTTACCGCCCAATTCATTGGTAAAGAAGTGGAAATCGAGATAACGGTCAAGCGTTAGCATTGCAAGTACAGCAGTTAAAATTGGGAATGATGCTGCAATTAAGATGTTTGCCCACGTACATGTCCATGTGAAAATTGGCATTTTCATTAGGGTCATACCTGGTGCACGCATTTTAAACACGGTTGCTAAAAAGTTTACTGCTGTTAGAAGTGTACCGAGCCCGGATATTTGCAAGGCCCAAATATAATAATCTACCCCCACCCCAGGGCTAAAGGTCAACTCCGAAAGCGGTGGATAGGCCACCCAACCTGTTTTAGCAAACTCACCAAACACTAGCGACATATTAATTAAAATGGCACCGCTGGCTGTAAACCAAAAGCTTAAGTTATTTAAAAATGGGAATGCAACATCGCGAGCACCAATTTGCAGTGGTAAAACAATGTTCATTAAACCAATCATAAATGGCATAGCCATAAATATGATCATAATTACGCCGTGGGCAGTAAATATTTGGTCGTAGTGTTCAGGTGGTAAATAACCGGGCGCACCACTGGTAGCAAGCGCTAACTGAGCACGCATCATAATGGCATCAGAAAAACCACGGAACAGCATTATTAGTGCTAAAAGAATATACATTACGCCTAAGCGTTTATGATCAACAGACGTGATCCAGTCGCGCCAAAGCACGCCCCATTTTTTATACTTTGTAATAAGCCCGGCAATAATAAGCCCAGCTATAGCAATAACCGACATCGTGAACACAAGAATTGGCTCATGAAACGGAATTGCGTCTATTGTTAGTTTACCTAATAACGACATTATTATTCCTCGCCCTGGCTGTGAGATGATGGCATTGAGTGTTCATCCATTGCTTGATGCTTCTTACTCATTTGCCCATGTTCGCCCATCGCATGTTGCTTTTTGTTCATATCGCCATGTGCCTGCATGTATTTCATAACGATGGTATGAAATAAGCCGTCATCAACTTTACCGTAATAAGCAACTGGGTTATTTTCGCTTGCTTTTGCAAGCTCAACATAATTTGCATGAGTAAGATTATTAGCGCTTGAATTCGCTTTTACATCACTCACCCACTTATCAAAACCAGCTTGAGTAGGTGTAGCAATGGCATTAAACTTCATACCAGTAAAGCCTGCACCACTGTAATTTGCCGAAAAGCCTTTAAATGTACCTGGCTCATTAGCAATTAAGTGAAGCTTGGTTTCCATACCGGCCATTGAGTATATTTGACTACCCAATTGCGGAATGAAAAACGAGTTCATTGTGCTCTCTGAAGTGATTTTGTATTCAACAGGTACATTAGCCGGAAACACTAATTCATTAACCGTAGCAATACCTTGCTCAGGATAAATAAATAGCCACTTCCAGTTTAATGAAACCACTTCAACAGTAAGATGCTTACCTTTACCTTCAATTGGTTTGTAAGGGTCTAGCTCTTGGGTAGACACCCAGGTAATAACACCTAAAATAATCACAATAACAATAGGGACAGCCCAAACTGCGGCTTCAATTTTATTTGAATGAGCCCATTTTGGAGCGTAAATTTCATGAGTTTGCGTGTCTCTATATTTCCATGCGAAATACAAAGTCATCACAATAACGGGAACGACTACAAGCAACATAAGCACGGTTGCGATGATGATTAAATTTTTCTCATCTATGCCTATCTGCCCTTTTGGATCGAGTATCCCGCCTTTACAGCCTGACAACGCCAGCACTGTACTAGCTAAAGCAATATTACAAAGGTTACGAATTAACAAGGGAGTATCCTACAAACCTAAAAGTTCTAATTTGCTGCTTTAAATAAAAAACAAAGCAACGATTTTTCGGTAAAAACCCAAGTTAACTGGAATTAAATTATAAAAAATAAGGGGGCTATTCAAAACCTAAAGCTCATGCCAATAATGACCTAGCAACAAACCCAGCTTTCTAAACGCATTTATATAACGTAATAAAAGTTAACTTGGGTGAGTGGTGGTTGGCTGAAATGTGTTTAAAAAACACTGAGCTACTTTGTTTTAGCTAACCTTAATTATTTACAGCAAGAACAAATAATTAAAACCAGCAACAAAATGCAGCCTTACAGACAACCTGTAAAGCTAGGTGGAGCACGACAACCGTGTGCAACTTGCACTGGCTGAAGAACTTTAGCCTCGCTAAAAGCAAAGGCTGCTTTACGGAGGATAATTCCAGCACGACGCGCTGGAAAAATATGGAACAATAGCCAGCAAAGGCCAATAAGTAACTGACTTGATATGATCGGATGAGCTAAAAATTGCACAATAGTAAGTAACAGCGGCTCTACAATAAACCCATCACTTAATAGCGCTTCAAGCTTGAAGGCATCCTCTAGTGCACCACTTAGCAACATTACAGTATTAAACACTAATAAAGTTATAGCTACACACACGCCCTTGCCTGCTTTATTCAAGCGCTCACACGTCTGCGGCTCGCCAGAGGCAAGATCCGTATTTGTATGATGCAAAGAAAGTGTGTTCAAAAACATTAACCTACTAAAATGACTATAACAAAATTAGAGTAATACAGTTTGCAATGGAAAAATTTAAAAAACATTGCTGCTGTAAGCCCAAAATACCGGTGCTAAATACAATCAAATCTAGCTAGCATATATTTGCCTAGTGAAAATTGATCCGTATCAATCGAACTTTCAAAACTTATTGAAAGTTCGAACCTGAGTATAACAAAGAGAATTTTCTGTTCAACTAAAAATCAATTAATTTGGGTTAAGCTTTCGAAGCTATTTTGTTAATAAAAAATAACAAAATAAAAACAACAACTTAGCCATTAAAAATATTTCAAATTCACATTGAATTTATTATAAATAAAGTAGCTATGATAAACTCAATGAACATAAATAGCTTGATACATACAATAATGAATATTATCACTTAAGCGATAATGGTCATTGTCATAAAAACCCTCTATTTAAAAATTTTAACTTACCTTTTATTTCTACTACACGAGCTTCCCCAATACGCAGGCACCATAATCATCACCTACACTAAAAAACTATCTATAAAAAGCAGGCTTTGCTCATTAACATCAATAGTTAGAGAGTAATTAGCATGCGCGTTAGTGGAATGAAAAAAATAAATAAAAATCAAAAAATTCGTTTCATTTGAGTCCCCTACCGCTAATCACATTAAATAAGGCTTAAAATGTGGCATTATTTGCATTACTTTAGCAATCAACACATAATCGATACAAATAAAAAGCATTATCATTAGTATTATAAAAGGACACTTATGCGCTCAAGCATTTTATTAGCAATTTCAATTTCCCTCTCGTTATCAAGTGGTGTTTACGGACAAGAAAAAAGTAAAGTAACACTCGATAAAACAAACAAAACGTATACATTTTTGGCAGATAAAGGAAGCTATATTAGTGCGATTGTTGCTGCTAAAAATGATACTGAAATTTCTTTAATAGACCAAAACTCCCAACCTATACGAGAGGTATTAAATGTAAATTTAAAACAATCTAGGCTTCATTTTATTGCTGATTACGACAACCCAAAAATGATTTATTCTGGACCAATCCCAAACGTTACAATTAACAGGATTGTTAGTCAGAGTGAGCAAAATAACTATATACAAAAAACTGATAGTAAATTAATAAATCAAGCATTTTCAATGCTTTAATCCGGAGAAAAAACTGACGATGTATGGGACATTTTAATTAAGAATAACTCCCCTTTAATAGAGTCCCTTGATGATAATAGCTTACTAACATTTATTTACAGGGGAGCAAAAAATAATGTACTTATTTTCGGAGCTCCTGCTAATGATCATGGTTGGATGGAACGCCTCGGGAAATCAAACATTTGGTATAAAAGCTATAAAGTACCTAATGATACACAACTGTCTTATAAATTAGCGCCAGATGTACCCCAATTTACTGGAGAGCGTTACGAAAAAAGAGTTGCATTACTTGCAACGGCCCAAAGAGATGCTAATAACCCATATTACTTTCCAATTGCAGCTAAAACTAAATTCGAACAAAGTTCTGTTATAGATTTAAATAATCTCTCGAACCAATATTTAAAAAATGCACAGAGCAACTCCATTGTGCCTGCATTATCATTTGAATTAGATAGTAATATATTAAAAAATAAACGTAATATAAAAGTATACCGTTTTGGTGATATAACAAAATCAAATGCTATTCAGATTTTTATGTTTGATGGGCCTAAATATCTAGAAAAAGTTAACTTAGACTCTAAACTCAATACCTTGGTGAATAATAAACTTCTTCCCCCAATAGAAGCTATATTTATCGACAACTTAGACAATAAGACTAGGGGAAACGAGTTACCAGATAACCCAAATTTCACTAAAATGCTAACATCTGAATTATTACCTACCATAGAAAAAAACTCTCCTGTTAAATTTTCTGCAAAGCAAAGAGTTTTAGCCGGTTCTAGCTATGGTGGTATTGGTGCGACTACAACCGCTTTTAGACGCTCTGATATTTTTGGTAACGTTATTTCTTTAAGCGGTTCTTATTGGTGGGCTCCTAAACATAAAAAATCGTTAAATACATATTATGTATCCGAAAACTTTATGATTAAAGATCTGTTACCTATCAACTTTTTTATTACTGCAGGACTCTTTGAAGGAAGTCGAAATGGTGGAAAAGGAATTCTTGATGGTAGCAGACACTTACGCGATATCTTAAGAATGAAAGGCTACGGTGTTCACTATAAAGAATACGCTGGAGGACACGATTATTACGTGTGGCAAAGTGCAATTATAGATGGCTTAATAGCACTATTTGCAAAAGATAAAGTAAGTATAGCTGATAGTTAAATTACTCAAATAGACGTTGGCTATTTTTTAAGTGCAATTAATAGCCCTCTATTTTATTAGTTTATGGGCGAGCATAATTTAAAAAAATATTTAATATTAGAAATACTTGAAAGTTGAGGGATATATAAATGGAGTTAAATTAAAACAACTCAAGTGATCCTTTATGGAAGTAAACCCACCGAACTTGAATTGCCTTTCATACTGAAAAAATCTTCACATAGAATATAAAGATTTATTATTTACACTATGTGAAGGTGAAAATAAAAACAGCCCAAATTCAGTCACCACCGAAATTGAGCTGCTTTTCACACTGACAACATCTTCACACACAATATAAAGATTTTTGGTTTAAACTGCGTGGAAATTGTAGGAAATAAAAACAACTCAAACCCAGTCACCACCGAATTTGAGTTGCCTTTCACACTGACAACATCTTCACACACAATATAAAGATTTATGGTTTACATTACGTGGCATTGAAAGGAAATAAAAACAACTCAAACTCGTTCTTTATGGAAGTGAATCCACCGAATTTGAGTTGCCTTTCACACTGACAACATCTTCACACACAATATAAAGATTTATGGTTTACACTGCGTGGCATTGAAAGGAAATAAAAACAACTCAAACTCGTTCTTTATGGAAGTGAATCCACCGAACTTGAGTTGCCTTTCACACTGACAACATCTTCACACACAATATAAAGATTCTTTTAAGCGAGACTAACTTGCCTCAAGCTTATGACTAGAGCCTTGCTCTATGTCTGTAGTTAAACTTTAGAGTGTTAGCTCCAATTTGACAAACGAGAAAAATAAACCTAATAGGTGAAAAAAACTAAACTATAGACGTTTGTCTAATACATTAAGATTGGATTACTTTAGAAGCTATCGAGTTAAGCAGTTTTACAGACACAAAAAAAGCGCTATAAAGCGCTTTTTAATATTTAAGGCGGACTTAAATAATTTGGTTTTCTTTCCAGGCTTGCTCTTTAGCTAAACGGTTTTTGCGTTTATCACATGGATCATCGCAATCACAGGCTTTATCAATACCAACCGAACCTAAACCACCACAGCTGCTTGCCATAGATTTTTTTTGCACGATCATACCAACGGCCATAGCCGAAACTATCAAAATTAGTAAGCCAAAAGTAAGAAGAAAAAGTGACATTGCTTAGCCCCTATTGATCAGCAATTAATTAAACTCAAACATTTTTGAGCGACTGCTATTATATACCCAAATAACGCGAAAATAAACAAGCCAGCACCATACTACAAATAAGGTTTAAATGCAGGGCTTGAATAAGTAACTAAACCCTCATTTGATTTACCTATTAAGTATACCGGTAAATCGTGCTGCTGAGCGTATGCTTGCGCTTTTTCCATACCCATCACAGTAAGTGCAGTCGCTAAACCATCTGCCGTCATAGCGCTTGGATGAAGCACAGTTACCGACACTAAGTCGTGCTTAATAGGCATGCCGGTCACGGGATCAATTAAATGAGTATAGATCTCGCCATCCATTTTATAAAAAATACGGTAATCACCTGACGTAGCAATACCGTTTGTACCTGGCGATAAAACACGGTGCACCTTTCGCTCTCCAGGTTGCGCATCTGGTTGCTCAATCGCAATTTTCCAATCCTGATTATTTGGCTTTTCACCTGCTATACGCAGCTCTCCACCAATCTCAACCATGTAATTGGTAATACTGTGGCTTTCTAATAACTGCGCTACCTTATCAATACCATAGCCTTTAGCCGTTGCCGAAAACGAAAGCTCTAACCCATTAACTGTTTTAGACAGTCCTTGCTCATCTAAAATAAGTTTATCAACACCTATTTTTTCGACCATACTTGCAAGCTCTTCATCACTTGGGCGATTTGTTGGTTTTTTATCAGGACCAAAGCCCCATAAATCAATTAAAGGCCCCATAGTGACATCGAGTGTTTTAGTTGATTCGCCTAAGCGAATAGACTCGCTGATAACAGCCCTAAAATCTTCACTAATTGGCATAACTTGATTTGCTGGTAATCTGTTAAATGTATTTATTTCAGAGCCTTCTATGTAAGTAGACATAGACTGATTCACATCTTTTAAAACAGCGTCTATTTGCAGCTGTAATTGTGAAGCTGATAGCTGGCCCTGCTCATCGTAATATTTAATATGATAAGTGGTGCCCATAGTCTTACCTTCTATAAAGGTTTCCCTCGACTCTGATTTTTCACCACACCCAGACAGTAATAAGGTCAGTGTGATTAGTAAAAAGGCCATTATGCCTTGTGAAGTACTTACTCGATTCATAGCAGCTCTACTTAATAGATTGATAAAATTAAAGAATAAAAAAAGCCTCGTAACACAAGTGCTACGAGGCTGGTATTTTAACCAAAACTAAACTGTTTTGGTATTAGTGTTAGCCACCGAAGTCATCTAGTAAGATATTTTCGTCTTCAACACCTAAATCTTTAAGCATAGTAATAACTGCCGCGTTCATCATTGGAGGACCACACATGTAGTACTCACAATCTTCCGGCGCTTCGTGATCTTTAAGATAGTTCTCAAATAACACGTTATGGATAAAGCCAGTATAGCCTTCCCAGTTATCTTCAGGTTGTGGATCTGAAAGTGCTGTATGCCATACGAAATTAGGATTTTCAGCGGCTAGGCCGTCAAAATCTTCTACGTAGAACATTTCACGTTCAGAACGTGCACCATACCAAAAGCTCATCTTACGTTTAGAGTTCAAACGTTTAAGTTGGTCAAAGATATGTGAACGCATTGGCGCCATACCAGCACCACCGCCAACAAAGATCATTTCTGCATCTGTGTCTTTAGCAAAGAACTCACCAAATGGACCTGAAATAGTTACCTTGTCGCCTTTTGTAAGTGACCAAATGTACGAAGACATTTTACCACATGGCAAGCTTAGGTTTCTTGGAGGCGGAGCAGCAATACGCACGTTAAGCATAATGATGCCTTCTTCTTCTGGGTAGTTAGCCATTGAGTATGCACGAATTGTTTCTTCGTCTACTTTTGACTCCAGATCGAAGAAACCAAAATGGTTCCAATCGCCACGATATTCTTCAGGAACATCGAAATCTGCATATTTAACATGATGAGGTGGCGCTTCGATTTGGATGTAACCACCCGCACGGAAAGGCACTGACTCATCACCAGGGATTTGCAGTTTAAGTTCTTTAATGAACGTTGCTTTGTTATCGTTAGAGATAACTTCACAGTCCCACTTCTTAACACCGAAAATTGACTCTTCAAGTTCAATTTCCATGTCGTTTTTAACATTTACCTGACACGCTAAACGACAGCCTTCACGGGCTTCACCTTTAGAAATGTGATCAAGCTCAGTTGGCAGAATATCACCACCACCTTCTTTAATGTGTACACGACATTGACCACAAGAGCCACCGCCACCACAAGCAGATGATACAAATATACCTGACTCAGATAATGCACTTAAAAGCTTATTACCTGCTGATGTAGTAATGGCTTTGTCTTTATCGCCATTAATACCGATGATGATGTCACCGCTTGCAACTAACTGAGATTTAGCACCAATGATCACTAAAACTAGTAGTACAACGATAGCGATAAAAACACCAACGCCTAAGAAAATCTGATAATCCATGATTTATCCTCGCTACCCTTTACAGTGAAATACCAGAGAATGACATAAAGCCAAGTCCCATTAAACCAACAGTGATGAAGGTAATACCTAAACCACGTAAGCCATCTGGTACGTCTGAATATTTCAGTTTCTCACGGATACCTGCAAGTAATGTAATTGCAAGCGCCCAACCAACACCAGCGCCTATACCATAGACAACAGACTCGCCGAAGTCATAGTTACGCTCAACCATGAAAGATACCGCACCAAATATTGCACAGTTAACTGTGATAAGTGGCAAGAAGATACCTAATGCGTTGTATAGTGCAGGGAAAAACTTATCCAATGCCATTTCAAGAATTTGCACAAGTGCTGCAATAACACCAATGAAAGTTAAGAAACGTAAAAAGCTAAGATCCGCATCTGGATAACCTAACCAAGTAAGTGAACCTGGTGCAAGTACCGCATGGTAAACCAAGTTGTTAACAGGTACAGAAATACCCAATACAACTATAACCGCTATACCTAGGCCAATTGATGTAGTTACTTTTTTAGATACTGCTAAAAAAGTACACATGCCTAAGAAGAATGATAACGCTAAGTTCTCAATAAAAACGGCTTTTACAAATAAACTAATATAATGTTCCACTATTTGCCCCTTACGCTTTAGCTTCTACTTGGTCTTTCTTATAAGTACGAAGTACCCATATGAATAAACCAATTATGAAGAATGCACTCGGTGGTAAGATCAATAGACCCATAGGCTGATACCAACCGCCATCTTGTACTAATGGGATAATATCAACACCGAATAGTGAACCCTTACCGAATAGCTCACGAATGAAACCAACTGTAAGTAGTACTACAGAGTAACCTAAGCCATTACCAATACCGTCAAGGAAAGACATAATTGGTGGCGACTTCATCGCATATGCTTCAGCACGACCCATTACAATACAGTTAGTAATAATTAGACCAACGAATACAGAAAGCTCTTTTGCCGTAGCGTAAGAGAATGCCTGTAATACTTGGTCAACAACGATTACCAACGATGCAATAATTGTCATTTGTACGATGATACGAACAGATGATGGGATCTGGTTACGAATAAGCGAGATAAAGAAGCTCGAAAATGCAGTTACTAATGTCAATGCGATTGACATGATTAACGCATTTTTTAAGCTAGACGTTACCGCTAGCGCAGAACAAATACCAAGTACTTGTAGTGCGATTGGGTTGTTAGCTAAAACCGGACCAAATAGGACCGCCTTCATTTCTTTAGTATCAGCCATTATTTCAATGCTCCTTTACGTACTTTCGCAAGGAAAGGACCAAAGCCATTTTCGCCAGTCCAAAAGTCAACTGCATGATCAACACCGTTAGACGTTAATGTAGCACCTGAAAGACCATCGATCTTATGCTCATCATTGCCCGCAGTACCTTTAACAATTTGAATTGGAAGTTCTTTACCTTCCCATGTAGCAGTCCACTGTGGATTTTGGATTTCGCCACCTAGACCTGGGGTTTCATTATGCTTGTAAAAGATAATGCCTTTAACTGTTTCACCATCGCTTTCAAGCGAGATAAAACCGTACATTAAGCCCCATAAGCCGTAGCCTTGGATAGGAAGAATAATTGCATCAACTGAGCCATCTTCTTTTTTAGAGATATACACCGGCGACTCTTTAGTCACACGTTGAATACCAGCAATATCTTTAACGCCTTTCTCTTTAAGAGAAACACTTAGCGCTGCATCATATTTGCTTTTTTCAAAGTCAAAGATTGTTGGGTCTGTATCTACAAACTCACCTGTAGTCATGTTTACAACGCGCGCTTCGATTTTTGCATCAAATGTTTCTAAAACATTTTCAACTTTATCGATACCCGCAGCAGCCAAGATATTGCTTTGAATATCTTTGTTTTTATTAGCTTGCTGTAAAGGACGAAGCTGTACAGAAGCAAACGATACAATGATTGCACACACTAAACATAGTGCTACAACAACTGATAACGTTTTACCGATTGATTCGTTATTACTAGACATTACGTGCCAACCTCCGCTTAATATTAGCCTGCACTACAAAGTGATCGAACAGTGGAGCGAATAAGTTAGCAAATAAGATTGCTAGCATCATACCTTCTGGGAAAGCAGGATTCACAACACGTATCATAACCACCATAAAGCCAATCAATAGACCATATGCCAATTTACCTTTGTCAGTAAATGCAGCTGATACAGGGTCAGTAGCCATAAAGAACATACCGAACGCAAAGCCACCAAGTACTAAATGCCAATACCAAGGCATGGCAAATACAGGGTTAGTTTCTGAGCCAACAGCATTTAGTAAAAATGCAGTTGCTACCATACCTAGGAATACACCTAGTACGATGCGCCAAGAAGCGATACGAACATAAATTAAGAACAAACCACCTACTAATAATGCAAGTGTAGATGTTTCACCTACAGAACCTTGAATGAAACCGTAAAACGCATTCCACCATAATTCCATGTTTGCAAAATCAAGTGTGCCAGCAAATGCTTGGCCTAGCATAGTTGCACCAGAGAACGAATCTACTGCTGTCCATACTGTGTCACCTGAGATTTGAGCTGGGTATGCAAAGAACAAAAATGCACGGCCGGCTAAAGCAGGGTTTAAGAAGTTACGGCCAGTACCACCAAAGATTTCTTTAGCGATTACTACACCAAACGTAATACCTAACGCAACTTGCCATAGAGGAATCGTTGCAGGCAAAATAAGTGCGAATAATACTGAAGTAACGAAGAAACCTTCGTTAATTTCATGCTTACGCACAGAAGCAAATATAACTTCCCAAAAGCCACCTACTGCAAATGTTACCGCGTAGATAGGTAGGAAGAAACATGCTCCATAGAACATCTTAGCGCCCCAGCCTGCATCAGCGGTTAATTCACCACCGAATAACTGGAACAAACCAACTTGCCACGTATTTGCTAGTTCAAAACCTTGTGCTAAAGCACCTACGGCCTGATGACCGATATTGAACATACCAAAAAACATAGCTGGGAACGTCGCCATCCACACTAAAATCATCATGCGTTTTAGGTCGATGTTATCGCGTACGTGTGTCGCGCCTTTATTTACGTAGCCTGGTGTATAAAAAATAGTTGCAGCTGCTTCATACAGTGCATAAAACTTTTCATATTTACCACCGGCTTCAAAATTCGGCTCGATATCTTCTAGATATTTTTTTAAACCCATCTCTCTAGCCTTCCTTCTCGATCGTAGTTAAGCAATCGCGTAGGATAGAACCATACTCGTATTTGCCTGGACAAACGAAGGTACATAACGCTAAATCTTCTTCATCAAGTTCAAGCGCGCCCAATGAAATTGCACTGTCTAGATCGCGTGCAATTAAGTCACGTAATAATAGAGTAGGCAAAATATCTAGCGGCATTACGCGCTCGTAGCTACCAATTGGTACCATGGCACGTTTTGAACCACCTGTTGACGTTGTCATTTTAAATAAACGACTCGGCGCAAGGTGAGAAAGGAATGTACGCGTTACAGAGAATTTATCACTACCTGGTGCAATCCAGCCAAACAATTCTTTTTCGCGACCTTCAAGTAAAACAGATACTTGAACGTGGTAACGACCTAAGAATGCATGAACACCGTTTGAAATAGAACCTGATAGAACAGAACCAGAAATAACGCGGTTATCTCCGTCTTCTAGCTCACCAGCCACTAAATCATCCAATGAAGCACCTAATTGTGTTTTCACTAAACGTGGGTTTTTAACGCGGGGACCTGCAAGCGAAATAACACGATTTGTGTAAATTTCACCAGTAAGGAATAGGTGACCATACGCAATAACGTCTTGGTAACCAATATGCCAAACTTGTTTGCTAACAGAAACTGCATCAAGATGATGGATATGAGTGCCAACGAGGCCAGCCGGATGCACACCACCAAACTCATGTACTTCTACTTGAGCTATAGATGAGCTAGGAACTTGGCTACCTGCTTTTTTACACACAAATACTTTACCATCGGTCAAACGCGAAATAACAGCAAGACCCGCTTCAAATGCTTGCGCATTTTCGGCAATTATCACTGCAGGATCTGCAGCTAATGGGTTTGTGTCAGTTGCGGTCACGAAAATAGAACTAGGATTTGCATCCACAGCCGCTACTTTACTAAATGGGCGAACACGAAGTGCTGTCCATTGACCAGACTGGATAAGTACTTCTTTGGCTTTTTCACGCTCTAAGCTCGCAAGCTCGTCTGCTTTGAAAGAGTCAAAGGTGATTTGCTCACTGCCGCTAACTTCAATAACAACAGATTGCAGCACACGTTTAGCACCACGATTTATTTCTTTTACTGTGCCAGAAGCTGGAGCAGTAAATAGGACGCCTGGGTTCTTTTTATCTTCAAAAAGTACCTGGCCTTTTTTGACTTGGTCATCCACACGAACATGCATGGTTGGACGCATACCGATAAACTCTTCACCAAGCACAGCTACACGTTTGACAGCAGAACCGTCATGTATAACTTGCTGTGGCGCGCCCTCTAAGGGTAAATCCAGACCTTTTTTTATATTGATCATACGCACTTGCATTACATTAAAGGAAAGAAACTGAAAAATCGTATCAACCACGTCGCCATTTGAGTTATTCCAAGTTATATCAAGGTACAAAAGAGCAGCTTGCTAGAAAAGTCAAACAAGCAACGTAGTAAAACTCATCACATATTGTTGAGATTTTAACATCATTTTAGATGACTATGCGAGTGTATTTGTGAAAATTATACGACAGAAACACTTATTTAGTTTTGTTAAGTGGTTTAAATAAAAATCAAGGTAGACCAAAGTAGTAGCCTAAGCAATTATCGTTCCTGATTCCATCGTAAATTAAACAAATCGCATAATACAAAAAAAGCCGCTATAGCGGCTTTTTATGACTAAATTCTGTTAGTCAATCATATTGGCAATTGGCTTAACTGAATCAATGTCTTGATCGTAGTCAACACCATCTATACCAAAACCAAATAAGCGTAAAAACTCATTATGATAACCAACATAATCTGTTAGCTCATCAATGCTGCTTGTATCAACACTATCCCATACAGCTTGAACGCGTGCTTGCACGTCGTCTTCTAGCTCTTTGTAGTTTTGGAATAAATGTCCACCGTCGTCAAAGCGAGGTGATTCACCATATAAGTTTTCACTAAATAATGCATGGATTTGCTCAATGGTGCCTTCATATGTGCCATCTGCTTTCATAATTTTAAATAAAGCAGAAATATATAACGGCATAATAGGAATAGCAGAACTTGCTTGTGTCACTACAGCATTAAGTGATGAAACATACGCCTCACCATTTAAATCTTTTGTTGATTCTTTAATAGCAGCCGTTGCACGGTCTAAATCTTCTTTAGCTTTACCAATAGTAGCGTGACCGTATATTGGCCATGTTAACTCTTTACCAATATAAGTATACGCTGTGGTTTTAAAGTTATCGGCTAATACATCCGCTTCTTTTAATGCGTCAATCCACATTTCCCAATCTTCACCACCCATTACTTTAATCGTGTTGTCGATATCGTCTTGATTTGCAGCTTCAACAGTAATTTCATCAATTTCACGCTTTGATGTATTTAAGTTTTTAGTGGTTACTGGATTACCTATTGGCTTAAGTGTAGATGAGAACACTTCGCCTGTATTTGGATCAGTACGGCGAGGAGACGCTAGGCTGTAAATAATACAATCTACTTTGCCCAAATCTGCTTTAATGGTGTCGATTGCTTTTTGCTTGATTTCGTTAGAAAACGCATCGCCATTAATATTTTTAGACCAAAGACCTGCTTCGTCTGCAGCTTCTTGAAAAGCAGCGGTATTGTACCAACCAGCAGAACCTGTTTTACGATCTGTACCTTCTTTTTCAAAGAAAATACCTAATGTTTTAGCACCGCCACCAAACGCAGCAGTAATGCGCGATGCCAAGCCGTAGCCTGTTGATGCGCCAATAACTAATACATTTTTTGGTGCACTCTTTAATGCGCCTTGTTGTTTTACATAGTTAATTTGTTCTTGAACATGCTCTGCACAACCAGCTGGGTGTGCGTTTGTGCAGATAAATCCACGAATTTTAGGCTTAATGACCATTGATCATCCTATATCTTTTACAATAAAAATTAGCGCTAGTTTAAAGGCTAATACTAAAAACACTGATCTGATCAGTTAAACACTCATCAAATACTCTAAAACATTACTTAGCTAATTTTAGAGCCACCCATACAATTAGGTGAATCAGGCGCTTCACCGCCCTGCTCTACATACTCATCGGGTGTATATGTATGAATAGCGAGTGCATGAATATGATTTGCTAACTCATCTTTTAAAATTTCATTAATTTCGCGATGACGTTGTAATAAACGCTTACCCGAAAAACCTTCGCTAACCACTACTACTTTAAAGTGTGATTCAGTGCCAGCACTGTGCATATGGCTTTCGTTAATCACGTTTAAATGTTTACACGCAATAGCGTTGCTTATTTTTTCTTGGATCTGTTGCTGCATTGACATAAAAAGACCGTTTTAATTAGCTAATTTATACACTTACTATAACAATTTAACGCAGCGATTGGCTAACTAAATTGCTTTTGCTTAATGTGCTTTATAAATCGGTAAGTTAAACTTATTCGCGGATGCGCAAGTGTGGTTTGCTTAGGTATTGCATGTTGATAATCTCGTTGGCTATGTCCATTCATTATTAAACAGCTGCCACTTTGTAATTTTAAGTCGGTTACTTTATTGCTCGCCTTGTGCTTTAACTTTAAAACCCGATCAGCTCCTAGAGAGACACACACAATTGTTGGTTTATCACCAAGCTCTATTTCATCATCACTGTGCCATCCCATCGTATCATTACCATCTCGGTAATAATTAACGAGCAATGAGTTTAGAGGCTGGTTTAAATGTGCTTCTAAACGCTTTCGCATATTGAGTAACAATTCATCCCATGGTTCTACTATTTGCTTACTACTCGAATAGCCGTATTCAATATTTAAATCACTCATGAAACATTGCAGTCGTGGAATAGGCCCCGTTTTGCCATAAACGGTTACATCGGGTTGCTGCCAACGTAGATTTTTTTGCAAATAATAAAATAGATCGAGGCTTTTTTGTGCACTAAGTGCCCTACTTTGATAAGAAAAGCCATTTGGTAACTGTTGGGGGTTGGCGTTTTGCCGTTGCATGTTAGAATTTACCTACATTAGATTACTGATCAACGAACCATTATGACGACGCAAGCCCAGCTAGGCGATAAAACCTTTACTCTTGAACGCTTTCCATTGGATCAAAAAAACCGCAGCTTACAAGCGTGGGATTCGGCAGATGAGTACCTTATCAATTATGTTAACGAACATCACCCAGATTGTCGCTCATTGCTTATTTTAAACGATAGCTTTGGTGCACTTGCTTGTTATTTTAATAAGTTAACGGTTTGTTCAGTTAATGATTCTTATATTAGCCACCAAGCTGCGGCTTATAACTTACAAGAAAACAAGCTGCCTATAGCAGAGTTTACGCAAGTAGATAGTTTGTCGGCATTACCAGAGGATGTAGATTTAGTACTTATTAAAATCCCTCGTAATGTAGGTTTTTTACAGTTCCAATTAAGTGAACTTAGTGAAGTACTTGCACCTGGTACACCAGTAATTGCCGCAGGTAAAACAAAAGAAATTCATAATTCAACAATAAAATCATTTGAGCAATTTATTGGTGAAACAACAACAAGCCTAGCAGTTAAAAAATCTCGTCTTATATTAAGTACAGCTAAAGGCGGATATAAAGCAGCAGACTTCCCTACAACATGGGAACTTGAAGGTACTGAGTTTAATATAACAAATCATGCAAATGTGTTTTCGCGTGATTCGTTAGATATTGGTGCGCGCTTCTTTTTTAACTACTTACCAGAAACACCTAAAGCTAAAAGCATTATTGATTTAGGCTGTGGTAACGGCGTTGTTGGATTAATGACGCTTGCTCGTTGCCCCAATGCATCAATCACCTTTGTTGATGAGTCTTACATGGCAGTAGAGTCAGCCCGGTTAAATGTAGAAATTAACCTAGGCGATAAGTTTGATAACTGTGAATTTATCGAAAACGACTGTTTAACAGGCTTTGAAAGAGACAGTGTGGATATGGTGCTTTGCAATCCTCCATTTCACCAAGCTCAAGCTGTTACCGATCACATTGCTTGGCAAATGTTTAAACAAGCAAAAGATACTTTAAAAGAAGGCGGTGAGCTGCGTATTATTGGTAATCGTCATTTAGATTATCACGATAAATTAAATCGTATGTTTGGTAACTGTAAGCTGCTAGGTTCAAACAAAAAGTTTGTCGTTTTAAGCGCAACTAAAAATAGTGGAATGCTATAAATGAAATTAACAAACATTATAATTGGGTGTTGTGTATTGCTACTACTTGGTGGCTGCGCTAATCAGCCTAGCCAAGTAATACTCAATCCTGTTTATAAAAGTGGTCAAATAAGCACTATAAATAGTAGCTTAAGCACCAGTGTAATTGATTTACGTGGCGATTCATCAACACTTAAACTTATTGAATCAGACAAAACTAAAACCTTTGCAAGCCAAGGTCTTACTGAATCAGTTAAAAGCGTTTTAGACAGCGCCCTTAGCCGCAATGGCGCCAGCATTTCTAATTTAGCGTCTGTACGCTTTGAAGTAGATATTCATGCACTACAAGCGGTGGTAACCGAAAAACTAGTGAGCCATACCAGTGAAGCGCATATAGAGCTTGGTGTAAGAGTTATTCGCGCCTCAAGCAATTTTAGTAAAGTGTATAGAGGCAGTGCGAATTTAGAAGGCCCGTTTAGTCACGAGCGAGCAAAAATAGAAGGTCAGCTCAATAAGTTGACTGAGCAAATTATTACCCGCATTGTATCTGACCCTGAATTAATAGAATTTTTAGAAGGTTAACTATGAAACGACTTTTTTTAATCTGCTTAGGCCTATTTTTTAGTGTAAGTAGCTTGGCAGCCCAAGAAGGCCGCTTTGTTCAAAAAGATAATATTTTTCCACGCGTCGAAATCGTAACGACAATGGGCAGTATTGTTGTTGAGCTGGACCGTTCGAGAGCGCCTATTACGGTCAATAACTTTTTAACTTACGTGTCAGATAAAAGCTATCAAGGCAGTGTTTTTCATCGTATTGAGCGCGATGTGGAAAATGACCGCGACTTTGTTATTCAAGGTGGTGGCTACGATAAAGATTACGACGGCTTACACGAAAACGATCCTATTTTTAATGAAAGCGGTAACGGTATGAAAAACGATATGTATAGCATTGCTATGGCGTATCAAGACCGTGAACCGCACTCTGGTACTCGTCAGTTCTTTTTTAATATGGATAACAACGATCACTTAAACCCAGGTAAAGATTGGGGTTTTGCTGTTTTTGGTAATGTGATGGAAGGCTACGAAACATTAGATAAAATTATGGCGGTTGAAACAGGGTTTAATGAAAAAATTGGTTACGATTTTGTTCCTAAAAAACCAGTGGTCATCTTAAATATTAAAATGCTTGAACAAGTTCCACTGTAATTTTTTTAAGAGCAGCTTAGCTGCTCTGCATCTAAGCCAATGAAGGCCCTATGAGCAAATCTCTCTCTATTAGCGAATATTTTTCTTACTTTAAAGACAAACGCTTAATCCATATTTTTATATTTGGTATGAGTAGCGGTTTTCCGTGGGTATTAATTGGCTCTGTTATGTCGGCTTGGCTAAAGGATGAAGGGCTAAGCCGCAGTATGATTGGCCTATTCGGCATTGTATTTGGCGCTTACAGTATCAATTTTTTATGGTCACCGCTCATTGACCGCACAAAACTCCCTATTTTATATAAATGGCTAGGCCAACGTCGTAGTTGGATACTATTTTGCCAGAGCTTTATTTTTATTGGCACCTTATTATTAGCTGGGCTTGATTTAAAAGCTAATTTAGCAATTGTTGCTGCAATTTGTTTGTTAATCGCCATTGCTTCTGCAACACAAGACATTGCTATTGATGCATTCAGAATAGACACACTTAAAGCAAACGAATCTCACAAAGCAACAGCGGCAGCCGCTATGGCAACATCTGGTTGGTGGACAGGTTATGCGCTTTTAGGTGCAATTCCATTTTATATGGCTGATATCCCCTCGCTCGACTGGCCACAAATTTATTACTTTTTAGCTGCTGTAATGTTGCTGCTAATGAGTGGAGCATTGTTTGCAAAAGAGCCTGAATCAAATAGAGAAGCGGTACATGCCGAACTTGAACGTGTGTACCTTGAAAAACTGTCCTCTACAAAACAAACCCCTCTTACAAAAACTGTTGCGTGGCTCGCGGTAACCGTTATTGATCCCTTTAGAGCTTTTTTTACTAAAAATGGCGTTAAAACGGCACTGGCATTACTTGCGTTTATTTTCTTATTTAAAATAGGTGAGGCATTTTTAGGGCGAATGTCGATTGTTTTTTATAAAGAAATTGGTTTTAGCAATAGCGATATAGCTACATTTTCAAAGGTAGGTACTGCCGTTCTTACAATCATATTTACCTTTGTTGGCAGTTTATTTAATCAAAAATATGGCATTGTTAAAGGTTTATTTGTAAGTGGCATTGCGATGGCGGCCTCAAACTTAGCCTTTTCATGGATTGCTTTAGTTGGCCCTGATTTAAGACTGTATGCCTTTGCTATTGTTATTGATGGGTTTACGCAAGCGTGGTCGCTGGTCGCTATGGTGGCCTTTATATCAATGCTATGCGATAGAGCATTTAGTGCAACACATTATGCATTACTAGCGTCGTTAGGGAATTTAGGGCGAACGTTACTTTCGAGCTACAGTGGTGTAGTAATTGATGATTGGTTAATGGGAAATTGGTCGCTGTTCTTTGTTTTAACAGCCTTGATGGTTATACCTTCGCTGATCTTTTTATACCTGATTAGGCATAAATTATATGAGCTTGAAAAAAATTATCATAAAAATATTTAATGCATCCCTGCATTAACATATTGCTTAGCACTATCAAGTGCCCCTTAAAGTGTACTAAGCAATGTTTGAGTTAATCTACTTTTAGCAAGCTAAGTGCTTCATGTGGATCAACTTCTAGAGCTGTACAATAACGAACAAACTCAATTACATCTAGACGGCGTTCTTGATTTTCAATCTTGCCGATAAACGAATGAGGCGTTCCCAGCACTTGTGCTAGGCTTCGCATTGTATGACCCTTTTCGTGACGCTTACTTTTAAGCCACTTTGTTAGCTTTGCATTTTCTTCAGAAGAAACTGTTTTGCCCATCATTTTACATCTCCTACTAGATGATTTGACATACCTATTAAAGCAGTAGTCTCTATCAATAGCTGTAGGCAAGTAAGCAGTCATACCATATTTTCAATAGCAAGCTATTGCTTAACAAAGCATGTGTTGCTACTCACTCCACCAATATAGCTAAAAAACTACGCTAATAATGTGGTAAAGATTTTTTATTGAGAATGAAATTTTGCCCGTCTCATTCTTGGATACATTATATACTATTAACACTTTGGTTAAATAACTAATTACATACTCGGTACAAATATGAATACGAGTGAATATTTATAAGCGCTGAATATTAACCTAAGTACTCAAAAAGTATTAATAAATTAATTTCTAGTTATAAAATATTTAAAGTAATTTTTATAACAATTTTGTTCCAATTTATCGCCACATGTTTATGATTAAGCAATAATTAGCACCAAAAAGGCCGAATAATGTTCAGACTTCTTTTTTTATTACCGATTGTGTTTTGCTTGGGTTGGTACTTTTTTTTGCGCCACAACGGCGTACCAATTAAACAAGGCAAAAAAGGCTTCATATACATTTTAGCATTTTCTGCTTTTGTACTTGGCTTTTTTGTATTGATAATGCAAATAACCGAATACGCCCCAACCGATTTGTAGGCATTAAAAAAGCCGCAAAAGCGGCTTCATTCTATTTAGCGTTTGGCTGCTAAACGCTAAAGCTTGCACCACAACCACAGGTTGTTGTTGCATTAGGATTAGATACAAAAAAGCGTGCGCCTTCTAATCCTTCAGTGTAATCAACTTCACCGTCAACCAAATATTGAATGCTCATTGGATCGATAACGAGTGTTACACCATTTTTTACAATTTCTAAATCGCCAGGATTCGCTTTTTCATCAAAAGTAAAACCATATTGAAAACCCGAACAACCACCACCTGTTACATAAACACGCAGTTTTAAATCTGGATTTTCTTCTTCGTCGATTAACTGTTTAACGCGAACAGCAGCTGCATCGCTGAACTTAATTGGTAATTCTTCAGACATTCTAAAACCCTCAATATCGCAATAGCGTGATTATCTAATACCCGAGTGTTTTAATCAAGTATAGTAAAACAACTCTTTACTCTAAGTTATACCTATAAATTAGTAAAAAAAGTGGCTAAACATTAGCTCACTAAAATAATACTTAAGCAAACTAAAAGCGACCCTTGTAAACTATAAATTCATTAAAAATTTTAGTTATAAAAAATAGGTCTTAATCTTTACAGCAAATTGTTAATATAAGTTACGAAAAATTCAAAATCACAAGGACTTAACTAAACTCTTTTGCTAAAATGCTGCTGAAAAATGCGGCGAGGAAATAATGCATGTGGCTTGAGCAACTCAGGCGTCGACTGGCAAAACCTAAAACATCTGTACAATTATGCTTATTAGGCGTAGTTGCCGGATTAATTGCTGCATTTTTTATTATTTTATTTCGCTTAACTATTTTGTTTTTTCAAAGCTTATTTTTGGAAACACCTGACGACTTTACTACCCTACCGACTCTTGAACGCGTTTTAATGCCATTAATAGCCGCATTTTTAATTGCGTGCTTTGCTGCATTTACTGGCTTTAAACATTACCGTTTAGGCATTCCTTTTGTTATTCATCGTATTAAACGCCATTACGGGCAAATGCCTTTATACAATACGGTTAATCAATTTGTTGGTGGCGCACTTGCACTCATTAGCGGTTTTTCGGTTGGCCGAGAAGGGCCTTCCGTACATATGGGCGCAACAGGTGCGAGTATTTTAGCGGATAAACTACATTTACCGCATAACGCCATGCGTACTTTAAGTGGTTGCGGCGTTGCAGCAGGTATAGCTGCTTCGTTTAATACCCCACTTGCAGCCGTTATCTTTGTAATGGAAGTGGTACTTCGAGAATATAAAGTACACATATTTGTGCCAATCATGCTTGCTGCTGTTACTGGTGCACTCGCTACGCAGTTTGTTTTTGGTGAAGGCTCTGAACTTGCACTCATTACAATAGCGCCATTAAGTGGTTGGCATTACCCTTATTTAATATTATGCGGTATGGCGCTGGGCGCTATAGCATTTAGCTTTAATCAAAACTTAATGCTAATTATTAAAACATTTAAACCTTTAAGTATGTTTCCTCGTTTACTAATCGCAGGCTGTATTGCCAGCTTGATAGCTTACGCGGTGCCTCATGCTATGGGTTCTGGTATGAGTGCGATTACTATCGCGGTTGAATCGCCTGATAACGTAAAGCTGCTTACTACCATTTTAATAGCTAAACTACTTGCCACATTGTTTGCTATTGGTTTGGGTATTCCTGGTGGTTTAATTGGTCCGGTAATTGGGCTTGGTGTATTAATTGGGACATTAATGGCCTTTTTTGCTCAATATATTAGCCCGGGTACTGATATTGCGGGTACGTATGGGGTTTTAGGTATGGCTGGATTATTAGCGGCTACACTGCATGCACCACTTGCTGCATTAACAACAGTAATGGAGCTTACATCATCACCTGAAATAATCGTTCCTGCGATGATAGTTATAACCACTGCATATGTAACTGCATTACAATTTTTTGGAAATCGCTCCATATTTTTGCAGCAATTAGATTTTCAGGGATTGCCGTACCATGTATCTCCCGCTACCGAAGCATTACAAAAAGTGGGAATAATGGATGATATGGATGAAGACTTTAAATTGCTTTACTCAGACGATAAAGAGCAAATAAAAAATACGCTTGATGCCATGGATAGCCAAACACCCTTGATTGTTTTTGACGAAGAAAATGGCTATCGCCTCGCTGAATACGATTTAACGCTAATGTCTGATGAAGCAATAAATATAAATTACATTAGCTTGCAGGGCGTCAGCAGCCAAGCCACCCTAGCCGATGCATTCGATATACTAAAAGATAAAAGAAGTGGCGCGCTTTACGTTTATAACCTTTTAGATAATCAACAAATTATGGGGCTATTACGCTGGGATCAAATTCATCATATTTTAACCATTCGTAACAGCTTACTTTAAGCAATAAGGACTATTATGAGCGCATTATTGATTTATAAAACACTCCACATATTTTTTATGATTGCGTGGTTTGCCGGTATTTTTTACTTGCCTCGATTATTTGTATATCACGCAATGAGCGAAGAAAGATCATGTAACTCTATGCTTAAAGTTATGGAGCGCAGGCTACTTTATTTCGTAACCCCATTTGCTGTTTTAACAGCTGTATTTGGTGTGTTAACCATTGTTGAATATGGTCGTGATTGGTTTAAATACAGTATGTGGCTACATTACAAACTTGTACTGGTAATTATTTTATACCTATACCACGGCTACTGTTTTAAGTTATTGAGTGACTTTAAACATGACCGAAACACTAAAACAGACCGCTTTTACCGTATTTTTAATGAGCTCCCTGTTATTGCGCTGCTCATCATAGTGGCACTTGCGGTAATAAAACCTAATTTATAAGCGTTTCGGTGCATGTTAAACTGCGCTGCAATTTACAATACTTGCCATAACACGCGCGATTGCGTGCTCCATTTATGGATTATCGCGCCCATTTGATTGATTAGGAATTACCCCATGTTAAGTTTCCAAGGCGAACATATACTGTCTGTAAATCAGCTAGACAGAGACTGCATTGAACGTATTTTTGCAGTAGCTAAAAGAATGGAGCCTTATGCTAAAAAACAAAAGCAAACAACGGTGCTTAAAGGCGCTATTTTAGCTAATTTGTTTTTTGAACCAAGTACTCGCACGCGAGTTAGCTTTGGTACAGCCTTTAACTTACTAGGCGGTGGTGTACGTGAAACTACAGGTATGCAAAGCTCAGCGCTTGCAAAAGGTGAATCACTTTACGATACCGCGCGCGTAATTTCAGCTTATGCCGATGCTGTTGCTATGCGCCACCCCGATGCAGGCTCAGTAAGTGAATTTGCTGATGGCTGTACTGTGCCAGTTATTAATGGCGGCGACGGCCCAAATGAGCACCCGACTCAAGCATTACTTGATTTATTAACCATTGAGCGTGAATTACACCGTTTTGATCAAAATATTGATGGCATGCATATAGCGCTTGTGGGTGATTTAAAATATGGTCGCACAGTGCATTCTCTATCAAAACTATTGTGCCATTATAAAAACGTAAAGTTTTCGATGGTCGCGCCTGATGGCCTACAAATGCCAACGAGCATTTTAGATGCCGTAGAAAATGCAGGACACAAAATTGAGCTAGTAAATAAGATGGAAGGTAATTTAGCAGCCGATATTGTCTACCAAACACGTATTCAAGAAGAGCGTTTTCCTTCACAAGAAGAAGCAAATAAATACCGTGGCGGTTTTAGAATTAGCCAATCTATTTACAGCGCTCATTGCAAACCTAACTCTGTGTTAATGCATCCGTTACCACGTGATAGTCGCTTAGAAGCCAACGAGCTTGATAACGACTTAAACAGTAACGACAATTTAGCAATATTCCGCCAAGTACAAAATGGCGTATTAATTCGTATGGCACTGTTTGCTTTAACACTCGGCGTAGAAAATAAAGTCGATAAGTATGAAGTGGACGTACCTTGGTTTAGCCGCAAACGCGACAGCTAAACCCTCTTTAAGTGACAATTTATAGGATTTTTCATGACAATTAGCCAAGACTTATTTGAACGCGCTCAAGCCTCTATTCCAGGTGGCGTAAACTCGCCAGTTCGTGCTTTTAATGGTGTAGGCGGTACGCCGCTATTTATTACAAAAGCAGAAGGCGCGTTTACATTTGATGCCGACGGTAATCGTTACATTGATTATGTTGGCTCTTGGGGGCCTATGATCATGGGCCATAACCACCCTGCAATTAAACAAGCCGTGCACGAAGCAGTAGAAAATGGCCTTAGCTATGGTGCGCCAACTGAAGCCGAAATATTAATGGCTGAAAAAGTAAAAGAGCTGGTTCCATCAATCGAAAAAGTACGCATGGTTAGCTCAGGCACTGAAGCAACAATGAGTGCAATTCGTTTAGCACGTGGCTTTACCGGCCGCGATAAAATATTAAAATTTGAAGGTTGTTACCACGGCCATGCTGACTCGTTATTAGTTAAGGCAGGCTCTGGTGCACTAACAATGGGCGTACCTAATTCTCCTGGTATTCCTGAGGACTTTGCTAAGCATACACTTACTGTATCGTTTAATAACCTAGATGAAGTAAAAGCTATTTTTGCAAAATACGCTGACGAAATTGCCTGTATTATTGTAGAGCCAGTAGCCGGTAACATGAACTGCATTCCACCAGTGCCAGGCTTTTTAGAAGGTTTGCGTGATGTGTGTGACGAATATAAATCAGTACTTATTTTTGATGAAGTAATGACGGGTTTTCGTGTTGCACTTGGCGGCGCTCAAGCGTATTACAACATTAAACCAGACCTTACGTGTTTAGGTAAAGTCATTGGCGGCGGCATGCCTGTTGGCGCATTTGGTGGTAAAACCGAAATAATGGATTACATTGCGCCTGTGGGCCCTGTTTACCAAGCGGGTACTCTTTCTGGTAACCCTATTGCGATGGCTGCAGGTTTAAAATCACTTGAGCTATTATGTGAGCCAGGTCTACACAATAAGTTAGAAGCAACGTCTAAAGCAATTTGTGAAGGCTTTGAAGCTGGCGCTAAAAAAGCAGGCATTGCATTAACAACTAATTATGCTGGCGGCATGTATGGATTCTTTTTTACTGATGCTGAAAAAGTAACGACATACAAACAAGCTACTGAATGCGACCTAGAGCGCTTCAAACGTTTTTTCCACCTTATGCTTGAAGAAGGTGTGTACCTTGCTCCATCAGCATTTGAAGCTGGTTTTGTATGTGCTGCGCATACTGAGCAAGAAGTAAAAGAAACAATAGCGGCAGCAGAGCGCTCGTTTGCTAAACTTTAAGTTAAAATTACTTTTTATATTTTATAAGCGCTTGTTTTTACAGTGTGTAATTAAGACTAAAGATTGAAAAAAGCCCGAAAGGGCTTTTTTTATTTGTAAAGTACTATAAATGAATGATAATTAAGCATAACAAGGTCTATTCACCTTTACCCTAATTACAAAAATACAAGAGAGCCTTATGTCAGGATTACGCCAATTTTCTTTTCCCGCTATCCAGCTAATGGCAAATTTAAAATACAAAACTAAAATCAGCTTAATGTTTGGAATTTTACTCGTTCCTCTTGCACTTAGTTTGTTTTTTTTAGTCTCATTATTAAGTGAAAGTATCGCTGTTTCAAAAATGCAGCAACAAGGTTTAAAAGGCTACAGGTCAATACTCTCAAATCAAATGCAGGGGGAAGCAAATCAAAATATAAAAATAGCTCGCTCACTCGGTTTTGATATAAAAGACGATCAAGCAAATGATGTACTTGAACTTGTTTCTATTCAGTCTAACTTAGCATTAGATAGCCAGTTAGCTAGTGCTTATGTAAACCGCTCTTTAGTCACGCCAATTCCTGCACTTATAATGCAAATAAACTCGACAGCGCAAAGCGCAAACACTGTTTTGGCAAGTAATCGTTTTACGCCAAATACGTTTATAGCACTTTCAAATTTTAGTAAGTCACTTCCTTTATACGAAAAACAACTCGATAAAATACTCAATGTAGCCACCAATGCAGATAAATCAGTAAATAAAGCGCTCATGCCCTCGTTAAATAATTTACACAGTGCTGTTGGTGCATTCAAAAAAGCGATAGATGAAAAACTACTTGAGCCAGACGATATTTTATTAACTCAATCAGAATTTACTAAACTAACAAACAATGTTCACAGCAGCATTAGTCAACTTGTTAATAAGAGTATTCCAACTCTTGAGAGCCTTATTGAAGCAAAACTGCAAACTCAACAGTGGACTCGAAATCTTGTTTTAGCCGCTTCATTGATTAGTTTGTTGTTTGCATTTTATTTAATGATTGGTTTTTATTTTGCGGTTGTTGATACCATTAATCGCTTTGCTGATGCGGCAAATAGAGCCGCGAATGGCGACTTAAATGCCACTATCGATTCGAATACTAATGATGAAATGGGAATTATTGCATCGCGCTACAACGCATTACTTAATGCATTTTCACATTTATTATTTGATGTTAAAGCAAGTACAGAAGAGCTATGTGGCGCAACTAAATCGCTATCGCATGCGAGTAGCCAAACAAGCAATGATGTTTCAAAACAGCAAATTCGAGTAAATGCCATTTATAATGCACTAAGCGAAATGGCTCAAAACGCACTTGCAGTTGAAGAGTCAGCCCATCAAGCAACGCTTACCGCGCAAGATGCTGCTGCACATGTAAAACAAGGTTCAGACAATACAATGGAGCTTGCTAAATATATGCAAGATCTACAAATTGAATTTGCAGAGAGCCAACAAGCGCTCGATAAGCTAGCACAAGATAGCCAAGAAATTAGCAAAGTTAGCAAAGGTATTAGTGAGATAGCCGATCAAACAAACTTGCTTGCACTCAATGCCGCTATTGAAGCTGCACGAGCTGGCGAGCATGGCCGAGGCTTTGCCGTTGTAGCTGATGAAGTAAGAACTCTTGCTCAGCGTACCCAAACACAAACTCAAGAAATTCACCAAATTATTAGCTCCTTACAACAAGCATCTGACGACACTCAGCAAAAAATGCGCTCAAGTGTTGAAAAAATGGAGCAATCAGTAAAAGCAGCCAATCAAACTAATGATGTATTGCAAAGCGCAGAGCAAAGTATGGGCGATATTAAACATCAGGGCGAAGTTATTGCAGAGCGTGTTAAACAGCAGTCAAATGCGACAACACAAGCATTAAATGATTCGCAAGAGGTGAGTAATTTAGCAGTTCAAACGCTAACATCAGCACAATCAACACTGCAAGATGCGCAGCAGTTAAGTCGCTTATCCGATGATTTAACTAAATCGATGCAGTTTTTTAAATCTTAAGAGTTAATAAATAAATTCAAATAAAAAAACCCTCCTAATCAGAAGGGTTTTTAGTAAAGATAATTAGACTTATTAGAAGCGAGCTTCAAAACCTAAGCGTACATACCTAGGAGTCTGCCAAGAATAAGCAGCATCATGATATGCATTAACAACACCCTCACTTTGCTCATAGTGCTCATTCATTGAGTACTCAGATTGCGTATTCAATATATTGAAAATATTTACCGATGCACGCATGTCAATATCTGATACCGTAAAGTCATACGCAGCAGATAAATCTAAATTAAATACCCAAGGTGTACGACCATTTGTACCACGATCGTGTTTTTCATAGATTTTTTCATCTTGCTCACACTCGCCATTGCCATTAGTGTCAGGGCAATCGTTAGTGTAAATGTAGAATTTATCACCCCAGCCACCATTTAGATTTGGATCTGTAGATGGGTAACCTTGACCAAATAAGCTTTTTGGACGACCGCTTTGCAAAGTTGCGTTCCAACCAACTGTAAGATCTTCCATAGGCTCCCAGCTACCAAAGAACTTAAAGGTATGACGTCTGTCATTTGGTTGATAACCTTGTGAGCCATCCATAACTGCAGGGAAGTCAAAATCTTGTGTAATACCGGCATCAGCTTGACCAATATCTGATTTAACCGCACCTTCAAAGTTACCTACACTCCTTGCCCACGTATAGCCGAACTGGTAACGAATTGTATCGGCCTTGTAATCAAGGCTAAATTCAACCGCTGTATATTCATTATTAGCTTTCGGTAAACCGATTGTCTCTGCTGAGTAAGTAGTTAATGAATTTGCATCTGGGATGCCATCGTTTATTTCTGTTGTAGGATCATTACTTGTACCATTCCAATACACACCGTCTTTATACCAACTTGCTGAAGAACCTGGATTAATCATTACACAAAATGGATATGCATAACGACCACAGTAATCATCAAGCGCTGTAGCTACCTCACGGTATACACCTTTTACACCAACAGTATATTCATCATTAAGTGCCTGTTGAAAGCCTATGATATATTCGTCTTTAGAGAATGGGTCTGCCTCTTGCGCTTGAAAGATATCTTTTTCAGGAATAATTGGTACACCACTCACTTGCTGAGAATTAGCAAGGCCACCAGAGCCTAATGTATCTGCAAGTGGCGATAAACCTGTAGGAGCACCAGTTTGGCCATCAACACCAGAGTAAGTATAAGCTGTCGTTATATCACTCACACCAGATGCAGCTCTAAAAATAGTATTATTAGCAACTGGTAAGTAATAGCGTCCATATGTACCATAAATTTTAGTATCGCCAGTACCTGTTGGATCCCATGTAAAACCCAATCTAGGAGCAATATCTGTTTCAAAACTAGTTAGGAGCTTACCGGTCGTACCCCAGCTATCAAATTCATCAATACGTAAGCCAACTTTTACTGAGAAATCCTCTGTTACTTGCCATTGATCTTCAATGTAGTAAGCGGTTAATTCTGACTCAAAGCTACCACCTCCATCGAAAACACGATCTTCAACGTATTGTAAAACATTACCTGTATTATTCGTTAAAGCTCCATTATCTGCTTGAAAAGTTCCGTTTGCAGCAAGTGTTTTATAATCATAGCTATGGCCTCCAATTGGGCGATCGATACGCACCGACTCACGTTCTTGGTAATCAATACCAAATGTTATTTCATGGTCATTCCAGACATATTCAACATCTAAACGGTATTGAGTGTTTTCATCATTATTGGCACCAAAACTACCGCCTGCGCCACAACCTGTAATTGGGTTAGCTGTGCCGCGCGAATCTGTAATTGAAGGGCAAACTAAATTCTCAGATTGCGTTTCATATTCTGTTTTAATGTTACCGGCCATTGCCGTCACTACTAAGTTTTCAGTTAACACACCCGTGTAACTTAAACTTTGTGCTTCACCACCACGCTTGAGGATAGCGCCATCAATACGATCACCAACGGATCCATTATCATACTCATAAACAGAACGCTCAATATCTCGACGATTAGAGTACGCAAAGTAGCTTAATCTGTGATTTTCATTAATATCCCAATCAAGCTTACCACCCCAGAATAAATTATCACCACCAGAAGCTGACTCGTTGCGATATTGGTCATTTGGCGAGAACTCATCTCCACCCCAAGTATATGTAGACTCTGTATCCCTAGGGTTTATCAAGCCGTAGAAAAATAACGTATCTTCGATTAGTGGACCACCAGCAGAAAACGTAACATCAGTTTTGCTATCTGAATCTAGGCTTTCATCTCTGAAAATTTGGCCAGCGCCATTATTACCACGAGATATGCTACCCTCTTCTTGTAAAGAGTCAGGTTGAAATTGTACGACTGCCGCAAATTCCCACTCATTTGTACCACTTTTAGTAGTTGTATTAATCGTACCACCAGTTGCACGACCGAACTTCGCGGAATAACCGCCTGTTTTAACTTGAAATTGGTCGTAAAACTCGAAAGGCACTTCACCGCAACCAAGACCTTGGCGAGTATTAGTAACTTCTAACCCGTTTATATAACATGCGTTTTCAGCTACCGATGAACCACCAAAAGAAGCTGTATTTCCAAATGCACTATCACCTTTAACCGCTCCTGGCGCTAATAGCGCAACAGATGTAAGGTCTCTGTTTATAGGCATGCGATCTATTTCAGCATCAGTAATAACTAACCCCGAGTCAGCTGTAGTTAAATCAATTGAAGATATACGAGCACCTAACACTTGGATTACTTCAGGCCCTGAGTCACTAACTTGAGCTAAATCAAAACTAGCTCTTGCATTTGCCCCTAGCGAAACTCGAACATTATCTTCTGCAACAACAGCACCATTTTTAATTATTTGTATTTGATAACTACCAGAAGGTAAAGATGCAAAACGAAAAGATCCATCATCAGAAATACTTAGTGTTCTTTCTAACCCTGTTGCTGGGTTTTTAACTTTTACTGTATACCCCGCAGTAGTAGAAACATTATCGATAGACCCTACAACATCAGATGCAGCTGCTGGGAGAGTAACCCCGAGAGAAGCAAGTACCGCTATTGCTGTAAGATTTTTTTTGAATATATTTTTCATACTCTTATCCCTGTTAAGTTTATAATTATTTTTGCACTTTAAACAAAATGCGAACAGAGAGTAACAAAAGAGTACAAATTGTAAATATGTTAATTAATCTAAGATGAAATTAAAAATAAATAAAAACAAAAACAAAAACTTAAAATGATTTGAGCATACTTATTTGTAAAATATAAAATTAAAAATGTTAATTTAAAGAAACGAAGATAGAACGCGAACCAATAACTATCAAAATAAAAGCAACGTTAACACTTTTATTACAAAAGGCTTTTTTAATCTCGAATAATGCTATTTTTATTTTAGTTATACTCACTACTTTTTAAATAATTTCTAAAAAACAAGGTAATGAAACCAATTGAAATTTATTTAATTGCTGATTCGAACTACTAGATAGTTAAGCTAAATATAATAAAACCGCTGAGTTAGCGGTTTTATTATTAAGGGCTCTGTTTTATTGACGTATGCATTGCGGCCTAGGCTCAAACTCACTGGCTCTCAGTGGTAACTGAATGACTTTTCCGCATCCAGGCGGTGCCTGTAAACCCGTTTGCTCATTTACAAATGCCCAGCGTATTGATGGTGGACGCGTATCGGCTATTGCTTGTGGATTAAGTGGCTTTAAGTAGCGAATATATGCTTCTAATGCACCTACGCTGCCCGTTAAACCCGTGCTTTTGTTGTCGTCTCGACCAAGCCAAGCTACCGTCACTGTATTTTGATCAAAGCCTGCAAACCAACTATCACGTAAATCGTTACTAGTGCCAGTTTTGCCTGCAAGTTGGATTGATGGGAAGTGTAAATTTAAGCGTTTAGCAGTGCCGTCTTTCGTTACGCGTTTCATCGCGTATTTAGTCATATACATTGCAGATTTATCAAAACGAGGCTCTGCATTTACTTTATGCTTATAAAGTACTTTACCAACCGAGTCAGTTAATGCCGAAATTGCAGTAAGCTTTTTATATTCGCCATCTGCAGCAATTGTCGTATAAAGCTGAGCAACTTCAAAACTCGACATTTCAACAGCCCCTAAAAGCAACGATGGGTATTCGTTTATCGCCCCTTTAGCGCCTAATCCTTTTAGTGTATTCGCGACTTTATCAACACCTACATCGAGGCCTAAATTAACCGCTGGAATATTAATACTGTTACTAAATGCTTTATAAAGAGGTATTGCACCACGGTATTGATGATCAAAATTTTCTGGTTGCCACACTTTTCCCTGCTCATTTGTAACCTGTACTGGCGAGTCATCAAGCAAAGTAGCTAAATTATAATGTGGTAATTGCAATGCGGTTAAATACACAGCAGGTTTTACCAGCGAGCCAATATTACGTTTTGTATCTAAAACACGGTTAAACCCTGAATAACGAACATCGCGCCCTGCAACAAGTGCAGATACACCGCCCTTTTCTACATTAACAGAGATCATGGCTGCTTCTAGTTTTTCGGTTCTAGGACGATTTTCCAGGTACGGTAAGCTCTTTTCAATAGACTCTTCCATTGCTGTTTGCTTTTGCAAATCAAAATAAGTAAATACTCTTACACCTGCATCAAGTGTTTGCTGATCTGGCAATAATTCATTTAATTCTCTGTTTACTAACTCTAAATAGCCTGGATATGATTTTTGTAAACTCGCTTTCATTGGCGCAATATCAATTGGGCGATTAAGCGATGCACGGTACTCTTTTGTGCTAAGTAGCTTATTTTCAACCATAAGGCGAAGCACTAAGTCTCGGCGCTCCATTGTGCGCTCTTTATAGCGACGTGGGTTGTAATAAGATGGACCTTTAACCATTGCCACCAGCAAAGCAATTTGATCGTACTCAAGCTCATCTACCGGCTTTGAAAAGTAAAAGTCAGCAGCAAGCCCCATACCATGTACACCTTGGTTGTATGACTGCCCTAGGTATACTTCATTTAAGTAAGCTTCTAATATCTGATCTTTTGAATAACGATAATCTAAAATAAGGGCAATAAATGCCTCATTTATTTTTCGTACTAAAGAGCGCTCACGCGTCAGGTAAATATTTTTAGCTAATTGCTGAGTAAGCGTACTGCCACCTTGAACGGTGCGCCCCGCTTTAATATTAGAATAAAGCGCGCGTAAAATAGAAAACACTGATACACCATGATGTTCGTAAAAATCACGGTCTTCGACTACCAATAGCGTATCTTTTAGCATTGCTGGAAACTTATCTAGTGGTACAAATTCTCTATCTTGTTTAGAGTCATTACCAATACGCGCTATTTGCACAGGCTCTAGACGGGCAGAGTTTAAGCGTCTGCCAAATTTATCTTTAATGGTCGCAACTTTTTGCCCTGCAAAGCGAAGTTCAATAATATGTGATGCCTCAAGGCCATCATAAAATTCAAAATCACGACGATAAATCTTGATGCTATCTGCTGTTTTAACAAACTGCCCTGTGCGGCTTAATCTATTAACCGGTGAGTAATTTAAACGCTCCAGCTCAAACACTACTTCCTGGCTTGATAAAAACTGCCCCGGATAAAACTCCATAGAACGAGCATATACTTGCGCTGGAAGCTGCCATTTATTACCTTCAAATATACGCGTTGTTTTTGAATCTAAATAAATGAAGTACATTGCCATTGCAATAAAAACAGCCAAGCTTAATTTCCAAAACACTGACCATGTTTTTCTCATAAAAGAGCGTTTAACAGAAGTCTTCACTGTTTTTTTACTGCCCTTTGATGTGCTTTTTTTTGTCGTGCTTGACGATTTACTTGCACGTTTAGCTGCAGGTTTGCTGGTAGGTGTTTTTTTATTATCGGCCATTTAAGTGTAATTTATTCCAAGGGTTATTCACGAGAGTGAGCTTAGCATATTGGGCATAGCCTAACATCCGAAAAGTTAACCCCCCCTGAAACAAAAAAAGCTCTACCGAAATAGAGCTTTATGTAAACACACTATTATTTAAAAACTATTAGCTGTTTCGAACAGAAACAAACTCTGGGTAGGCTTCAATACCACAATCGTGTTGATCCATACCGTTTAGCTCTTCCTCTTCGGTTACTCGTATGCCCATTGTTTTGTTTAGCACAGTCCAAACAATAAATGATGCTACAAATACAAAGCCAACAATACAAAGTAGACCAATTAACTGATTAACAAAGCTTGCATCACCGTTGGTTAGTGGTACTAACATAATACCTAATGCGCCACATGAACCGTGAACAGAGATAGCACCCACTGGATCGTCAATCTTAACTTTATCAAGTGCTATGATGCTAAATATAACAAGTGCACCACCAAGTAGACCAAGTAAACATGCCATTAATGGTGAAGGCGAAAGTGGGTCTGCTGTTATAACAACTAAGCCAGCTAATGCACCATTTAATACCATAGTTAAATCTGATTTACCCCAAAGTACTTTACATACAAACAGTGCAGCAATAGCACCCATTGCAGCAGCAGCGTTGGTGTTAAGTAATATTTGACCTACCGCAGTGGCATTTTCTTTATCAGAAAGTAGTAATTGAGAGCCACCGTTAAAGCCAAACCAACCCATCCATAAAATAAATGTGCCTAGTGTAGCAAGTGGTAAGTTTGAACCAGGAATTGGGTATATTTCACCGTTTTTACCGTATTTACCTTTACGAGCACCTAGGATTAATACACCAGCTAGTGCAGCGGCTGCACCTGCGCCATGCACAATTGCAGAACCTGCAAAATCAACAAAGCCCATTTCAGATAAGAAACCACCACCCCATGTCCAGTAACCTTCAATAGGGTAAATAAAACCAGTTAGTACTACGGCAAAACCTAGGAAAGCCCACAGTTTCATACGCTCAGCAACAGCACCCGATACAATCGACATAGCGGTTGCAACAAATACTACTTGGAAGAAAAAGTCAGATTCTAAAGAATGGTCAGCATCGGCAGCTTGTGTACCAATTAAAGCGCCTATTGAAGGAATAAAACCACCTTCGGCATTGTCTACATACATAATGTTGTAGCCAACTAATAAAAACATCGTACATGCAATTGAATATAGCGCGACATTTTTAGTTAAAATTTCAGCTGTGTTTTTAGAGCGAACTAAGCCCGCCTCTAACATGGCAAAACCTGCTGCCATCCACATTACTAATATACCTGATATTAAAAAATAGAAGGTATCGAGTGAAAACTTTAGTTCTATTATTGTATTTTCCATGAGACCCCCTTAAATTGCTTCTTCGTCAAGTTCGCCAGTACGGATACGAACAATTTGATCCAAGTCGTACACGAAAATTTTACCGTCACCAATTTTACCTGTTGATGCAATTTTAGTGATTGCTTCAACAACGCGTTGACAATTTTCAGTACGAGTTGCAATTTCAAGTTTGATCTTAGGAATAAAATCTACTTGGTATTCTGCACCACGATATAACTCAGTATGACCTCGTTGACGTCCAAAACCTTTAACATCAACTACTGTCATCCCCTCAATTCCTAAATCAGCGAGTGCTTCACGCACGTCGTCTAATTTAAATGGTTTTATGATTGCACTAATCATTTTCATAGCGGCCCCCTCGGACTCTTTATTGTTATCCTATTGGGTTAAACAATCCAACCTTTGTGCCACTATTTTTATATTTTTAAAAACAACAAGTTAATACAAAACACAAACTCAAGATTAAAAAAAACGCACCAATTAGGTGCGTTAATTTAACAAGTCAGCTACATTGGTGCGTGCTATATCTCTATATATTAATCACGTACCTAGCTTTGTTTAAGAAGGGTTATACCACGCAGTTTCTACCTTGGTTTTTAGCTTCGTATAATGCTTTGTCAGCAACACGCATAGCCTGCGTTAAGCTAGTGTCTTGAAAGTCAGCCAAGCCTATACTGGTGGTAATTCTAATTGATTTATCGCTAATAGAAAAATCGTAACTAGCCATCTTTTTCCTAAATGCTTCAAAGTATTCACGACCGCGTTCTAGCTCTATTTCAGGTAATATTATGGCAAACTCTTCTCCGCCAACCCGTGCTACCGTAAACTTTGAAAACGTAGATCGTATTAATGAACCAACCTGCTTTAAAGCCTGATCGCCGCCTTCATGGCCTAATGTATCGTTAATGTTTTTGAAAAAATCGATATCAAGCAATGCCAAAGTATTTTTCTGGTTTTTACTTTTAAGGAGCTTTTCTGCATATTGATAAAAGTAGCGTCGGTTATGAAGCCCTGTTAAGTGATCCCTATGTGCGCTTTCTTTAATATCTGAAATTAACGACAGTTGCTCCATTGTTTGAAGTACTCGACAATGAAACTCTTCATTCATAAATGGCTTTGTTAAAAAATCATTGGCGCCATATTTAATAAATCGTGCTGATAGGCCATGCTTCCCCGCGCCCGACAAGCCAATAATTGCTAAGTCGTCTCGGCCTCTAAAATTACGTACCGCTTTGACTAGTTCAAAGCCATCCATAGAGGGCATAGCGTAGTCGGTCATAAGTAGCTTTATATCAGGATTAGCTTTTAATATTTCGAGTGCTTGTTGTCCATCGTGGGCATCTGTTACATCAAACAATTGCTTTTCTAGCATTTGCTTCATTAACGAGCGACTTAGTAATGAGTCATCTACTATTAGTGCTTTACAGCCTTGATTTCTGAGTAATTGCGCAACGAGCTTAACGGCATAATGGTAAGAATCGCGATTATCTTTAATAACATAATCAACTACGCCCAATTCAAGCATTTGTTGGCGCTTGTACTCATCTATTTTTGAGGTTAAAACAACCGTAGGAATTTTTTTAGATAAAGTATATTTTGCAACTTCACCGTGCGGAGCATCTGGCAAAGTTAGATCAACTAACGCAAGCGTATAATCGTGTTTTTCTACATAGGTTACGCATTCTGCTAAAGACCAAGCAAAATCGACAGCTACATCAAGGTATTGTGCAGTTAAGTGGCGAAGTACCTGCTGCACTACTTTACTGTCTTCAACCACTAATACTCTTTGCATAAAGCTTCTCTTTACCTTTAAATAATTTTATAACAAAACGACAAATACGACGCTATTACTGCAATAGTATTAGTCTATAAACATCCGGTGTAGAGTGCACTTATGTGCTTGAAAGCGTAATCCATTAGATTTTTTTTGGTGGTAGCTTGTATATAAAATCAATACAAGTAGGCGCGCAATATACCTGAATTCTGTCATTAACTAAATAAGGAAACCAAATCCCAAATAACTATAAAAGTGGTTAGTACGCGTCTCTAAGCTTATTAAGGCCTTACTTAACTAGTATTATCGGCCACTAGTCTCAATACTTTTGTTATTTAACTCATTAATGTCTTTAATGGTGTATCAACAATAATAAGGATACCTAATGAAGCTTAGTCGTATTATCAGTTTACCGATAACTGTTATTGCATTAATAATCAGTACAAGCACACTTGCTGATAACCAACGTCGTATTGATGTAGACAGCAAAGTTGTTACTCAGCATAAAGCTAAAATCAATGGTCAACGCTTTAATTACACTGTTGCCACAGGCACACAACCTGTATGGGATGATAAAGGAGACGCGGTTGCTACATTGCAATACACCTACTATACCCGCGACAAAGTTGACGACAGGACAACTCGCCCATTACTTATTTCATTTAATGGCGGACCAGGTTCGGCTTCTGTATGGATGCACCTTGCTTATACTGGTCCTCGCGTATTAAAAATTGATGACGAAGGCTATCCAATTCAACCTTATGGTGTAAAAGACAACCCATATTCTGTACTTGATATTGCCGACATTGTTTACGTAAACCCTGTAAATACAGGCTACTCTCGCGTACTTGAAAACGAAAAAGGCGAACTTCCTTCTAAAGCAAAACAAAAAGAGCTATTTTTTGGTGTTAATGCCGATATTAAATACCTTGCTGAGTGGTTAAATACTTTTGTAAATAGAGCAGAGCGTTGGCGCTCGCCTAAATTTTTAATTGGTGAAAGCTACGGTACAACACGTGTATCGGGTCTTGCTCATGAGCTTCAAAATAGTCAGTGGATGTACATAAACGGTGTTGTTCTCGTATCACCTACTGATATTGGTATTAAGCGCGACGGCCCGATTAAAGCTGCTAACCGCCTACCTTACTTTGCAGCAACTGCTTGGTATCACAAAGCACTTAAAGCCGATTTACAAGCTAAAGATCTAGATGAGTTATTACCTGAAGTTGAAGAGTTTACTGTAAACGAGTTAATCCCAGCGCTTGCTAAGGGTGGCTTTATTAATGCTGAAGAAAAACGTCGAATTATTACAAAAATGGCACACTACGCTGGCTTATCAGAAAAGTTTGTTGAACAAAATAACTTGGATATTCCAACTCAATTTTTCTGGAAAGAGCTACTACGTGAACGTGGTCAAACTGTGGGTCGCTTAGATTCTCGTTATTTAGGAATGGATAAACGAGGCGCAGGTGAATCCCCAGACTATTGGGCTGAACTTACCTCTTGGTTACACTCTTTCACTCCTGCAATTAATCACTACTTACGTGAAGAGCTAAACTATAAAACAGATGTAAAATATAATTTATTTGGTAATGTTCACCCATGGGATAGAACCGGTAATAATACGGGCGAAAATCTACGTTTAGCAATGGCGCAAAACCCTTACTTAAATGTGATGATTCAATCAGGATACTTTGATGGTGCAACCAATTACTTTGACGCTAAATATACGTTATGGCAATTAGACCCAAGTGGTAAAATGAAAGACCGTTTGAGCTTTAAAGGCTACAGAAGTGGACACATGATGTACCTTCGCCACGCTGACTTAGAAAGCTCTAATAACGATTTACGTGACTTTATACAGGACGCTTTACCTAAGAAAGGGGAAGCGGCTAAATACTAAAATATTTAAAACATAAAATGGCTCTTTATGAGCCATTTTTTATGTGCATTTTTCATATCGTAAACAATAGCTTTTAAGTTGCGTTACTACATCGTTGAAGCATACTTCAAGCTGCTGTATATATTCATTTTTAACTGTTTCGTTTTCTGCCTGTGTTTCTATCTGCTGGCATATATTTGCCAATTCAATAGCCCCTACCGATTTTGACGACGACTTTAAGGCATGAGCCTGAAAAGCCAAATCAACATAATTTTTACTCTTAGCATACGCATTAGCTAATTTAATTTGCTCCCCTGCCGTTTGTAAAAACGCATTAAACACCATGCAGTGCACAGTAGGGTCATCACCAAGCATTGCTTTTAATAATGTGATATCTAGTTGATCAAAACTATCTGAAGCTATATTTTCACTATCAGATTTATCTGAACATGTACTAACCATTGTTTGAGAGTGTTCCATCAACAGCGACTTTAACTTAACAAGCTCAATGGGCTTGGTTAAAAAGCCGTTCATTCCACAATCATAACAATTATCTATATTGTTTTTGGTAATGTTGGCCGTAATTGCAATTATAATAAGTTTATCAAAATGAGTGTTTTCGCGTATTTTTTTGGTTAACCCTAACCCATCAAGTAGAGGCATTTGAATATCGGTTAGTAAAATATCGAAGTGTTTATTTTGCAGAGTTTCCCAGGCTTGTTCCCCATTACTTACAAAAGTAGAACACACTCCAAGCATGGTTAATTGCTGTTTTAATACTTGCTGATTTGTAACCTGATCTTCTGCCACTAAAACCTCAAGCGTAGGAAGAGTTACTGTATCTAAGCTTTGCAGTATTATTTGAGGTACTTGCACTTGTGCTGGCAAGTCAGTTTGCTCAAAGCTGTTAAAGTTTAGCGTAAAACAAGAACCTTTGTGCTGCTCACTTTGCGCGCTTAAAGAACCCTGCATACGCTCTACCAGCTGCTTAGTTATCACTAAACCAATACCCGTACCGTTTACTTTACTGGTTTCAGCTCCTAAACGGTCAAAAGGTTTAAATAAGCGAAAAATATCATCTGGAGCAAATCCACATCCGGTATCTATTACATCTATTTCGCATTGTTTATTACTTAACACCCGGCAATTTATATTAATGCTGCCATTTGGTTTGTTGTATTTAATCGCATTTGAAAGCAAGTTAAGCATCACTTGTTTAAAGCGGCGCTGATCAATGTAAATACTCAACCCTTCTAAGGACTCGAAACCTTGGGTATGCAGTGTTATTGATTGCCCTTTAATAAGCTCAGTTACGAGCTCTACTGACTCCTCTAATATGCTTTTAATAGGCACATAAGAAAAACTAAACTGCATATTACCCGACTCAATAGCCGTTAAATCAAGTACATCGTCTATAAGTAATAGTAAATGTTCTCCAGCTTGATAAATGCTTTTCGCGTTTTCTTTTTGTACTTTATTAGCACTCTCATCATATCCATACAGCTGGGCTAAGCCTAAAATTGCATTTAATGGGGTTCTTAATTCGTGGCTCATACTGGCCATAAAATCTGACTTTGCTTTACTTGCTGACTCAGCTTGAATTCGTAATACATTTAATTTTTGATGGTTATTAGCAACCTCATCAACCATGTTATTAAATGCACTTATTACGCTGCCTACTTCATTTTGTTGTTGTTTATCTATGTGGCAGTCAAAGTCACCTTTAGCTAAACGTGAAAACCCCTGCTTTAAAGTCCTTAAAGGCGACGTAACCCTGTAATCCACCAGCCAAGCTAAACCTATAAAAACGATAACTAAAATAATAAATTGTATATATATTAAGGTGTAATGAAGTTTTGAAGATTCGTTTATTTCATTCGTAAAATTAACAACCAAGCTAATATTAGCCAGCGGTTTATCTAAAAACACCACCTGCTGAGATAACAACATGTCGCCGTTTTCATTTGCTCCAACCCAGTTTTCAAGCGGGTATAATTGGTTATTTGAATCCACATCAACAATTTTAATACTTTTCCAATTAGGGCGAGTTTGGAGTTGGCTGTCTATTTCTTCATACAGCTCTGCATACTGCCTAGTTAACAACGGAGTCGTTATAGAAGTCGATAACTGCGCTAAAGAACGCTGAGCAGCCTTTGAAAGCCCATCGTTTACCCAACGCGCTTGCTCAGGTAAGGCGTAAAACATAAAAAGACAGGCCATAAGCAAGCCACAAAGCAATACAACAATAAAGCTTTGCGCCCTTAGACTACGAAACCCTCTAATTTTCAACATAAAATGAGCGCAAGCCCCACTGAGTTAACTGCTGATACTCTGCTAAAGTTGCAATACTAGGTTTAATAATTGGGATACCTGCAAGTAAATGTTTATGCTCTGGGCTTTGCCCAATATCTAAAATAGCTTGTTGCACTTTTAACTGTATTGCAGGGTCAACCCTTGGGTGGACTACAATTGGATGGCGACTAATTTCACGCGTTTTATAAAGAATTTTAAGCTTATTTTGCAAGCTTTCTGGTTGTTGTTTAAATGTGCCCATTACACCACCGCCCGCCATTGTTGAATGCAGTGCTACATTTAAATATACCGAAGGGTGGGTTTGAACATATACAGGCTTTATTGTTAGCCCATACAACAACGCTAAGTCGGCTCTCATTAATAATGACGCACCTAATGCATTAGGTGCAGGGAATGCTATTTCGGCGCCCTCTAGTTGGCTTAAATTATCAATACCACTGTCTTTATTTACGAGCAAAATACCTTGCAGCTTTCGCCCTGCATCTTTTATTAGTGGCAAATATCCCTGCTTTTCATATGCTACAACACTGTGCCATGGATTCATGTATGCAAAGTCGTATTCGCCATTAGCAAAGGCTTTTTCAAATACCGGAATAGACTCAACTGTAATTAGCTTTATTGATACCCCTGTTTGCTTACTTACTTGCTTTAACAAAGGTTGCCAAATAGCATTTAGCTTTTGCGGCTCATATTGCGGCACTACACCAAAGGTATATTCTTGAGCCAATAAGAGTGAGCTGTGCATCAAACATAATATAGCCACTAAATACTTCATCAATTCTCCAAATAATAGCGTGTCATTATTGCTTAAGCGTAGTTAAAGACTACTCAACACACCATAAAATTATTATATATTCGATATTTAGCACTGACCTACTTTGATTACAGGTAGTTTTGAAGTGTATTTTTATGTGTGAGCATATGATGCAAATTAATAAAGATGTCGTAAGTACTTTTTAGGCCGGCTTTATTGCTTAGCCAAGTAGGGATTGATCCATGAGGCAAAGCTGGTTGGTATTTTGCTCATCTGCGCTTTTACTTCAAAAATATTATCACTGTGACTTTGATAATACACACTTAAGCCATTTTTATTTTTATACAAATGCCATGTTGGCTCAGCGTAAGTGTTAAAAATAACGAGTTAAAAAATAACGAATAAGCACCTTTGCAACTGAATTTCATTACAAAAGCGCATTATTTATTTTTGCCAGTAAGGTTCTATGTCAAATGAAGCAAGGCGACTTTGCTCCATCGCACTAACCAAATATTCAGACTTTTGTTCAAGCCATGACTGGATTTTAGCAAGCTGTTCGTCTTCTTGCCCTGCACATAACTGCTTTAAATACTCAAGCGTACTTAACTCATAAATACCATGAGAAATATCAAGCCAAGGCAATCTAAACTCTAGGCGTTCTTCTTTATCAAATAACGAACCTAAGCAGTTACCGCTAAGTAAACTATTTTCAAGTTGAGTGCGCAGGTTTAAATACGAAGCGACATCGAGTGTTTGTTCTTTAGGGAGTAATTCGTGCAGGTTTTTCCAGTCTTTATTAAAAAGCCTACTCGCAATAGACGACACGTTTTGCTCAGCCGCTTGAAGCTCTATTTGCCCCCAATCTTTACGCCACTGTTTATCAATTAACCACGTAGTTAACGACAGTAATAAACGATTATAACGTGCGCTATGAAACAGTGCATTTATATCGTCAATGCTTGGCTGTAACTCTTTTAAATCACCAATGACTTGCGTAAGTGCTGGCGCCGCATTAATTTTTTTATAAAAAGCATGGCGTTTAGACGTGTACGTTTTTAATTGAATCGCGTTTTCTACCCACGCTAATTCGCTTAATAACCATTTAAGCTCTGTACGTAAATGTTCTGTACTTTCTTTGGATACTATATCGTCGTACAGCCAAAAAGTATGGCGTATTAGGCTAATGCCGTCAGTTACGCGTTTAAGCGTTTTTAAACTTGGCTTATCGAAATAGCATTGCTCATGCTTTTGCACAAAGCGAATGCCAAAATTCATGGCTTCAACTAAAGCACGTTCTTGGGTAGTCGATTTTGGTAATTGAACAAAACCAATAGATTTGCTTGGTGTTAAAGGTTTTTCATCTGCAAGGCGATAACCACGCGCGGCCTTAGAGTATAATCCTAAACGGATACAGTTCTGGCTAACCAGTACATCTGCAAACGCAAACAACTCATTACGACTGCCCTCAACAAGCTCAATTTCAAGCTCGCTAATAATTTCAATTTTACCCGAAGCTGCAATTTCACCTTTATCGAGTACAACTTCAATTTTAGCGCCACTTTCGGTTTCAATTAACCAAGTACGACGAATAAAGTTAGTACTAAATATTGGATACAAATTTTTTGAGATTGCGCTTATTTGCATGCCATGAGGCCAAATATCAGCATCAAACGCCATTAAATTAGGGCGACTTGATTCAATTGGTAAATTGTACTCTGGACGTTGGTGTAAACCACCTACAACTTCACCTGCAAGCTTTATAGTTTGCTCGCATTCGCTGTCAGAACAGCGAGTTCTAAAGCCTATGTCAAGCGCTCTAAGCTCTCGGCTTGGCGTGTCGTAGTATGCATTTTGTAAGCTGCGTGACGGTTTATTCTTCACCGTTTTTGCAAATTGAGTAATTAACGAGGGGATCAGTGGAATAACGGCATCTGATACCAAAAATTTCAGTTCTATCTCAGTATCCATTCGGTTTGCGGATTACCTTTAAAATAAATAAGTGCTCAAAATAAACAAAGCACACTAACAATGCAAATTTTTTAGCCTTATTTTAGTGCCTGTTGACCTTTGTGGATTAAAATTCGTTCTATCTAGAGGCAATTTAATCGCGGGGCGAGGTTTGTAACCTAGTGGGCTCAGTAACTGCTCCTGCGTTACCCTACTGGGTTACAATATCAGTCTTGCTATTGAGCTATTTAATCCATACTATCTAACTACTTATGTGAAATGAAAATCACGTCCATAACGGACGCAGTTAGATCAACAAGGTAGATAAATGCTAAAACATTGTTTATTAGGGCTACTTTTAACAGCCACCACATTTATGAGTTATGCAGAAGAAGCAAAACCTGCAAATTCAACTAATGCAAACACCGCTTATATTATCGATAATTTATATACTTTTATGCGCTCTGGTGCGAGTAAAGACTATCGACTACTCGGCTCTGTAGATGCTGGAACAAAGTTAACCTTGTTATCTGCTGAAGAAAACGGCTTTATAAAAATTAAAGATGATAAAGACCGCGAAGGTTGGATAGAAACTAAGTTTGTTACCAAAACGGCTGGCTTACACCAACAGTACAAAACACTAAGTAGCGAAATGAGCACTATGCAAGAAAACCTGCGCCAAGCTCAAATAGAACTTCCGCAGTTACAAGAGCAAAACCAAACTTTAACTGATCAAAACCTGCAGTTATCGGCCCAAATTACTAAGCTTAAAACGACGCTAGAACAAGAGCGCACCCAAAAGGAAGCTGCTAGCTCAAAAGAGAAACGTCAGCTACTTACTTACGGTGGTGCTATTGCGTTTTTAGGCCTGTTTTTAGGTATTATATTAACGATAGTGTTGTCGCGTCGTAAGCGCTACGAAGGTTGGGCATAACCCTCCTTTCTATTGAATACAAAAAAGCCGCTTTATAGCTAACACCATTCAGTTAAGCATGTTTTGACTTAATGGTGTACCGAGTTTTTGAAATTCGAACGGTCCTACTTTTGGGCCGTTTTCTTTTTTCTGGAAGAATATAACGTTTCAC
>NZ_WTLA01000022.1:0-81345 GCF_011378845.1 Pseudoalteromonas sp. Z9A4
GCAGTTAGTGTAGTTTTACCGTGGTCAACGTGGCCGATTGTACCAACGTTTACGTGCGGTTTTACGCGTTCAAACTTTTCTTTTGCCATGACGGAACCTATCAGTTTTGTGTATCTAAATTACATATGAAAATAATCCACCAGAGGTAGATTAAGTTAATTTTTTCAAATAGTATTTTCTGACAGATAAAGGAAGTAATCAAGGAGATTCTTAGGACTGGTGCTGATAGGCAGAGTCGAACTGCCGACCTCACCCTTACCAAGGGTGCGCTCTACCAACTGAGCTATATCAGCAACACAAGAACTGGAGCGGGCAGCGGGAATCGAACCCGCATCATCAGCTTGGAAGGCTGAGGTAATAGCCATTATACGATGCCCGCATAAAAATCTGTTCTTAAACTACCTCTAACCGTCAAGAATAAAGTGGTGGAGGGAGCTGGATTCGAACCAGCGAAGGCTGAGCCGTCAGATTTACAGTCTGATCCCTTTGGCCGCTCGGGAACCCCTCCACGATAATTCTCTACTAATTCACTTCCGGTAAAAGGAAAGTGGTGCCGACTAACCGAGTCGAACGGTTGACCTACTGATTACAAGTCAGTTGCTCTACCAGCTGAGCTAAGTCGGCACTGCTTTAGTACGGGGCGAGATATTAGAGTAAGGTTTATTGGGATGCAACAATAAAATTAAAAAAAGTGTAAATTTTTAGTTTAAATGCTCAATATTCACGCGAAAACGCGTTTTTTTGCACTTTTTTATACTGTTTCGGTTAATTCGTACCAATAATTCAATCCCTTCATTACGAGCAATGAATCAAAAATACTTCCTGCAAATTGCTGCTGCAATAGTGAGCCATAGCCACCAGCAAAAATAATTTGTGTTGCTTGTTCTGTTTTTTGAGCAGTTAAATTCAGCTTAGCTTGCTCAATTGCCCCGATGGTTGCCACTAAGGCACCGTTTTTTAAACCATTTGGCGTGTTTTTACCCAATTCATTAGTAAACGGTGTTTTACCGTCATCAAAAACACGTTGGGTGTTTTGTGTAAGCGATGAGGTCATTAAATCAAGCCCGGGTAAAATCCAGCCACCTAAATGTAGGCCTTCACTATTGAGCACATCAATTGTTGTCGCAGTACCCGCATCAACAACAATACATACTGTGTTTGGATATAACGTAAAGCCTGCAATAAGCGCAAGCCACCTGTCTATGCCTAAGTTACCCACATGCTCGTAAGCGCATACAAGATCTCCAAGCGTTTTGGTTACCTTGGCTTCAAAACAAATAATATTATTGCTAGCCGCTTGCGCGAGAATATCGTTTAGTAAATCACTGCGCCCTACGCACGCATAAATCACTTCGGTTATTTGTAACCAAGGTAAGTTATTTATATCTGCTGGTTGTGCTTGCTCGTTATGCCACAGCACAGCTTTTAGTGATGTATTTCCTACGTCGATCAGTAATCTCATACTTGCGCCTTTCTGAGGGAGACTTCCCCACCGTAATAACTTTTTACTTCACCATCTTGGCGAATTCGTATTCCACCTTGTGGGTCAATACCTTCGCATATTCCACGCCAGCTTCGGTGTCCTGTATTTAGCTCAACATAATCGCCAGCAAACGCATTAAGCGAATTCCATTGCTCATACATATCTTGTAAGCCAGTTTGACGATACTGCACTAAACGCTGCTCTAAATGATAAGTAAGTGACGCCACCAGCTGGTTTTTATCAAGCTTTTGAGTATGTTGATTTAAGTCGGTCCACGCTTGGTCTATATGTTGGCTAAAACTCTCAGGCATTTGTAAATTAATACCTATACCAATCACTAACTGACAAGGTCCTTGCGGTTGCCCATCTAATTCAACCAATACACCTGCAAGTTTTTGTTTATTTATATAAATATCGTTAGGCCATTTAAGCTCTACGTCAATTTGGTATAACGCTTTAATTGCATCATAAACAGCAAGGCCTACCGCAATTGATACACCCATTGCAGCTTGAAGCCCGTCATCTAAACGCCAAAAGTAACTGTAATACAGATTAGCGCCAAATGGGGATTGCCAAACACGGCCGCGTCGGCCGCGCCCTGCTTGCTGCATTTCGGCAACAATAACAGTGCCAGACTCAAGCGCTGTTTTAGCCTGTATACGGCGCATAAGCTCGCTGTTGGTCGAATCAATAATAGGGTGTACTTCTACATCGGCAGTATTAGCACCTAGCGCTTTGTAGTGCTGATCAATTTGTGTTTTATTTAAAAGGCCCACCTGACTATTCAAACAGTAGCCTTTGCCAGTCACTTTAAAAATATCTAAGCCCATTTCTTGTAACGTTTTGATATGTTTACTCACCGCAGCTCGGCTAATTCCTAGCTTTTCACCCAAGGCTTGGCCAGATACAAAGCCCCCTTGGTTAAGTGCATTTAAAATAGCGAGTTTGTTTCCATCAGGTGCTTTCATTGCTCAGGCTCCGCGTTAATATGGCATTCGCTGCGCGCATCTATTAAACGTACTTCGTGCTCTAACATAATGTTGTAACGCGTATAAACAACTTGCTGAATGTGTTTAATCATTTTTATTAGGTCACCACCTTCACTATTTCCGTGATTAACAAGTACTAGTGCTTGTTGTTGATGCACTTCTATACCTGCCTCGCGGTGCCCTTTTAAACCACTTTTATCGATTAACCAACCTGCTGCGACCTTGTGATGGCTTTGTCCATATTCGTAATGAGGTAAATCTACAAATTGCTTTAATAGCTCAGCTAACTGCTGGTTGGTTATTATAGGGTTTTTAAAAAAGCTACCCGCATTGGCAAGTGTATATGGGTTAGGTAATTTGCTATTACGCGTTTTTATAACCTGATCGAATACTGCTTGCGGAGTAATAATATCTAGCTGCTGCAAAGGGCCATAACTTAATACTGGTTGCCATTTTTTTGGGAGCGCTAAATGCACTTGCGTGATCACCGCTTTATTTTTGAGAGCATTTTTAAATATTGAGTCTCTGTAAGCAAATTCACATTGCTCGTTATTCAATGAATGCACAGCTTTAGTGGTTATATCAAAGTACTCTACCAACTCAACAAATTTAGCTATCTCAACGCCATAAGCACCAATATTTTGTACCGGTGATGCGCCAACAGTGCCCGGTATAAGTGCTAGATTTTCAAGCCCGGGTATATTTTTCTCTAATAAATAACTGACTAGTTGATGCCAGTTTTCGCCTGCAGCAATACTTATTAGTGTGTCGCTCTCACGCTCGGTAATTTTAATGCCTTTTAAGGCTATTTTTATAACCGTACCCATGTAGTCATTTAAAAATACGGTATTACTGCCCTCGCCTAGCAAACAAAACGGTGCACTAAAACTTTGCGTTTTAAGTTGCTCAAGCTGAGTAATTTCAACAAAATTTTGGCATTGGCTGTTTAATGCGAATGTATGTAAGGAGTGTAATGAATGCGCCACAAAGCTCTCTAAAAATACCGGTAACTAATCGCAATAGTTTACCTCATCGTCGCAAATGTGGCACTAGATTGTAAAAATCACTCAACCCACCGTGTCAATCGTGATATAAAACCAGCACTTTTTTATTTGTGTTCAGAGTAATGATGAAAATTAAACCTCTTTTTTTAAGCCTCGCTATGGCGGGTATGTGTTCGCAAGCAATGGCTAATGCGATTGACCAAAACTCGTATGCTAACCTTGACGATGTTGTTACTACTCACTTAAACCTTGATTTAGATGTCGACTTTGCCGACAAGCAGTTAGAAGGTTTTGTTGAGCATACTCTTCAGTGGAACAACAGCAAAAGTAGAACTCTCGTACTTGATACCCGCGACTTAGACATTGATAAAGTAATGTACAAAGATCAAAGTGGTAACTGGAAAAAGGCGACTTTTGATTTAGCTAAGCGAGATGACGTTAAAGGTTCAAAGCTTACTATTGTGTTTAAAAACCAAGCTGAATTAGTTCGTATTTACTACAACAGTCGTCCAGAAGCATCTGGCCTGCAATGGTTAACACCAGAGCAAACGGCAAGTAAAACGCATCCATTTATGTACAGCCAATCGCAAGCAATTCATGCACGTAGTTGGATCCCAGTGCAAGATACACCCGCAATGCGTGTAACTTACTCTGCACGAATTCATACACCAAAAGATATACGTGCTGTAATGAGTGCCGACAACAAAGATGCGCTTTATAAAGATGGTGACTACATTTTTGATATGCCACAAGCAATTTCACCTTACCTAATTGCTATTGGCGCAGGTAACTTAGAATTTAAAGCAATGTCGCACCAAACTGGCATATTTGCTGAGCCTACAATTTTAGATGCCTCAGTTGCTGAATTTGACGACACCCAAGCCATGATCGACAAAACAAACGCTATGTACGGCGAATATGCATGGGGTCGCTACGACTTATTAATGCTACCGCCAAGTTTTCCGTTTGGTGGCATGGAAAACCCACGCTTATCATTTATAACTCCAACGGTTGTTGCCGGTGATAAAAGCTTAGTTAACCTTATTGCCCATGAGCTTGCTCACTCTTGGTCAGGTAACTTAGTAACTAACGCAACGTGGGAAGATTTATGGTTAAACGAAGGTTTTACCTCGTATGTTGAAAACCGCATTATGGAAGAAGTATTTGGTCGTGACCGTGCGGTTATGGAACAAGCACTTGATTCAGCGTCTTTACGCGCACAAATTAAAACAATTGATGCACCAGATACACGCCTTAATTTAAAGCTTAATGGCCGCGACCCGGACGATGCGTTTAGCTCAGTGCCTTACACTAAAGGTCAGTTATTTTTAATCTATCTAGAAAACAAATATGGCCGCGATAAGTTTGACCCGTTTGTAAAAGCGTACTTTAAAGAGTTTTCGTTTAAATCACTTACTACCGCGCAATTTGTTACTTACTTAAAAGCTAACTTAATTGAGAAGTACCCTGGTGTTGTAAGTATGGATAAAGTAAACGAATGGATTTTTGAGCCAGGCTTACCAAGTGATGCGCCAAACCCTACGTCTGATGCATTTGATAAAGTAGATACTGCAACAGCAGCATGGTTGAAAGGCGACACAACAGCAGCTCAACTACCAACGGCTGATTGGTCTGTGCATGAGTGGCTACACTTTTTAAATAACTTACCACGCGATTTAAGCATAGAGAAAATGAGCGAGCTTGATAGTGAATTTAACCTAACGCAATCAACTAACGCTGAACGTGCGTTTGCTTGGTTTATGCTAGCAGTAGGTAATGGTTATCAACCAATTTATCCTGCGCTTAATAAGCACTTATCAGGTATTGGCCGTCGTAAGTTAATTGTGCCGTTATATAAATCACTTATCACTAACGGTAAAAAAGACTGGGCACAAAGCGTGTACTTAAAAGCACGCCCTGGGTATCACCCTCTTGCGCAAGGTACTATTGACGCATTATTTGAATAAATAGTGTTAACTAGAAACTAAAAAGGGCCATATTTGGCCCTTTTGTTTGTCTGTACTTTAATTTTTCACTTTTTCTAAAAAAGCTTTACGCTCTGCCGTTGTGGCTTGCTGCCACCAAAAATCAAGCATTTGTGGCGCACTTGGCATGCCCTTACCTGTAACTGGTGCTATTGGCTTTATTGGTCGGCTTGGACGTGAAGGCCCTGCTGGCACTGTATTTTTCATTACCGGTTTATTACTTGCTAGCTGCGTGTTAGAAATAACACTTAAAGGCTTAGCAACAGCGCTATTTTTAGCTTTTAAGCTCACTTGAGGGGCTTCTGCAAATACTTTTGCAGATACTGCATTCGCAGCGCGATTAAACACTAAGGTATAATCTTTACCCGCATCAATGGTTACATCAACCCAAAATGGCTCAGACTCCACAACTTCATGCGTGTCATAATCATCTTCATATAAATCGGTGTACTTTAGCCTAAGCTGATAAGTGCCTGGTGCAAGCTCTACATCATCAATACGGCTAAACAAAGAGCTTTCTAGCATTTTATCGCCCACTTGCAGTGGTACAATTTCTTCTGGAAAGTGAATATTTTCAGCATTAGCCGAAAAACTAACTAGTAATGCAACGGCACTACTTATTAAAATTGGTTTAAGCATATTAACTCCTTTATTTGATTTCAGTTTGACACTGCTTTGAAAGTTTGTCATTAGTGAGCTTAAATTTCATAACACTTAATTAGGAACACACTATGAGCCAAGAAACTATTTTTACCAAAATAATCAATCGTGAAATTCCGGCCGATATCGTTTATGAAGATGAAAATACTCTCGCATTTAAAGATATAAACCCACAAGCGCCATTTCATGTGTTAATTATCCCAAAAAAAGCAATTGCCACTATAAATGATATAAACCCTGAAAACTCACACTTAGTAGGCAACTTATATGTTGTTGCGGCTAAATTAGCTAAACAGCATAATTTTGCTGATGACGGATACCGCGTAGTTATGAATTGTAATGAGCATGGTGGGCAGACGGTTTATCACATACATTTACACATGCTTGCCGGTAAAGAGATGGGATGGCCACCTTATCAAAATAAAAAAAAGTAAATTAGCTAAAACTTTTATTAAATTATCTACTCAATTAGTTAGTTATAAATACTATGGGTTTTCATCGTTATAAATAAGAAATAGTTACTTGTTTGCAACATTTTATGTTTAAATAATCGTAAAATCGTATTTGTTATTGAGTACATCAGTGATTTTCTAATACAAAAGTTGCGGAAGTCGTGGTAAACTTAATCAGTCAGCTTTATAAAAGAGTATAAAAACATGAGCAGCTCAGCCTTTTTGTTATTAGATCAAGAGCCAATTAACACTATCGGTATTAACGTTTTAGAACCTTTGTTAAAAACGCAAGGCCTTGACGTAACCACAGGTACTAATATTTTAGATATACCTGAAGGGACTCGACTTTTGTTTATTGAAACATCAAGTAAAGATGCATGGGGGAAACTAAAAGAACAACTAGTAAACCTTCGTATTAAATGCGATATCATATTATTTAATCTGGATGAAAACCCTGAACTTGCTAATCGTGCATTGTTAAGTGGTATTCGTGGCGTGTTTTACACAACAGATAACGCCGACGTATTAATGAAAGGTATTCGCTTACTGCTTGAAGATCAACTTTGGTATCGTCGCGATATTATGTGTAATGCATTAAATCGTATGCTGCAATTTAATAAAGATGCGCTGCATAAACTAACCGAGGGTGATATTGAGCCTGTTAAACTTACTAAGCGAGAAAAAGCAATAATCTCACTAATGAGTAAAGGTTCGAAAAATAAAGAAATCGCAGAAGATTTAAGTATCAGTCCACACACAGTTAAAACACATTTATACAGCGCATTTAGAAAAACTAAATGTCGTAACCGTATTGAACTCCTATCTTGGGCACAACAAAATATCCCTGATGAAATTCGTTAATCAAATATTTAGTTTAAAATTAAAAACAGACACTTAGGTGTCTGTTTTTGTATGTGTTACACACTTATTTAATACCAATTTGCTTGCCTAAGTGATCTGTTTTGATAATTGGTATAAGTGTATACTTTTGATAACCTTAGCTTAATAGCTACTTTGCTGGAATATTAATGCTCGACTCCTTCACTCTTTATTTTGCCAGCATCGCCATCATGGTCGTAATGACCTTACTTAACTTTTTGACATGGCGAACAAACAAACAAATATCGGGCACGCTGCTATACATTTTCTATCCCATATTACTGTTAGGCTCTGTTATTGGCTTTACTCTTGTTGGTGATACACATAATTTAGTGATTATTAGCGCTGCCAGTAGCATGATGTTTGCCGCATCAATAGTGCACTGCCTTTCACTTAGTCAGTTTTTAAATTATCGCGGTATTGGTTTTAAATTACTCTGCTCAGTGACCGCTTTTTGCACTGTAATGCTTGGCTATTACACCTTTTTTGACCCATCTTTACACGAAAGAGTGATTGCATCCGATATACAACACATAGCAGAAGCTGGTTTTTTACTATTTATATTTATCAAATGCGCACGTAAATCCTATCCTAATGGCAGCATTGTATACATAACCATTTTAACGCTTGTTGCTTTAAGCTTTGTTGGCCGCTCGTTATTTATGGACAACATTGAACAAAAAAATCTTTTAGTAAACGGCTGGTTTAGCTCTTTGTTATTTTTAAATGGCGTAATTGCACCCATGTTTTATGCCGCAGGTATGGCGTTATTATGTAATGAGCGCAGAGAGCAGCACCTCAATAAATTAGCAGATAAAGCACAAAAAGATTTAGAAATACGCGGACTCTTTTTATCAACTATAAGCCACGAAATTCGCACCCCACTAAACGGTATTTTAGGCAGCGCCCAACTTGTTATGAACCAAACAAGTGATACTCGCAACAAAGCCTATTGCGAAGCGATTATAAATTCTGCCGAATCACTTAATTTATTGGTAGATAAGGTCCTTGATTACGCGAGCCTAGATCAAAGTGACGAAGCGCTTTACGAAGAGGATATAGAGTTTAAAACATGGCTTAATAATTTATGCTTATTATTAAGCCCTCTCGCCGAGCAAAAGCAACTCAAGTTTGAACTAATATGCAATATTCCTGAGCAAGCATGTTATTACTGCGACCAGCAAAAACTTAGGCAAATAATTATTAATTTAGTGGGTAATGCCATTAAGTTTACAGACCACGGAACCGTTAAAATTCAGGTTGATTTAGTATTAGAAAAGCAACTTGAGCACACTATAAAAATTAGTGTAAAAGATTCAGGTCCAGGTATAGAAAATGATGAGATAGCCTACTTAACAGAACCTTATGTACAAAGTAGTGCAGGAAAAGAGAAAGGCGGAACCGGCCTAGGTTTAGCTATTACCAGTCGCCTGCTTGAAAAGCTCAGTAGCCGACTCGAAATAGCCAGCCAGCTTGGTACTGGTAGTGTATTTAGCTTTACCGTTACTTTTACTTTAGGTGAATTAAGCCTTGTAGAGCAGCGCCATCAAACTAAAGATTACTTAACAGGTCTTGATGTACTACTGGTTGAAGATTTAGATTTAAATCAAAAAATTGCTATTGAATTTATGGCAGACGATGAACACAAAATCAAGCTCGCAAAAGATGGCAAAAGCGCCATAGAGCTCATGCAAGCCCACCACTTTGATGTTGTTTTGCTTGATATGAACCTACCTGATTTAACAGGCCAAGAAGTACTTAAACGTCTAAAACGCATTGATCATAAAAATCAACGAACTCCAGTACTCGCATTTACTGCAAGCCTTAGCCCTGACGAAGTAAAAGAGTATTTAGAATTAGGAATAAAAGACATTGTAGGCAAGCCTATTAAGCACGAAAAGCTTCGCCAAGCACTTAGCGACTCTCAATCTAATCAAACTGCGAGTATTGCAGTAGAGCTTATTGATACCTTGTATGACAAAACAGCGGCCGAAACACTCACCAGCTCGTTTAGTGAAGATGAAGTGTCGTCGATTTATAATGAGTTTGTGCTTTCGGCGCGTAACAAGCTAATTCGCTGTCAAAAGCTTATTGATCAACAACCAGAGCAATGCATTAAGCTTTTACATCGCCAAGCAAGTACCGCTCTGCAACTGGGTTTTAATCGCTATGGTATTGAGCTTAAAAAAATAGAGCGCCGTTTACTCGATAAAAAGCCACATAACGACATGCTTGATGAAGCGTTAGATCTGTGGCAACGCAGCTTAGAGCAATATTTAAAGTTTGTGCGTGGGCAGTTAGAGTGAAATTAAAAAAGCGTTAAAGTTTTTTAAATTTTACTTTAGGTTAATCAAACCTCGCAACCTCTTCAAAGCTAAGCCCAGTAAAGCCATGTGCTTGCAAGGCACAAAATAGGTTTAAAGTAATATCTTTATCATTTACACGAGAGTCAAAAACGTAAGTGCCTTCAAATCGGTCTTCTGGCATTTTAAATATGCAGCTATGCTTTGGTAGTTTTTCTTTTTTGAACACCGCTTTTTGTAATCCGATATTTAAACTTGGCAGCATAAAAGTACTCTTCTCAACATTTAATATACCCTCTATTTTTCGAGTGACATTATAAAAGTACCAATTATCATCACCTACATAGAAAGGCAGTAACTCTCCCGAATCTTCAAAAATCTCTACCAATTCATTTGCTACATGATCCCTTATAGCAAGACCCTGTAAATTTATTGCTGTCATATCACCTATAGGCGTCTCTTTTTCATTATTATAATGGGCACTAAAATTTATCAGTGTAGACTCTTTTGTAGAAGTATTAGGTTTCCATAACTCAGATTCACATAAAGTTTCATCATCAGGAAATATGACTCGATAATGATTCACGTCAGGTGTGATTTTATAAATTACTTTACTCATTAATATTGAAACGTCCTTTTTGGCATGAATTTGATTTTTAACCCCTTCCATATTTATCATCAAATCGCTCTATATCGCTTTCATCAAGTACAGTACCGGTTTGCACTTCAATGACAATTAACGGCTCTTTTTGATTATTAGCCAAACTATGAATTTGCTTAGCCGCGATATAACACGATTGGTCGTGCGTTAGCGTATACGCTTGCTCATCAATACACACATCTGCAATACCCGAAACCACAACCCAATGTTCAGCACGATGCTGATGGCGCTGCGTCGAAAGCTTAGCACCGCTGTTAACAGTAATTTTCTTAACTTTAAAGCCAGTGCCTTCAACCAAAGTACGGTAACTTCCCCATGGGCGAAAAACCACTTGATGATGGTTAAGTTTATCAGCCTGTGTTGTAGCAATTTGCTTAAGCAACAAAGGCAAAGAATCTAGCTCATTTTGGTTTGCAATTAACGTGGCATCATGAGTATGAATAATTGCTAAATTGCTTACTCCAAGCGTGGCAATAGTGTGTTCAGCCTCGTTAATAACTAAGTTATTAGTGCTTTTTTGAGCCATATAATTAGCATTTAAGCTATTTCCGTTTTCATCTTTTTTTGTAAGCGCATCAAGAGATGAAAAACTACCTACATCACTCCATTTTAAATCAACAGGCATAACGACTACGTTATTACTGCGCTCTAAAATGGCGTAATCAATTGAATCGCTTGGGCAGTGTTCAAGCGCACTGTTGCTTGGGCGGGTAAACCCTAAATCTTTAGTAAATTGCGCCGCTGCAGCAACACTCGTTGCTATTTTTGGCGCAAAACGATCGAGCTCTTTTAAATAGGCTGTGGGGGTAAATAAAAACATGCCGCTATTCCAGCTATAACCTCCTTGAGCTAAATAACGGTTCGCTGTATCTAAGTCAGGCTTTTCTTTAAATTGTGCAACATCGTAACAACCCGTACCGGCAATAGCCGCGCCTTGTTTTATATAGCCATAGCCAGTATGCGGTTCTGTAGGAGTAATCGAAAACGTCACTAGCTTTCCTTGCTCAGCAAGTTTTACAGCTTCTGGGAGCTTAGCCGTTAATACACCAAAGTTTTCAATATGATGATCGGCAGGCATCACTAATAGCGGGCCGGTAATCCCATTTTGCAGTGCATAGTGGGCGGCTAATGCGATGGCAGGAGCGGTATTTTTACCTTTGGGTTCGAGTAATAATGCAGTAGGAATTGAGCTTTCAGCCTGCTCGGCGGCAATAAATCGGTGCTGCTCATTACACACTAAAATAGCATTATCAAACAACTCATTAGAAACACGCGCCAACGTACTTTGTAGCAATGACGTGTTTTCATTTAGTAGTGATAAAAATTGTTTAGGCATTGCTTGGCGAGAAAGCGGCCACAAGCGAGAGCCTATGCCACCAGCTAAAATTACAGGAGTGATTAAAGTGTTCATAATGTATATTAGCCGCCAACAAAAATATCAGCGACTATTTTAACACTTTATTGGCTCTGCGCTAAATTAACGTGTCTATATTAATGTAAAAGGGTCTGCATCTAAATAGGCAGGAAACACTGCTTTAAACTCATCCAGTGGTGCTTTTTCAAGTGTTATCGTAACTAGCTGCTCGGTGTCATCTTGCGCTTTAGTTAATGCATCGCCTTTAAAGTCGTATACCGCTGTACCGCCATTGTGCAAGGCACCATTACCGTCGTCACCCACACGATTAACGCCTACTACGTAACACAGGTTTTCCATTGCACGCGCCATAAGTAACGTATCCCAAATATGGCGGCGTACAGCAGGCCAATTTGCTACGTTTATCATTACATCGTAGTCATTATTATTACGTTGAAATACCGGAAAGCGCAGGTCGTAACATACCTGTGGTAATAGTTTAAAGCCGTTGATTTCAAAAACTTTGCGCTCTTGCCCAGCTACAACGTAATCGCCCTCACTGCCTAAGCGAAATAAATGGCGCTTATCGTAATAGCTCACCTCTCCACCGGGCTTTACCCAATAAAACCGATTCGCTTTTTTACTACCTTGTGCAACAAGTACCGAACCGGCAATAACCGCATTATGTTTATGAGCCTGCGCCTTTAACCAAGTCAGTACTTTACCGTTTTCTGGCTCTGCACAATCTAAATTAATAGCAAAGCCAGTCGAGAATGTTTCGGGCAGTAAAATAAGATCGGGCTGATGCGTAATTGCTTCAAGTTGTTTATTAAACATGGCTAAATTAGCATCTTTATCAAGCCAATGAAGCGAGCTTTGCAATGCTGTAATGGTTAAAGTTGACATAATATTTGCGCAGCCTCTATGAGAGTGTTGTCCTTTTTAGCAAAGCATAAACGAATTACTTTGTCGGTTGGGGACTTTTGATAAAACACACTTAACGGAATAGCCGCAACACCTGCTTGCTCAACTAACCAGTGGCAAAAATCAACATCGTTTAAATCCGATACATCATTGTAATCTAACAATAAAAAGTAAGTGCCCTGGCTAGGCAAAATTTTAAAACGGCTATTACTTAAATGACTCGCTAATAAGTCACGTTTTTGCTGATAAAACCCACTTAGCTCATCTATATGCTCGCCTTGCTGCTCGAGCATATCGGCAAGCGCATGCTGTGCAGGGGTAAAACTTGAAAACGTAACGTACTGATGAATTTTTCTAAATTCGACAGCTAAATCGGCAGGTGCAATACAGTAACCCATTTTCCAGCCCGTGCTATGAAACGTTTTACCAAAACTCGATATAACAAAGCTTTTGGCAAATAATTCATCATCGCGTAATACGCTTAAATGCGGTTGCTGATCAAACGTAATGTGCTCATATACCTCATCGCTTATTACATACAAATTGTGAGTACCAACTAACTCTTTAAGCTCTTTTATATCGTGTGGCTGTAATATTTTACCGCTTGGGTTATGAGGCGTATTAATAATAATTGCACGGGTATTTTTAGTAATTGCTTGGCTTACTACTTGCCAATCAATAGTGTAGTTTGGCGCACTTAAAGCAATGTGTACTGACTTTCCACCAGCGAGTTCAATTGCCGGTTGGTAAGAGTCATATGCAGGGTCAAATACAATCACTTCATCACTGGGGCGCACAATTGTTTGAATAGCCACAAACAATGCCTCTGTTGCACCCGAGGTAACAGTAACTTGATCAGCCGCGTTTATATCAGCTGCATATTTGCGCTTTGCTAAATCAGCAATTTGTTGCTGTAATCGTGGTACACCACTTGAAGGTGAATATTGATTAACGCCCTGCTGCACATAATAATTTAACTGCGTTTTTAAAAGATCAGGAGCATCAAACTCAGGAAAGCCTTGAGAGAGATTAATTGCCGAAAACTCATTAGCCAACCCACTCATTTGGCTAAATATACTAACGCCTAAATTTGGTAATTTACTTTCAAACACGTGATGCCCTTAATGATGGTTTTGCGCTTAAAGCGATGCTATCATTGCTTAAAACAGAGGTATAGCCGTCTAAAAATAATTAACTTTACGCTCATTAGTGAGGAATGTATGCAAAACAATACCGCTATTTCACAACTTATTGAAGCCGGAAAATGGGTTAGCCAAAAAGGCTGGGTACCCGCAACAGGTGGAAATTTTTCAGCTCGTACTAGCACTGGCTTTGTTGTTACGGCAAGTGGGCACGATAAAGGCTTACTTACGCAAGAGCATTTTTTGCAATTAGATCACCAAGGCGAGCGCCTAGCTGGATCTGTAAAGCCATCGGCAGAAACACAATTACACCTAAGTTTGTATCAGCTTATACCTGATGCACAGTGTGTTTTGCATACTCACTCTGTAGCCGCCACCGTACTGTCGCAAATTACCCAAAGGCATCAGCTTGATTTAACAGGCTATGAAATGCAAAAAGCACTGAGCGGCTTTACTTCGCATTTAGAAACGCTGAGCATTCCTATTTTCGATAACGATCAAGATATTGACCGATTAAGCCTGCTGGTCAGTGACCATCACTTACATACGCCGATAGAGCACGGCGTACTGATACGTGGTCATGGCTTATATGCAGTAGGGCGCAATATTGATGAAGTTCGCCGCCACCTAGAAGCCTTAGAATTTTTATTTAGCTGCGAACTAGAGCGCCTAAAAATAATAGGTATTCAAGCGGGAGTAACTAAATGATTAAAGCTATTTTAACCGACATCGAAGGCACAATAACCCGCATCTCGTTTGTTAAAGAGGTGTTGTTTCCTTACGCGGCAAAACAGTTACCTACCTTTGTACGTGCCAATGCTAATAAGCCAGATGTAGCCGAGCAAATTAGTGCCGTAAAAGCCTTTATCGAAAAGCCAAACGCCGATATAGAAGAAGTCATTAGCACTTTACTTACCTGGATTGATGAAGATAAAAAAATCACTCCACTTAAGCAGTTACAAGGCTTAATTTGGCAAACAGGGTATGAACACGGCGATTTTAAAGGTCATTTATACCCAGATGCATTTGATTTTTTACAAGCTCAACACAACAACGATATTACTTTATATGTGTACTCATCAGGGTCGGTAAAAGCGCAGCAGCTACTTTTTAAATACAGTGATTATGGCGACATTCGCAGCTTGTTTACTGACTTTTTTGACACCAAAGTTGGCGCAAAACAAGAGCAAATAGCCTATAACACTATTGTTGATCTGTTACCGTTTAAAGCAGCAGAAATACTCTTTTTAAGTGATGTAGCCGGCGAGCTTGATGCCGCGCAGGCTGCGGGCTTAAAAACACTACATTTAATTCGTGATGGGCAAGCAAGCACTAAAGCACACCCTTATATTAATGACTTTAGCCAATTTAAATTGGAGCAATTAGTATGAGCCAATTAACAATATATGCCGACAACGATGCAAACAAAGCACTTGTAAGCACATCAAATGCTGATGATATTGCAAAGCAACTAGCTAAAGTAAACGTACGTTTTGAACAGTGGCAAGCAAATGCAGATATTAATGAGCACACCACCCATGAGCAAATTATTAGTGCGTACAAAAACGATATAGATCGGTTAAAAATCAAAAATGGCTATCAAACAGTAGACGTTATATCTCTAGCTAAAGGTAATCTTGGCGCATCAGAGCTGCGCAAAAAGTTTTTCTTTGAACATACTCATAGTGAAGACGAAGTACGTTTTTTTGTAAAAGGCCAAGGGCTATTTTGCCTACATTTAGACAATAAGGTTTATCAGGTACTTTGCCAACAAGGCGATTTAATTTCAGTGCCTGAACTTACCCCGCATTGGTTTGATATGGGAAGCGCTCCTGAGTTTACTGCCATTCGCTTATTTAACAATACAGAGGGCTGGGTAGCAAAAAGTACTGACTCGTCTATTGCAGAGCAATTTCCGCTATTATCGTAAGTTAGTCATTCAAAACCTTGGTCCACACTAATAAACATAACGTGGACCAAAAATATCGCGAAGTTACTTAAGCTTTAAAAGTTCGCCATTTTCAACCTGATTTTGGTTGTACACACCAGTGTCTAACACCCATCCTGTAACCAGTTTTGCCGGCGTTATATCAAATGCTGGGTTATATACATTAGCATTAGTGGGCGCCCATAAAGCCTCGCCAAAGCTACCGCTAACTCCGCGCACTTCTTGAGGATTACGTTGCTCTATTTCTATATCATCACCACACGCGGTGTTGGTATCAAGCGTGGTAATAGGCGCGACCACATAAAATGGAATGTTATGAAAATATGCAAGTACGGCTAAATTATAAGTGCCCACTTTATTAGCAAAATCACCATTGGCAGCAATACGATCAGCCCCTACCACTATTTTATCCACCTTACCTGCAGCTATTAAACTTGCCGCCATATTATCGCAAATTAGAGTGTAAGGTATTTTCCAGCGCTCAAGCTCAAAGGCAGTTAAGCGACCGCCTTGTAATAATGGTCGTGTTTCATCAACCCACACATGTATGTTGCCATGCTTTTGCTGCGCTTTATAGATAACACCTAGTGCAGTACCAATACCAGCGGTTGCAAGCGCCCCTGTATTGCAATGAGTTAATATGTTGTCGCCACTATTTATAAGTTCGGCGCCACGGCTTGCCATTCGCTCACACAGCTCAATATCTTCAATAAACAACCGCTCGGCTGTGGTAACAATACCGGCAACATAATCGCTTTGCGTTAAAGCTTTACGCAATGCCGCCATACAATGCATTAAATTAACCGCCGTTGGGCGAGTGGCTTCTAGCTCATTGATTGCTTTTTCAAGCTCACCTTTAACTACCCCTTGCTCAGCTAAATACGCCACTAACAAGCTCGCGCTTAAACCAATAAGTGGAGCTCCACGTACTTTTAAACTAATGATCAGCTCTTTCATGGTTTCTACATCATGGCATTGATGCCATACCTGCTGGTGAGGTAGTAAATATTGGTCGAGCACACTAAGCGACCCGTTTTCATATTTTAAACTGCTTGCGATTAAATTTTGCATAATGCTTAAGGTATTAAAAATGCGTAACGTTATTTTACACCACTTTGAATAACTCTCAAGTTGGACTTATAGACATCTAAACATTTAAAGGTATAGAATGCTTAAAAGCTGATTTTTGAGATTTAAACCATGACTAACTATGTTGCTTTTAATGCACAGCGCGCTATCGATTATGTATCGACATTAATTGAATCTAAACAATGTAATTTTTTTGCTCCCGGACAAGCCTTATCGGCATATGAGTTTGGTGATGGCAATCTTAATTTAGTATTTAGAATTACTGATGAGCAAAACAATAGTGTTATTTTAAAGCAAGCTCTGCCTTACGCTCGTTGCGTGGGTGAGTCGTGGCCATTAACGCTTGATAGAGCTCGTATAGAAGCACAAGTTTTGCTTAATCATGGCGCTATTTGCCCAACTTATACTGCTAGGGTTTTACATTATAGTGAAATGCAAGCACTGACTATTTTAGAAGATTTAGGTAATTTACAAATACTGCGAACTGCACAAAATAATGCTGAGCAATTTCCTAAATTAGCGCAGCACGTAGCTACCTACTTAAGCCATACTGGTTTTTATAATTCAGATTTTTATTTAACCGCACAAACTAAAAAAGCGCTCGTTAGCCAATTTACTAACCCTGAGCTTTGCCAAATCACTGAAGACTTATTTTTTAGCGATCCGTACATTGAGCACGAACGCAATAACTACCCAGAGCAACTACAAAGCGAAGTTGATGCAATACAAAAAAACAGCGCATTAAAGTTAGAAATAGCAAAATTAAAAGCTAATTTTTTATCTAACCCGCAAACATTACTCCATGGTGATATGCATAGCGGCAGTATTTTTGTTGATTGTAATAATACAAAGATGATCGATCCTGAGTTTGGTTTTTTTGGTCCTGCTGGGTTCGATATTGGCTCTTTTATTGGTAATTTACTTTTAAATTACTGCGCACAATACGGGCATATTAAAGATTTTTTGGCTCGTCGTAATTATCAAACCCACTTATTAAGCACCCTTGTTGAATGCTATACCTTATTTGAACAACATTGGCTTACGCTTATAAATGAGCACACTACTGATAATGCGCTAAAGGTTACAGGCTACGGTGAATACTTTATAAAAGGCGTATTGCAAGACGCCATTGGTTACTGTGGTGCTGAGTTAATTAGGCGTACCATAGGACTCGCACATGTAACCGATATAGATAGTATTGGTGATGAGAAGGCGCGTCTTATAGTGCAAAAACAAACATTAGCACTAGGCGAGCAACTTATTTTAAATGCCCAAACATGCGACAACAAAGAAGCATTTTTTAGTTTATTAATAAGCCAATTAAACTAAAAAAAGGCGCTATTAGCGCCTTTTTTAGTTAGTTAAAAACTTACTTGTAGTTTTCGTAAATTTTATCGAGCGGTTCTGATAAACCACTTTCTTGCACTATACGTACATGTTCACGTTTTAATTCGCGTGCACTAGTCACACCACAAGAATGGGCTATTAGCCCAGCTCCGTAATGAATGTATTTATTATAGTTAGCTACTCGTTGCGCTTTATCAGCTACATTTAAGCCGCGTTGCAAACGCTCGTTATGCGTAGTGATCCCGGTCGGACAGGTATCTTTATTACATTGCATTGCCTGAATACAGCCCAGTGCAAACATATGCCCTCGAGCCGATACAACAAAATCAGCACCCAGCGCTAACGCCCAAGCCACCTTTGAAGGGACAATTAATTTACCTGAGGCGATTATTTTAATACGATCTCGCAGCCCATGTTTTTCAAGCATGTTAACCACAAGCGGTAAACTTTCACGAAGTGGTAAACCCACTGAGTCCATAAGCGGTTGTGGTGCAGCGCCCGTACCACCATCAGCACTATCTATGGTAATAAAGTCAGGCGCGGACTCTATACCACGATGGTTTATTTCAGCGAACAACGTTTCTAACCATCCGTAAGCACCAATTACCGCCTTAAAGCCTGTAGGCTTACCTGTCGCGTTACGCACAGTGGCAATCATATCGAGAATATCGGCTGGGTTTTTAATTTCAGGATGACCATTGGGACTAATAGAATCTTGCCCTTCGGGAATTCCCCTAATTTTAGCAATTTCGGCGTTAACTTTGCGCCCTGGTAACATACCGCCTTTACCTGGTTTAGCACCTTGGCTCATTTTAAGCTCAAACATTTTTACTTGTTCATGTGCCGCAATTTCTTTTAGCTTTTCGGTACTTAAATTTCCATGCTCGTCTCGTGCACCATATTTAGCTGTACCAATCTGAAACACTAAATCGGCACCACCTTCTAAGTGATAAGGACTCAATCCCCCTTCACCGGTGTTCATCCAACAACCTGCCAATTTAGCGCCTTTAGACAGAGCTCGTACAGCTGGCTTTGAAAGCGCGCCAAAACTCATACCAGATACATTGAATAACGAGTTGGTTGTGTAAGGTGTTTTACAGTATGGACCCAAAGTAACATTACTCGGGTCGAGCGCTTCTTCATCTAAAGTAGGAAATGCACAGTTCATAAACATAACCGTACCTGTTACTTCTAAGCTTTGCGTGGAGCCGAATGCAGCCGTACGGTCAACATCTTTTGCTGCACGATAAACCCAACTACGCTCAGCGCGGTTAAACGGCATTTCTTCTCTATCTTGAGCAAAAAAGTACTGTCTAAAAAACTCACCTTGGCGTTCAAAAAAATATCGAAAGCGACCAATAACAGGGTAATTACGTCTAATTGCATGCTTGGTTTGTGTTACATCTCGAATATAAAAAACGACAACGATTAAAACCAATAACCCTAAAACAACAATAAACATACTTGCAAATACATCAATACTAAACATTATAAAATTACTCACCCAAGGCCCCTTGATGACTGTTTTTAAAATAAAAAAGTGCTATACCACCAAAATGACATAACACTTTTATTTGTTCAAGGCTTTAACTGCCTTATATCTAATTCTGTTGTTTAGCTAACTCTGCTTTTATATATAAACGCACTTGCGTTTCAAGTACCGATAAAGGCACTGAACCATGGCGTAATATTTGATGATGAAATTCACGAATATCAAAGCTTTTTCCTAGCGCTTGCTCTGCCTCAATGCGTAAACGCTTAATAGTAAGCTCACCTATTTTGTATGACAATGCCTGAGCAGGCCACGATATATAACGGTCAGTTTCTGTTTTAACGTTATGCAACGAAAGCGCTGTGTTTTCGCTCATAAAGTTCATGGCGCGCTCTCTGCTCCAGCCATACATATGCATACCCGTATCAACAACTAAACGCGCTGCTCGCCACATTTCATACGTTAAACGACCAAAACGGCTATATGGGTCTTGGTAAAAGCCTACTTCTAAACCTAAATACTCAGAGTAAAGCCCCCAACCTTCACCAAATGCCGAGAGGTAAGCATCACGACGATAGCTCGGCAGATTTTCAAGCTCTGCATTAAGTGATATTTGTAAATGATGGCCAGGCACTGCTTCGTGCAGCGTTAATGCTTCTAAAACATACAAAGGGCGCTTATCTAAAGCGTAAGTATTTACCCAATAATACCCTGCTTCATCATCTCGATTAGAGCCTGAATATCGACCGGTTGTGTATTTAGGTGCAATACTGGCCGGTACAGGTGCTACACCATAAGGTTTGCGTGGTAAGGTATGAAATAACTTAGGCAGTTGTGCATCCATTTTTTTAGCAATATAAGATGCTTCTTTTAAAAGTTGCTCTGGTGTTGTGGCGTAAAATTGTGGGTCAGTGCGTAAAAAGTGGATAAATTCGGCAAACGTGCCTTTAAAACCTACTTCTGCTATCACGTCTTCCATTTCACTACGAATTCGTGCAACTTCTTTTAAGCCAAGTTCGTGAATCTCTTTAGGTGTCATGTCGGTAGTGGTGTAGTACTTAGCACGGTTTTTATAAAAAGCTTTACCGTTAGGAGTTTCTGAAATACCAATACTTGTGCGAGCACCCGATTGATACTGCTCAGTGAAAAACCTTAGGTAGCCTTTATATGCTGGTATTACTTTATTTTTTAAAACTGTTTTGGCTTGTTGTTGAAGTGCATAAAAATCACTCTCGCTTAAGCTTGCACTATTAGTTAAAAACGGTTTATAAAATTCTGATTGAGTTACATCATCAACAATATATGTACTTATAGAGTCTTCGTACCCATTTAATACAGCTTTTGGTTGGGTGAGGCCCGTTTCGAGCCCTTTTTTCATCCAATGTATGTTCTGTTCAAAAAATCGCGGTATTTGCGACAAACGTGCGAGATATGTCTCGAAATCTTGCTCTTCTTTGTATTGAGAGCTGTTGATGATATTCGACAACCCTGAATGAAAACCATATTCTGATGTAAGCGGCATGTAATGTGCGTTAAACACATACTCGTCCACGCTATTTTGTACCTGAGCACGAATAATACTTAAGTTAATTTGATTTTCGTCACTAAGCTGGGCTGCGTCTAGGGCATCTAAATTAGCTAATAATTGCGTTTTATTTTTATATTGCTGCGCTAAAAATTCTGGTGATAAATTTGCTAATAGATAACCATCAATCCCTTTCGAACTACTATAAGGACTAATGCTTTCTCTATATTCAACAATAGATTGTGCAACTTGAGTAAATTGCTCATTCGCATTGGGTGTCGTTATTTGACATGCACTTAGTGAGCATAAAACTGTTATGCCAAAAAGAGGTTGGCGAAGTATTTTCGGTAAAAAAAGATTCATTATTATTTAACTTGATAACGCAATTGATTGCATAAAACTATCGTAGGCTACATAAATAGCAAGTAAATGAGACAAACTAGCATACTGAAATAATGCTACATACGGTAATAGAGGTAAAAACCAGCCTAATTGATGAGAAAAACAACAATTAGGCTGCTAAAATAAAATTTAAGTTCCCTAACTATCGTTTTTGCTTTTAAATAGCCCGAATAATGATTACTGTATAAAAAATAATAAAAAGCTTGGATGCATAACCGACTCATGGAATGAGATATTTCAAATTTGCACTTATTCGTACTTAGTTGGTATTTAAAATGATGTTCCATGATTCCATGGCTATTGCACAAGAAAAAATGACCAAAGTGTGTGTTTTTTTAGAGCGCTATGCACTTCCTCCTACACCGCTCAATTATCAAGTTATTTATACTTATACCAGCCAAATTAATCTTAAGCTGAATAAAGCTTTAGACCGCGCTATCGCTGTTGAAGACAATATAGATAGTATTCTAATTGAACAACTACATTCTGAGTTTTTAAATACCGGTCACACAGCGCAAGTTAGCATGATTAAAAATGTTGATGGTGTTATAAATTCACTCTCACACAACGCTCAAATAACTGAAAAACAGATAGTCCGTTTTGCTGGGAAAATCAACGAGTGTGTACATACCCTTGATGAAAATAATATAGAACAAAGCCAACAAGCATTAAATACTCTCAATAACCAAACCACTGAATTACTAAACCAACACAGACAATTTAAGCAAGAATTAAGTAAAGCTAAACAGCTACACGAAAAAACACAAAAGCAGCTAACACAACTTCGAAAACAATATATTGTTGATAGCCAAACAGGGCTTTATAAGCGCCATTACTTAACACAACAAACCCAAGTATGGAAAAATCAACAAAAATCTATCTGCGCCATAGCGATTCAAATAGATAACCTTGATCACTTTACTGAAAATCACGGTGATATTATTGGTGAAGTCATTTTGAATAAAGTAGCCAAACAAGTACAAAAATATGTTTTTCAAAGTGGTTTACCTGGCCGTACAGCTAAAGATCAATTTACCGTCTTACTCGCTGACATAGACCCAGAAACAGCCAATGTTATTGCTGAGAAAGTCCGAAATGGAGTCGAAAAGCTTCGCTTTGTTAGTTCAAAAACAGGCATTAAACTACCTATTATTGGCTTATCACTAGGAATTGCTCAGCATCAGCAAGAAGATGATTTTAATCAGTTAGCAAAAAAAGCATCTCATGCAGCTTTTAAAGCACATTCATTAGGGCAAAGTAGCTACACTGCTGGGCAATAAATTACCTGATAAATCATATTCAAATTGCACCTACTGCGTACAATAAAGTACACTAACCTCTCTTGTCACGATAGAGATTAATCATGAACGAAACCGAACAAAAGACCACGCATTTTGGTTATAAAACAGTAGCCGAGAACGATAAAGCTTCTATGGTTGCTGATGTATTTCACTCAGTAGCTGCAAAATACGATGTAATGAATGATTTAATGTCTTTTGGTGTGCATCGTTTATGGAAACGTCAAACTATTGCAAGCTCAGGTGTTCGTAAAGGCCATCATGTACTCGATTTAGCCGGTGGCACTGGCGACTTAACGGCAAAGTTTAGTCAATTAGTTGGCGAAACGGGTCAAGTTGTCTTAGGTGATATAAACTCATCTATGCTTAAGGTTGGTCGTGAAAAACTACATAATCTTGGGTTAGTGGGCAATATCGACTACGTACAAATGAATGCTGAAATGCTGCCATTCCCAGATAATAGTTTTGATGTGATCACTATTGCCTTTGGTTTACGTAATGTTACCGATAAAGACAAAGCTCTGCGCTCTATGTACCGCATTTTAAAGCCAGGTGGTCGTTTACTTGTTTTAGAGTTTTCAAAACCAGAGCATGACGTACTTAGTAAAGCTTACGATTTTTACTCATTTAATTTATTGCCTACAATGGGTAAGCTAGTTGCTAACGACAGTGAATCGTATAAGTATTTAGCTGAATCTATTCGTATGCATCCAGATCAAGACACGCTAAAAGCGATGATGGAAGATGCAGGCTTTGAGCAAACAACATACCAAAACCTAACAGGCGGAATTGTTGCGCTGCATCGTGGTTTTAAATATTAAGGCTAGCAGCTATGGCGCTTGAGAAAATAACAAAAAATAATGATGCAATGCCATCTGAATTTTTTATGTTGCCTAATTTTGTACTTTCGCTTATTGAGCGTGTACTAAATCAAGCACTTAGCCTTGACCCACAATTATCCCAAAAGCTAAGCGCAGTTAAACATCAGCGCTTAGTGGTTGAAGTAAGAGATTGGCAACAAAGCATCCAACTTGTTTATAGCGCTGAGCAATTACACTTATACAGTGCTCAAAATAATGAAAACGCAGATTGTATGATCAGCGCAGACATAGACACGCTTTTAGCACTTAAAAACCCAGCTATGCTTACCCAGTTAATTCGCCAAGATAAGCTCGACTTACAAGGCGATTTAAATATTGCGCAAACTTATAGCAATGCATTTTCAGGCATTGATATTGATTGGCCTGAACAGCTCTCTAGATACATTGGCGATACCCCCGCTCAGCAGTTATATCTGCACTTAAAAAAACTAAAACAAAAGAGCAGCAAAACCAATACTAAAATAAGTACAATGCTTACAAGTTTATGCCAAGATGAGCTCGCAATTACTATTCATCCATTAGAACTTGAGCAATTTAAACAAAAAAATAGAGAACTCAAAGGTCAAGTAGCTGCTGTTGAGCAGCGTATAGATGCTCTGTTAAACTCTTTTTTACCTTCAAACACCCGCTAAGGATTTTTTGTGTCGACTGCACGTTTGTATAACATCACCAAAACGTTACTTAGCTATGGGCTAGACGAACTAATTCCAAAACATAAGATACCTTGGTTTGGTAAGGTAGCTCGTGGCAGTTTGTTTTGGTTGCGTAATCAGCACAAAGAAAAACCTGCGGGGCTACGTTTACGTTTAGCATTGCAAGAGCTTGGTCCTGTTTGGATCAAATTTGGCCAAATGCTCTCTACCCGTCGTGACTTACTCCCTCATGATATCGCTTTAGAGCTTGCGTTTTTACAAGATCAAGTTCAGCCATTTGAAGGCGCACTTGCACAAAAAATCATAGAAAAAGCGCTCGAAATTAACGATATAAGTGAATTGTTTAGTGAGTTTTCACAAACTCCACTGGCTTCTGCATCCATAGCGCAAGTACATACAGCAAAGCTTATTGATGAGCAAAGCATTGAGCAAGATGTCGTAATTAAGGTTATTAGACCCAATATTTACGATCAAATTAATGCCGATTTAGCGCTGATGGAAAAGCTCGCAAAGGTACTTGCAAAAGTCCATAACGAATCAAAACGCCTGCGCCCCGTTGAAGTAGTCAAAGAATACAAAAAAACACTCTTAGACGAGCTCGACTTAATGCGCGAAGGTGCCAATGGCATTCAGCTTAAGCGCAATTTTGAGGGCTCTGATTCATTGTATATCCCTTCAGTTTACAGTGATTATAGCCGTAGTAATGTCCTAGTAATGGAGCGTATTTACGGCATACCCGTCTCTGATAAAGATGCGCTTATGGCACAAAACACCAATATGAAGTTATTGGCTGAGCGCGGCGTAGAAGTGTTTTTTACGCAGGTGTTTAGAGACAGCTTTTTTCATGCGGATATGCACCCAGGCAATATATTCGTCTCTCGCGAGCACCCTGAAAACCCAATGTATATCGGTATTGATTGCGGTATAGTTGGTACGTTAAGCAAAGAAGATAAACGCTATTTAGCTGAAAACTTTATCGCCTTTTTTAATCGTGATTATCGCCAAGTTGCACAGCTACACGTTGATTCAGGTTGGGTACCACCAGATACTAGCATTGAAGAATTTGAATTTGCGATTCGCACGGTTTGCGAGCCTATATTTAATAAACCCTTAGCTGAAATTTCATTTGGTCACGTGCTCGTAAATCTATTTAATACTGCACGTCGTTTTAACATGCAGGTACAGCCGCAATTAGTACTACTACAAAAAACTTTATTATACGTTGAAGGATTAGGGCGTCAGCTTTACCCGCAACTCGACTTATGGAAAACAGCTAAGCCCTTTTTAGAAGACTGGGTAAAGCAACAAGTTGGACCGCTATCAGTACTGAAGCAAATGTATGCTAACTTGCCATTTTGGGCTGAAAAAATGCCTGAGTTACCTGATCTAATTTATCAAAATTTAAAGCGTACACCACACATTCAACCTCAAGAACAAAAGGTATCTCATAAACCTTTAATATTGAGTTTATTTGGTAGTGCTACAATGATTATGGCAACACTTTGTTATTTACAACACGATTTAATAGCTGCAAGTATTGCAATAAGCTTATCGGCTATTAGCTTTATAGCGGCATGGCGCAGCGCATAAACTGAGTGCTATTTACGCTATTGGGCGTATAATTAGTATTTAAGATAGACATTTAACCATTTTACATATTGGAGAAAACCATGGGTTTTGGTGGTATTAGTATTTGGCAATTATTAATTGTTTTGGCGATCATAGTTTTACTTTTCGGCACAAAAAAACTACGCGGTATGGGTGGTGATATTGGAGGCGCTGTTAAAGGCTTCAAAAAAGCAATGTCGGATGATCAAGCGAGTGAGCAAGAAAAATCAGAGCAAATTCAACAATCAGAAAAAAGCACCGTTGACGACTCAACCAATACTGAAAAAAGCAAAGATAGCAATAAGGTTTAATTAGTATGGGGATGTGGGAGCTTGTTGTTATTTTTATTGTTGGCTTAGTGGTGCTCGGCCCTGAGCGCTTACCTGTTGCTATTAGAACAGTGAGTAAATGGGTTAAAACCGCTAAATCACTTGCTAACTCGGTAAAAGCCGAAGTAAGTGAAGAACTGCGTATTCATGAACTTCACGAAAACCTTAAAAAAGCAGAACAACAAGAACTAAAAGATTTAAGCCCCGAGCTACAAAGCTCGTTAACAGAGCTACAAAAAGCAGCTGAGTCAGTTACTCACAGCTACAAGAAAAAACAACCTGATACATCAAATAACCAACAACTTGATGAAAAAAAGTGAAATTTATCTCTCACTTTGTGGTCAACTTACTACATGGTATAAAAAATAATGGCTGAGGAAGTAAAATCGGGGTTTGTAGCTCATTTAATTGAGTTGCGTGATCGGCTAATAAAAGCACTATTAAGCATTTTTGTTATTTTCATTGCCATAGTATATTTTGCGAATGATATTTATGCCTTTGTTGCACAACCGTTAGTTTCGCATTTGCCAAGCACTGCAACCATGATTGCGACCGATGTAACGGCCCCCTTTTTTGCACCTTTCAAACTTACTTTATTTGTCGCTTTATTTGCGTCGATCCCGTGGATATTGCATCAGGTTTGGGGATTTATAGCACCAGGTTTATATCAGCACGAAAAGAAAATGCTTATGCCTATTCTTGCCTCAAGTATAATATTATTTTATGGCGGTATAGCCTTTTGTTATTTTGTAGTTCTGCCAATTATTTTGGGTTTTTTTACAAGTACCGGCCCCGAAATGATGACCCTTGCGCCCGACATAAGTAGCTATTTAGGATTTGTATTAAAACTGTTTTTTGCATTTGGTGTCGCTTTCGAAATTCCAGTGGCAATTATGCTGCTATGTTGGAGTGGGGCAACTACAACAAAAAGCTTAAAAGAGAAGCGCCCTTATATCGTGGTGGGTGTTTTTGTAGTCGCGATGTTTTTAACACCGCCTGATGTATTATCACAAACATTATTAGCATTTCCGATGCTTCTTCTGTTTGAACTAGGTTTAATTTTAGCAAAATTTTATACCGCCAAACCACAAAAAGAATCTGAGGAATAAAATGAAAAAACAACTACTCCCACTATTGGTTTTACTAAGCGCACCGACTTTTGCTGCGCAAACAGAATTTAATACTCAAGCGTTACAAGCATGTAGCTTTATTGAGAACGACTTTAACCGGTTGCTTTGCTATGACAATACAATTGCAGGTAAATCACTAACAAAGCCAACAGTAACAAAAACGCTTACCCCACCAACTACTAACAATGTACCTCAAGTCGTAGCTGCTGCACCAATTCAAGCAAAGGCAAAAGCTGACGATTTTGGCTTAGAGCACAAAGAATCACAAGTAGAGAAAGAAACTGAAATAAAAGCCATGGTTACATCAATTGATGAGGCTGCTTATGGCGAGTTAATTATTTCGCTAGATAACGGCCAACAATGGCGTCAAATCGGCTCTGATAGCATGCGTTTAAAAGAAAACGATACAATTGTAATTAGCCGCGGTGCATTCAGCTCTTTTCTATTGAAGAAAGATGGTAAAAACCGCTCTATTCGCGTTAAACGTACTAAATAATGTCATATACGTTAATTGATGCTGGAGTTAACTTATCTAATCATCAATTTGACGACCATCATCGTGACGTAATTACCCGTGCCAGTGAGGCGGGCGTTACAAATATGCTTATTATAGGCTGTGATATTGCAAGCAGTCAGCAATCACTTGAACTTGCAATAGAACATCTTCAATATTCTACGGCGGGTATCCACCCGCACGATGCAAAATCAGTGACTAATGAACTAGAAGCACAATTAACTACCCTTGCAAATAATAAGCAGGTCATAGCGATAGGTGAATGTGGCCTTGATTATAACCGTGACTTTTCGCCTCGCGATGTACAACGTAGTGTTTTTAGACGCCAGTTAGTACTTGCTCAAAAATTAGATTTACCTGTTTACTTACATGAACGAGATGCAAGTGACGACATGCTAAGTATTCTAAAAGAATTTAATATTCGCGGTGTACTTCACTGCTTTACCGGTAATTCACCAGCTCTAAAACACTATTTAGATTTAGGTCTTTATATTGGTATAACGGGTTGGGTGTGTGATGAAAGACGTGGTAAAGAGCTACAACAGCTAGTGCCTAGTATTCCTCTAGATCGATTATTAATAGAAACTGATGCTCCATTTTTAATTCCACGAACAGTTAAGCCAAAACCTAAATCACGTAAAAATGAACCTGCACTGCTTCCTTATATCTGTCAAACGGTTGCACAACTTTATCAAATAGATGAAGAAGTTGTGGCCCGTAAAACTACAGAAAACTTTCACCGTGTTTTTGGTTTAGAAGATCGTTAATGGCCTATGCAAAGGCATTTTTAAGCCTATTAGTATTCCTTTGCACTTTTTGCTCTTTCGCAAACCCGGTAATAATAAAACACGATTTCAACTCCCAAAACATCAATAACCTGTATTACTCTTTTGAACCGACTTCGCTATTAGATGCACAACAAAGTAGCCATATACAGTGGCAAAAAAACACAGATGAACCTCTTAATCTAGGGCTAGAGCAGCGTCCTGTATGGATAAAGTTTAGAATAAAAAACACGCTTAGTTATAATACCGAGCAACTATTGTCATTAAACAATCCTCTGCTAAACGACGTTCAAGTATATCAGTTACATAACTCAGAATTACTTTCTCACGCTCAAATTGGTGATGCTTACGCTCTTTATAAACGTACGATTAAGAGTGAATCTTTATTAGTTAAACTGATCAGCCCTGCAAATAGCGAAACGAGTATTATTATGAGAGTGACGAATAGCTCCGGCTTGCGAGTCCCTTTAACGCTGTGGCAACCAGAGGCTTATTTGGCACATAAAGGTAAACTTAATTTACTCTATGGATTGTTGATTGGTTTTGTATTTTCTTTAGGTGTCAGTTGCTTAGTTTTATATGGTTTTTCACGTAAACGCTATTTTATTTATGCTGGTTTAATAACCCTCACGTTGGGTTGTGTATTAGCCTACCTTTGTGGGTTTGGCTTAAGATATATTCACCCTAATTTGCCAGCGTTACAGCAAGTTATGATCCCTATATTACTTATGCTTATTACTTTAATGTTTTTACCTTTGCAAAAGCAAATTTGTTATCCAAGGCCCTCATTTTTACTGACGATTCAAAAATTTTTAGTGAACGCTTTAGCCATTTCGTTATTATTTATTTGGCTACTTCCAAACCACATAGTTACACTATTTTGCTTAATCGCCACCCCTATCATTTTAGGCTTTTATATTGTAACTACGCTTTTATGCGTACGTTTAGCACCCTCTAAACCCAATAAAGCACTATTACTCGTATTGGTTTTTTTCTTGGTGATGATACTTTATTTTACTGTTGCAGTAATGGGGCTATATACTTTTAGCCTAAGTATATTAGCATTTGTATTTACATGCTTTTTTAGCTGCACATTTTGTTTATGTTATAGCGTGATGAAGTTATTTATTTTACAGCGAGATGAAGAAGTAACTTCTCAGCAAGCCTTGATTGCTGAAAATGCAGCTCAAGATACGCTACTTAAAGAGCGCTTAAAGTTACAAGAAAAAACACACCAAGAACTAGAGTCACAAGTGGACGAACGCACCTTTGAATTGCAAGTTACGCTCAGAGAGCTTGAAGAAAAAAACCGTTCACTTGAGTTACTTAATACCGAAGACGCTTTAACCGGAATAAAAAACAGACGTTTTTTTGATAAAAGACTCGTAATGGAACTTCGTCGCTCTCGTCGGGAACAAACACCACTTAGCATTGTTATGCTTGATATAGACCGGTTCAAAAGCATTAACGATACGTACGGACACATAATTGGCGATCAAGTTATTAAAACTGTATCTGACCTAATAAAAAATCATTTAAAGCGACCACTCGACGAAGTTGCCCGTTATGGCGGTGAAGAATTTGTAGTGCTATTACCTAATACCCCAAATAAAGGTGCACAAGACATAGCTGAAAAAATACGCTCAGCTATCTCAGTCAGTACAGTAACGGTTGCCAATAATGATATTCAATTTACAATTAGCGCTGGCATATACACCAGTATTGCTGATGACGTTAGCAATCCTCAGATATTTACTGAGTGCGCCGACAAAGCACTTTATTACGCAAAGCAGCATGGGCGTAATCAAGTAATCACTTTTCCCTTACCGCAGTAGGAGCATATTAATATGGCCCAATCAGGATTAGATCTTTTTCCGTACACTCGGATGCGCAGAATGCGCCGTAGCGACTTCTCTCGCCGCTTAATGGCCGAAAACCAACTTAGCGTGAACGATTTAATTTACCCTATATTTGTACTTGATGGTAAAAATCGTCGCGAGGCAATTGAATCAATGCCTGGTATTGAGCGCCTATCAATAGATTTGCTACTCATTGAAGCAAAAGAGTTGGTTGAACTTGGAATACCTGCGATAGCTATTTTCCCGGTAACACCTGGAGATAAAAAATCATTATTTGCCGAAGAAGCATATAACGATGATGGTTTAGCACAGCGTACCGTAAGAGCGGTAAAAGAAGCCTTTCCAGAGTTGGGTGTAATTACTGATGTAGCGCTTGATCCATTCACTACGCATGGTCAAGACGGTATTATTGATGACACTGGTTATGTTATTAACGATATCACTACTGAGATTTTAGTTAAGCAGGCACTCTCTCATGCTCAAGCCGGTGCAGATGTTGTTGCCCCTTCTGATATGATGGATGGTCGTATTAGCGCTATTCGTGAAGCACTTGAAGCTGATGGGTTTATTCATACTCGCATCATGGCCTACTCCGCTAAATATGCATCTAGCTACTACGGCCCATTTAGAGATGCGGTAGGTTCTGCTGGTAACTTAAAAGGTGCTGATAAAAAAACCTACCAAATGGATCCTGCAAACTCTAATGAAGCAATACGTGAAGTAGCCTTAGACTTACAAGAAGGCGCTGATATGGTTATGGTTAAACCTGGCATGCCTTATTTAGATGTTGTACGTCGTGTGAAAGACGAATTTGGTGTGCCTACTTTCGCATATCAGGTAAGTGGCGAGTATGCTATGCACAAAGCAGCTATTGATAACGGCTGGTTGAGCGAAGAGGCCACCATAATGGAATCTCTACTTGCATTTAAGCGTGCAGGAGCTGATGGAATATTAACCTACTTTGCTAAACAAGCCGCAAAATATCTAGCTAAAAAGTAATTTTTTATTAAAAGGCGGTTAAACCGCCTTTTATTTACATTCGTTTACGTTTTTGTATTATTTACGTCACATTTATTCTCTAAACTGTTGTCCCATTTTGGGATTAATACACGGGAATAATAAAAAAATGTTTAAAACAAAAATAACACCACTCGCACTTGTTATAGCAAGTCTCAGTGCACCAGCTTCAGCAAGTTTAATCATATCTGAGTATGTTGAAGGTGGAAGCAATAATAAAGCAGTAGAACTTTATAACACCTCTGCGAGTGAAATCTCACTCGATACCTATACGCTAACCTTATATTCAAATGGTAGCACTACAGCAACTAGCTCAATCGACTTAACGGGTCCTCTTGCTGCTAATAGCACGTACGTAATTATAAACTCAAGCTCGGTTGACGAACTCAAAGCAAAAGCCGATGAAGAAAGTGGTGTAACCAATTTTAATGGTGATGATGCCCTAGTGTTAACCCAAGGTACGACTGTTGTAGATAGCTTTGGCCAACGTGGTGTTGATCCTGGTTCTTTTTGGTCTGAAGGTGGAGTGCAAACGCAAAATAAAACACTTCGTCGTAAAGAAACCATCCTTGTTGGACGCACAACACCTGATGCTACTTTTAACCCAAGTGAAGAGTGGGTTCAATTCGACCAAGATGATTTTAGCGGTTTAGGTGTTTTTGGTAGCAGCGTTCCTGTTGAGCCAGCACCTGCACCTCTTGTACCACTTGTGTGTGATACGCAAAAAACTTTAATTAATGCAATTCAAGGTGATGGTGCAACGAGCCCACTTGTCGATACACCTGTTGAACTTGAAGGGATTGTAACGGCTGACTTTCAGGGTGATGATCAATTAAAAGGCTTTTTTGTTAGCTCTCTTGCTGTTGATATAGATGAAAACCCATTAACTTCTGAAGGGATTTTTGTTTATTTTGCAGATACCGACGTAAGCGTTGGCGACCATGTACGTGTACAAGGTAATGTAGCAGAGTATTTTGATTCAACACAAATTGATAACGTCACCCAAGTGGCCGTTTGTAATACGGATTTAACTGTAGCTGCGACAAAAATAACACTGCCTGTAGCTGAGTTAACGGACTTAGAAAGCTTTGAAGGTATGTTAGTAACACTAGAGCAACAATTGGTAGTCACCGATAACTTTGGTCTTGGTCGCTATGGTGAGGTTGAATTAGCAACAGAACGACTATACCAAGGCACCCAAGTTGCACTGCCTGGCGATGCAGCTAATGCAGTCGAAACAGAAAACTTACTTAAAAAGATTCTGCTAGACGATGGCTCTACAGTACAAAACTCAGATCCTACCGCATACCCAACTCCAGGATTATCAGCAGAGAACACCCTACGTACTGGCGACACAATAAATACAGTAACTGGTGCTCTTGCTTATAGCTTTGGCCTTTACCGCATTCACCCAACAGCAGTACCTCAGTTTATTGCTACAAATGCACGCGAAGACGCACCTGAACTAAATGCCTCGGCCGACTTGCGTGTAGCAAGCTTTAACGTACTTAATTACTTTAATGGTGATGGTCAAGGAGGTGGATTCCCTACCGATCGCGGTGCAGACACAGAAGCCGAATTTATCCGCCAAGAAGCTAAAATAGTAAGTGCAATTAGCGCAATGCAAGCTGACGTTGTTGGTTTGATGGAAATAGAAAACGATGGCTTTGGTGAATTTAGCGCAATTGCCAGCTTAGTAAATGCACTAAACGAAGCAGACACAGCAAACCAGTATGCATTTGTTGATTTTAATCTTGATCAAATAGGTACTGATGCAATTACCACTGCATTGATCTACCGTGCTAATAAAGTAGAAGAAGTGGGTACTGCTGCAATTACAACGCAAGCCCCATTTGATTTTAGCAACCGTACTCCTATAGCGCAAAGCTTCAAATCAATTGAGAGCGACGAAGTGTTCACTGTTGCCGTAGCTCATTTAAAATCTAAAGGCGGTTGTGGCAGTGCAAGTGGTGCAAATGAAGATCAGAACGATGGTCAAGCTTGCTGGAATGAAATACGCACACAAGGTGCCACTGCCTATGCCGATTGGCTAGACAGCAAACCAACCGGTGTTGACGACGAAGACACTATTTTAGTTGGAGACATGAATGCTTACGCAATGGAAGATCCAATACGTGCATTTGCAGACAAAGGATATAAAAATGTAGTTGCAGAACTTGATGGTAATACACTGGGCTATTCTTATAGCTTTTCTGGCCGAGCAGGCAGTTTAGATCATGCTGTGGCAAGCGACTCGTTGCTTAGTAAAGTTGTCTCAGCGCAAGATTGGCACATAAATGCTGACGAGCCAATTTTACTTGATTACAACGTTGAATTTAAGAGTGATGCTCAGCAGTCTAGTCTTTATTCTGAAAGTGCCTACCGCGCATCAGATCATGACCCTGTAATCATCGATATTAAATCTGAAGGTATGCTAACACCGCAAGAGCAGACACCGGTCATTGTCGCAGATCAAGTATTTTCAATTGATGAAAGCAGCTCAATTGATACTGTAATAGGTCAGTTAGTATTTAGTGATCCAAATGCAGATGTATCACCAGTGGTTGAATTTATTGTATCAGGGAGTGAAGCAATTTCAATCAATGAACAAGGTCAACTTATCGTAGCCGGTGAACTTGATGCAGACATTGAAAGTATAATAACACTATCAGTGCAAGCAAAAGACAGTGTAGGCAACATGTCTGAATCGGTAACGGTTACAATCAATGTTACTGAAACGAGGGATGATGGTAACGATTCAGGTTCATTATTTTGGTTATCACTTCTTTTAGCGCCATTATCAATCGTGCGCAGATTTAAAAAGAAATAATTAATATGAGTATTTAAAAGCCGCATTTGCGGCTTTTTTTATTTTTATACAAATGTAATTCAGACAAGCTTCATTAAACCTCCCGTAATATGTTCATAGGATCTATAAATTTTTTAGTAATTAATCAGTAATAACTACATACATTTGAGTGAATGTTACACAAAAAGCCTCTGTCGGTTACGCATATAGATTTTACCTATTGAAAAATATGAATTTTTATAAGGGTTCGTATTTTGCTTTAGGTATTTTAAAGGTACTTACAAAAATTAATATTTACCCTAAACGTAAAAATAAGTCGTGTTTTTATAAAGGAATGAAAATGAAACAATTAACCCATAATCTGCCTAAATGGCAAAAAAAGTCAGCACCATTACTGGGTCTACTTATTATTTTTTCGGCTTGGGGCAATAGCAACCCAGCGATTGCTGCAACAGTTGATGTAGCAATTCCACAAAGTAGCTTATTTGACGTAATTAGCGCTCGCGCTAAAAAGTTAGCAAGTGAAGAATACGTGACCCCTAAAAATATTGAGCTTGAAGCATTAAATAATATTGATTATCAAGATTATAGGGCAATTCGATTTAAAAAAGACAAGGCAGTGTGGAAAGATGAGGGCCTTTACGAGCTGCAATTATTCCATCCTGGTTTTTTATATAAAACACCTGTAACAATAAACACCGTTGATAGCGACTCTAAACGTAGCCGCTTGCCTTTCAGCACTGACTTTTACCAATACGATGGCACTGCCGCACCACTACAAGAAGAAATAGCTAAAAGTGTTGCAGGTACTCAACTAGGCCATGCAGGATTTCGCTTACATTACCCATTGAATACTAACGAGTATAAAGACGAAGTAATGGTATTTCAGGGGGCATCGTACTTTAGAGTTGTTGGCCCCCAGCAAGTCTATGGCCTATCAGCTAGAGGTCTTGCCATTGATACTGCTGAAAATTCAGGTGAAGAATTTCCTGTGTTCAAAGAGTTTTGGTTAGTTAAACCAAAAGTTGACCAAACACAAATTACTATTTTTGCATTATTGGATAGCCCATCAATCTCTGGTGCCTATAAGTTTAACGTTGATCCTACAACTAACATGCTAGTTGATGTTGATATGCAGATATTTGCACGTAAGGATATTAAAAAGCTAGGTGTAGCACCATTGACGAGTATGTTTTATCACGGTGAAAACAGTACTAAGTTTTTTGATGACTACCGCCCTGAAGTTCATGATTCGGATGGCTTATTGACTCAGTCTGCTGATAATAAATGGGTATGGCGCCCTCTTAACAATCCATCACAGCTGAGTGTTACTTCATTTTCGTACAATAACCCAAAAGGTTTTGGGTTAGCTCAACGAGATCGAGACTTTAATAACTATCTAGACACAGAAGCGCACTACCACAACCGCCCTAGTCTATGGATTGAACCACAAGGTGAATGGGGAAATGGTCGTGTAGAACTTGTAGAAATACCGACTGATACGGAAACTAACGACAATATCGTAAGCTACTGGGTACCAGAAAAGCCAATGAAAGCCGGTGATTCATTAAAGCTAAGCTACAAAATGACGACCTTTAATGCAGCTTTAACTCAGCATGAGAAAGCGCGTGTACTGCGCACAAGGATCGGTAGCGCTGCTTTACCAGGTGAGGACAATCCACCACCAAAAAGCCATCGCCAATTTACTGTTGATTTTACTGGGTCAGAAATAAATCAACTCTCTGAACAGTTAAAGCTAGATGCCGATATTCAACTTACAACAGGCGAAGTAACCGACGTGAATGTGCAAAAACTGCCTGATTCACGAGGATGGCGTGTAGCCTTTAAAATTGCACCACAGGACGATCAACCCGTTGATATGCGTTTATCGTTAAAATTGCGTGACAAAGAAATTAGCGAGGTATGGAGTTATGTTTGGTACCCAAATGACATCAAGTAATAAAGGTAAGGGCACTCCAATGCCATTCAAAACATTAAGAGTTTGGCTATTTGCTATTGCAGCGCTTGGCACATCTGGCTACGGCATATCTATTATGTTTGAGATTTTAAGCTCAAACGGTATGACATTACTTGAGTATGCTCTTTTAGTATTATTCTCAATCACTTTTGCCTGGATTGTAACGGCCTTTTGTAGTGGAACAATCGGCTTTGTATTACAGTTGTTTCGAATTGACCCACTTACGCTGAAGCGTATTAAACCAATTGAGTTCAATAGTGAGGCAATTAACGCCCAAAAAACCGCCGTTGTAATGCCTATTTACAACGAAGACACCCACCGTGTTATCGCGGGCTTTGAAGTTAGTCTGCAATCGTTAAAAGAAACAGGTCAACTTGCAAACTTCGATTTTTATCTATTAAGCGACACGCAAGACCCAGAAATAGCTAAAAACGAGCTAAGTGCATGGCATGCATTGTGTGAACGTTTAGGTGATACAGCAAAACACGTTTTTTACCGTCGTCGCGAAGATAACAAACACCGTAAAGTAGGTAACCTAACCGACTTTTGTGAGCGCTGGGGCAGCCAGTACGACCATATGATTGTGCTTGATGCAGATAGCGTAATGACCGGGAAATGTATGTTAGAGCTTACTACAAGTATGCTCAACAACCCACAAGCAGGCCTGATCCAAACTATTCCGATCCCTGTTCGTCAAGATACCTTTTTTGGCCGTTTTTTACAGTTTGCATCAGTGCTATATAGCCCAATGCTCGCTACTGGCTCAGCTTTTTGGCAAACTGATAAAGCAAACTACTGGGGTCATAATGCAATTATTAGAGTTGAAGCATTTATAACGTGCTGTGGCTTGCCAACACTGAAAGGTAATGCACCTTTTGGCGGCGAAATTTTAAGTCATGACTTTGTAGAAGCTTCACTGCTTCACAGTGCTGGTTGGGATGTATTGTTGCTATCAGATATTGAAGGTAGCTATGAAGAAGTACCAAGTAACATTCTAGACTACGCTGTACGCGATAGACGCTGGGTGCAAGGTAATATTCAGCACTTAGGTTTACTATCTTCATCCAAATTAAAATTAATGAGTAAGCTGCACTTTCTATTAGGTGCCACAGCCTATATTTCATCGCTAATTTGGCTCTCAATGTTAGCGTTAAGTACAATTGATGCAGTGACTCGCGCATTAAATAGTGATGTGTACTTTAACCGTGTTTATCAATTATTCCCTACATGGCAAATAGCTAAGACAGATCTTATTGATTCACTATTGTATTTAACTATTGTTATTTTATTAATGCCTAAACTGATGGGTATAATAGTAACCCTAATACATAGAAACAAACGCTTTGGTGGTTCAATTAAGCTAATACTAGGTTCAATCATTGAAACCGTATTTGCTATTATTGTTGCTCCATTAATGATGGTATTTCATGCTTACTTTGTACTTTGTGTGTTTTTAGGTAAAAAAGTAAAATGGGATGCACAACCGCGTGAAGGTCGTATGGTTCCGTGGAAGGAAGCTTTTGGTTATACGCTATTCTCAACTATTGTGGCTATTGCATGGGGTTGTACTGCTTACTACTTCACGCCAGTATTCTTCTGGTGGCTATCGCCTATATTATTAGGCTTAGTGTTAGGTGCTCCGATTATCCGTTATACCAGTAGTATTAAATTCGGTGTACAACTAAGAAAGTTGGGTATATTTATTTGCCCTAGTGAAGTTGATAACGACTCAACTCTAGAAGCACTTAAAATACACCTAAAAGAAATTTCGGTACCAAAGGAAGGTGCTTATCCACAAACAATACCGGCACTACCACAAGAGCAGTTGGTAACAATGCCTATCCAGTCTTTTAAGAAGCCACGCAGGCTAAAGATGAAAGCGCTAAAAGCTAAGGCTATAAAAAAGTTTAATTAGCGCGTTATAAAATACAAAAATAAAAAAGGAGCGATTAATCGTTCCTTTTTGCTATCTAAATTAAAGATCAAGCATTGTATTTATCGCTAATATTTTCAATTTTGTTAGCTACCTTATTGCAGTACATTTTAGAAATAACTGATTGCGTTTCATCATCAAGATGCCAGTCATAAAAATGGAACGTTTTACCATTATCTAACTCCACCATTAAAAATGGTGAAAAGAAAAAATGAACTAAATGATACGCAACCAATTTCCTCGCTATTGATGTAACGCTTTGTGCATAAACGCGTATAACAAATGCCTGCTTTATGACAATGTAAAAAACGAAGATGAAGAATATTGAAAGGAATAATAAGTAAAGCTGGCATTACAGTGAGAAAAACGATTTTTAGGTTCACAGAAAATATAATATGAATTAAAAATATTAAGCTGAATGCTAAAATATATTTTGTGAATTATAGCCACCAGTTTGGTGCTAATTTAGTAGATTTAATAATCATTACATCTTATATAAAATTAATATGCGAACGTCTCTGATGCGGAGACTTCCTTATCTAATTAATCAATTAAAGTACCCTCTAATCCCTTTTTACTAATTGATAATATAAGACTACTTAATAATAAAGAGTAGTCGTAAACAACTACAAAAATAAAACCAAATTATAGGCAATAAAAAACCCGCAACATGTGCGGGTTTTCTAAAGAGTTAAAGAGCTAATTACTTAGCAGCTTTTTTCTCTTTTTCTGCAGCGATTACTGTATCAGCAACGTTTTGCGGACATGCAGCGTAGTGTGAGAACTCCATAGAGAACTGACCACGACCAGATGTCATTGTACGTAGTGTACCGATGTAACCGAACATTTCTGATAACGGTACGTCAGCTTTAATACGGCTGCCTGTTAAACCAGCTTCTTGGTCTTTCATCATACCACGACGACGGTTAAGGTCACCGATTACGTCACCAACGTGATCTTCTGGAGTGAACACGTCAACATTCATGATTGGCTCAAGAAGTTGTGCGCCCGCTTTAGGGATCGATTGACGGAAAGCGCCTTTAGCAGCGATTTCGAACGCGATTGCAGATGAATCCACGGCATGGAAACCACCGTCAAAAAGTTCAATTTCAACGTCAAGTACAGGGAAGCCAGCTAGAACACCAGTACCCATCATTGATTTAAAGCCTTTCTCTACTGCTGGCCAGAATTCTTTAGGTACGTTACCACCAACTACTGATGATTTAAACGTGAAGCCTGAAGCAACTTCGCCTGGTTTGATACGGTAATCAATTTTACCGAACTGACCAGAACCACCAGATTGTTTCTTATGCGTGTAGCTATCTTCAATTTCTTTAGTGATAGTTTCACGGTAAGCAACTTGTGGTTGACCAACAATAAGGTCTACGCCGTAAGTACGCTTAAGGATATCTACTTTGATATCTAAGTGAAGCTCACCCATACCTTTAAGGATAGTCTCGCCTGAATCTTCATCAGTCTCAACTTGGAAAGATGGATCTTCTGCAACCATTTTACCGATAGCAACACCCATTTTCTCATTACCGCCTTTATCTTTAGGCTGTACAGCAATCGAGATTACTGGAGTTGGGAATACCATTGGCTCAAGTGTTACTGGGTGCTTAGGATCACATAATGTGTGACCAGTTTGCACGTTTTTCATGCCTACGATAGCAATGATGTCACCAGCTTGTGCGCTAGTTAATTCGTTACGGTCATCTGCTTGCATCTCAACCATACGGCCAACACGCTCAGTTTTACCAGTAAACGAGTTAAGGATAGTGTCACCCTTGTTTAGTTTACCTGAGTAAATACGTACGAATGTTAATGCACCAAAACGGTCATCCATTATTTTGAATGCTAACGCTTTGAAAGGTTCGTCAGTAGATACTACTGCGAACTCGCCATTTTCGTTACCTTCTTCATCCATAAGAGGTTGAGGATCAACGTCTGTAGGACATGGTAAGTAATCAACAACAGCGTCAAGAATAAGCTGCATACCTTTGTTCTTAAACGCAGAACCACAGTATGTAGGGAAGAAAGCAAGGTCACGAGTACCTTTACGGATACAACGTTTGATGTCTTCTAAAGAAGGTGCTTCACCTTCCATGTAAGCTTCAAGTAGTGCATCGTCTTGCTCAAGGGCAGTTTCAACAAGCATTTCATAATACTCGTCAGTTTTATCTACCATGTCTGCAGGAACGTCTGTGATTTCGTAGTTTTCAGGAAGACCAGTGTCATCCCAAACGTATGCTTTTTTAGTTAAAACATCTACAACACCAACAAACTCATCTTCAATACCAATTGGTAAAGTCATGATTAGTGGAGTTGCGCCAAGTACTTTACGTACTTGCTCAGTTACACGGTAAAAATCAGCACCCATACGGTCTAATTTATTTACGAAGATAATACGTGCAACTTCTGAATCATTAGCATAACGCCAGTTAGTTTCTGATTGTGGTTCAACACCACCAGAACCACAGAACACACCGATGCCGCCATCTAGTACTTTAAGTGAACGGTAAACTTCAACTGTGAAGTCAACGTGTCCAGGAGTATCGATAACGTTAAAACGGTGATCTTTCCAGAAACAGCTTACAGCCGCAGACTGAATAGTAATACCGCGCTCAGCTTCTTGTTCCATGAAGTCAGTAGTAGATTCACCATCATGAACCTCACCAGTTTTATGGATTTGACCAGTAAGCTTTAGGATACGCTCAGTAGTCGTGGTCTTACCCGCATCAACGTGCGCGAAAATACCAATGTTTCTGTACTTCGATAAATCTGCCATTAATTTTGCTCTTAATAAAGTCGATAAATTATTCCGCAGGAGTATAACATCACTTAAAGCGAACATCACCATGCAAGCCGCTTAAAATGCAATCAATTCAACATATTTTTTTTTATTGTCAGAATCTAATAAATATCAAACATAATAAAAAAACATAAGGCATTGAAATAAATGATATTTAATATTTTAGCATCAGGTACACAAAGTTACTTCGCTATTTTATAGCAACGTTCAGGGCGGCCAATACTGCCATAACTTTGATCCGCTGTTAACTTACCTGATTCAAGCAAATACTCCAAGTAACGGCGTGCTGTAGAGCGACTAACACCAACCAAATCGCCCATTTTCTGAGCGGTAAATGCGGTAGTTGCGTGCTCTACAAAAGCATCATATATTTTTTTTAGGGTAAGTTGATCGACCCCTTTAGGTAAGCGAACAAACGTGTTGGTTTGCTGCTTTGAACCAAATAACGTATCAACCATTGACTGCGTTACTTCATTTGCATCAGAAAAACATTGCTGACGCGCACCAAGGCCAGATAACATTAATGCCTTTACTAAAAGCCTAACTTAAGTGACCCACAATAGTTGGACATACCAATTACTGCGGGGTTTTTATGTCCAAATATCATTGGGCATTCAAATTAAAGCTCGCTCAACTTTCCCAAGAACATAGCTCTAGGCTTAAATACAAACGAAAACCTCTCCTGCATTAATCAATTAGTTCTAATAAATGAAATTTAGGTGGAGCAAATTAAAGTTCTGCTGGTTAATTAAATAGTTTAAGTTATTGTTCTTTTTTTATATTTAACATTAGCTTACAAAACAAACAAGGGGATAATAAGAACTATTTGCATTTAGGTGTTGACAGATAGTTAGATCTAACTGATAATCAATATCAACAAGACGGATTGCATACCACTTGTTAAGGAATGAATTGATTTGTTTCTCGACCCTGAAACAACGTGTGGCGCACGTAAACAGCTATGGTTACTTGTTATGAACCGCAACGCCCCTTGATGTTGATGATGAGTAACCGCCCTACTATTTTACTTGCTACATTGCTCATATCGGTGACGGTAGATATGAAACTAAAAAAGCCCTTACGGGCTTTTTTTATGTCTGTAATTTAGTAAAACTAAATCTCTTTAATTAAATAACCTGAATTCTGGTTAAATATTAACGACGGTTTTTACGAGCTCGCGCTCGGCGTTGAAGCTTTTCTTCTTCTTTAGCTGCTTTTTTAGCTTCTGCAGCGGCGCGTAAACCAGCAACCATTACTTCTTCTTCCTCACGCATTTGCGGAGTTTCCATAGTAATACGGCCAATAATACCGTCGCGTAATTCGTTGATTAGTATTTCAGACATTTTATATGTGTCTATTTGATTACCACCACGAATACAGCCGCGTTTTTTACCCGCCATTTCAACAAATTCCCAATCACTTTCTGGTAATTCGTCTATTTTATAACGCGCTTTTAAAAGCTCAGGGTATGCACGCAATAAGTACTCAGCTGTGTAACTTGCTACTTCTTCATACTCAAGCGCCGTATCACGAATGGCACCGGTAGCGCCTAAACGATAACCTGAGTTTTCATTCTCTACTTTTGGCCAAAGCATACCTGGCGTATCGTAAAGCATAATACCGTCTTCAAGCTTAATGCGTTGTTGTGCTTTGGTTACCGCAGGTTCATTACCTGTTTTTGCAACTATACGTCCAGCCAGTACATTAATTAACGTAGATTTACCCACGTTAGGAATACCCATTATCATGGCTTTAATCTGCTTATCGGCACCCACTTTATGCGGCACTAACTTTTTACAAAGCTCATTTATACGACTTACTTCAGCTGCTTTATCATGTCCAAAAGAAATCGCTTTAACACCATTTTCTTGCTCAAAATAATCTTTCCAGATTTGAGTCATTTTAGGATCAGCTAAATCAGCTTTGTTCAAAATTTTGATGACCGGCTTACCTTCACGCAAGGTTGCCACCATCGGGTTTTCACTACTGTAGGGAATGCGCGCATCAAGCACTTCAATGATCACATCCATTTGTGGCATTATTTCTTTAATTTCATTGCGGGCTTTATTCATATGCCCAGGGAACCACTGGATAGCCATTTTTAACTCCTAACGTATAATTAACCGCTATTTTAACTGGCAATTCATTTAATTGCGCTATACTGACGCAAATTTTTTCAGATTAGTTGTTATGGCTCTTAAATCCACCATTATGAAAGTGCAGTTATCGCTTAGCGATATGGACCGCCACGTTTATCAAGATTTTAATTTAACCTTGGCTCAACACCCTTCAGAAACAGATCAGCGGTTGATGATTCGCTTACTCGCTTTTGCGCTAAATAGCTGTGATGGTTTAGAATTTACTAAAGGATTAAGCGCTGATGATGAACCTGAACTTTGGCATGTAAGCTATAGTGAAGAAATAGAACTATGGATTGAACTTGGCTTACCAGATGAAAAACGCCTTAAAAAAGCCTGTAATAAATCTAAAAAAGTGGTGCTATATACTTATGGTGAAAACAATCAAGCAATTTGGTGGCAAAAACACCAACCTAAATTGTATGAATTTAAAAATCTAAGTATTTTTAGCCTTGATTATGCAGCAACACAAGCACTTGCTGCTTTGGTTGATCGTGGAATTAAGCTCGCCATTACCATTCAAGATGGTGAAGTATGGGTAAATACCGATACAACAAACATTGAGATAAAACCACAGCAATTGATGTAACTAAGATAGGTTATACCAATTGCATTAAATTAGTTATCTATTATAGCGACAAGGAAATAAGTCGATAACAAGGCGAAAATTATGACATATAGTTATTCTATATAAATAATTTTTAACGCAGGTAGCGGATTATTTAATACGCTAGAATGATCATGTTTTTAATAAAATTGGTATTAGGGAGCATATGAAAGTTAAACACGTTATTGTTTTACATGGCTTGTATATGTCTGGCTTTGTTATGCGCCCACTTTGTTCACGACTTGAAGAATCGGGGATGACGGTATTAAACATTACCTATAATACGCTCGACCCTCACCGCGATACCATATTTGCACAAATTGATGAGTGTATTTCTAACGAACCTGCAGCGCTTGTATGCCACTCAATGGGAGGGCTTATTGCACGTGCTTACCTAGAGGCAAACTCTCCTGCTAGCCAGAATGTTACGAAGGTAATTACACTGGGTACTCCACACAAAGGCAGTCATATTGCGCAAAAGATGAAGCAAAAAGGGTTTGAATCATTTTTAAAAAATAGTGTTGAATTTTTACTCACTAAAAATGGTAATTGGCCTTTTAAAGCTAAGCTTTACAGTATTGCGGGCGATTTACCTATTGGGCTTATGCCCTTAATAGTTAAAGGTAGCCAGTCAGATGGCACTGTATTACTAGATGAAACCAAACTTAAAGGTATGGCCGAACATAAAGTGTTTCATTTAAGCCATACCAGTATGATTTACTCGCGCCAAGTACTCGATTACATTTTAAAGTGCTTAAACGAGAAAGATTAATCCTCAGCATTGGCTGCTATTTTATAACTAATTAAAAATACCACTGCCAATATAAGCGGAATCGGCGCCGCAATGTAGCCAAAAAAATCTGAGTTCGCAAAGCTTGCACCCGCTAAGTGCGCTACTAACCCAAGTACAAATGCGATGACTGCAATTCCTACCACTATTAACTCTGCTTTATTTTGTTTCGCTGTTTTTGCATGCATGTTATCTCTCCTAATTATTTCGACAACATTATTATGCGCCGTTAGGCTGGATGATTTTTGACCTGCATCAATAAAAAAATAGCTAAGTTATTACCTTGAATAAAGTTTGTTTTAGATCATGATTTATATACTTTTGAGGTTTATTTACTTTTGAGGGGTAGTATTTTTATTAATCAGACCCACTTCTATTAATAGTCTAAAGTGAATATAGGTATCAAAAACAGCTAATAGGTTAAAACTATTAACTAGATACATTTAAACGATTTTACTAATTTATCGAAATTAGTAATACTTATCACAAGTTCACAAACAAACGGTTATTCAGGAGCAAGTTATGTCACATGTAAACGCAATTGGTCTAAACAGCGCAAAAAGCGAAGACATTATAAAGTCACTCAATACATTATTGAGTAGCTACCAGATTCAATACATGAACGCGCGTGGCTTTCACTGGAATATTAAAGGCCGTAACTTTTTTGAACTACACGTTAAGTTTGAAGAAATTTATAACTTACTACTTCTAAAAGTAGATGAAGTTGCAGAACGTATTTTAACGTTAGATGGCGCACCACTACATGCATTTTCTGATTACCTTGAAGTAAGTAAAATTAAAGAAGCTAAAGGTATTAGTGATGGCGTTACAGCCGTAGAGAACCTACTTGCTGGTTACAGTACATTAATTGAAATGCAGCGTGAGATATTAAGCCAAGCTGGTGATGCAGACGATGAAGGTACTGCTTCACTAATGAGCGATTACATCTCGGAGCAAGAAAAACTTGTTTGGATGTTAAAAGCTTACTTAGACTAAAATTAAGCAAAAAAAAGCCCTCAATGAAGAGGGCCACAAATAGGGATAAATCGTTAAATAATCAAGCGATTCGGTTACTATATTAGTCTCCTCCCAATACTAAACAACGCCCCTGTTACCAGTGGCGTTGTTTTTGGTTTAAGTGGGCACAATGCTCATATATTGGGATAAACAATGTATAAGTATTACTGCTCTTATTATTTTTCCAATAAAAAAGCCCCAGCGATACTGAGGCTTTGTGAACGTAATTAATTGAGTAAGTAATTAAGTAACGATATTAATATCGCTACTATTGGTTAGAACTTACTTCTAAAACCGATGTAGAATGATTGACCAATTGGGTCGTACGTACCTGCATCTGTTTCAGTACCCGTGCTTGAACCACTTACACCCGATAAAATGCGCGGTGGCTCTTTATCAAATAAGTTACTTGCACCAGCATAAAGCTCTGTTGAATCGCTTATATGGTAACTTGCTTGAACATCATGATACGTTACCGAACCTATGCCTATTCCACCTGGAGCAATACCAAAGCCACTTAAGAATTGGTCATCAAAGTCTGCAGATCCAATGTAAGTTAAGCTCCAGTTAAAATCAAAGTCGTTAAGTTTATAACCAAAGTTCCAGTTAGCTTTATGCTCTGAGGCACCAATTTCTCCAGCAAACTCATCTTTATCAGCGCCTGGAAGTGGAATGCTATAACCATCGATTAGGTAAGTATAAGCAAGGCGAGTTCTAAACGCACCAGGGCCAATGTCAGTTGAGTACGTTAGTGTTAAATCAACACCTTCTGTACCTAAACCACCACTATTAGATACACCGCTGTCGATAAATTCTAGTGAACCAGCGCTGTTATTGCCTGATGGCGCACTACGACGAGTTACGAAGTCACAAAAACTTGTATCGCCGCCGCCATAACATTGGTCAAGAATAAACTGGCGAGGTGTTGATACGATTGCATCTGTAATTTCGATATCAAAGTAATCAAGCGTAATGTCTAGTCCTGATATTAGGTTTTCTGGTGTAAATACCAAGCCTACGGTTACAGAGTCACCAACCTCTTCTTTTAAGTCTTGGTTACCACGGTTAAAGCCACTAATGCCTTGTAAGTCAGACTGGTTAAGCGTGAACTCACCATTTGAAGCAATATTGGTTGTAACACCACCATCTGTACGACAAGCATCACCAGCAGCACCACCGCCACTATTAGTAACACCTAAACATGGATCGTTTAAACCACTTGGGAAAGTTTGCGAAGGTGGAGAAAACAATTCATCGATATTTGGAGCACGTGTTGAGCGAGCACGAGTGGCACGTAAACGTAAACTGTCCATGATTTCCCAATCGACACCCACATTCCAACTTTCGGTATTACCTACTGTTGAATAATCAGATAAACGAACTGCTGCATTCATTGTTACAGAATCAAGCACTGGAATATTTGCTTCAACATAAAACTCAGTTACATCAAATTCACCTTCAGTCGCTGGGATTGCGTTACCTGCGTTTAAGCCAGCTTGTTGTAAGGCATCAAACTCACTGCGTGAAAACTCTTCGCGGTATTCAAAACCAGCCGCAATACCAACAATACCCGCTGGCAATTCAAATATATCACCTGAAATATTACCACCTACAATTTTTTGCTCAACTGATGTAGCAAGTGAGCTAGGTGCACTTACAAAATCAATAGCGCCTTGTGATAACGAATTAAAACCGTAAATGTCCACTGGCGCACAGTTAAAGCCACGAGCTGTCGCATCTATACAAATAGCTTCATTAGTAATGCCATCGCCATCTAAATCTTGGCTATCAACAACTGCTTCTAAACCTTGGCGGAAACTTTGTACATTAACTAAACCACCTGAAACTTGCTGTTCTTTTGTTTTACCATAAACATAGTAAGTATCGTAAAACCAACCATCGGCTATTTCACCTTGAAAACCAAGCGCTAAACGGAACGTATCACGCTCTGCACGTGCGCCACGGTTACCTACATCACTTAAACGCTTAGCAAAAAAGATATCTCGTGCGCCATCACCATCGGTATCAGTTGCTGCGTTATAAATACCGTCAGGAACAAACGCGTTACGTAAGAGCTCACCGTTTACATTAAATTCAATTGGAACACGGCCATTGGCATAAATGTCGTCAGAGGCAAAAGGAAATGGTTCTAATTCAGAAACGGTTGTTGTTGCAGCGTAAGTACCTTCATAAAAAAAGCTGTGCTTATCGCTTAGCTCATAGCTACCGTTTGAGGCAAATAAGTAACGCTCTGTAGGTATCGCGATAGTACGCACACCACTTCGGTTAAAACCATTTGCTGCTACGCCGTCGCCGCCATTAGAACTAAATGAGTTTTGTAGATTGTTTGCATCATTAAACGTAAATGTCTCATCCCCAGCGTTAAAACGACCCTGTGGTGGAAACGAAGATAAAAATGGGCTTACTGCATCAAATACAGAACCTGGATTTGCTACTGGATCATCTTCAAAGAAAATACCTGAAAATTGATCTACTGCCGAGCGGTCACGATCACGTGAGAAAACAGCGCCTTGATCAGAGTAACCAAGGTGAAACATAGCGTGCCCTTTACCATCTGAGCTTGATAAGCCTGAGGTAAAATTGAATTGACGCGATTCATCATCACCTTCACTCGATTCACCGTACTGACCATCAAATTCAACGCCTTCAAAGTCATCTTTTAGTACAAAGTTAACTACACCAGCAACAGCGTCAGAGCCATAAACAGATGAAGCACCACCTGTCATAATTTCAACACGTTCAATAAATTGACTCGGAATAGTATTTAAATCGACAGCAGAGCTACCAGGTACACCCGATACATAACGACGACCGTTAACTAATACCAATGTACGGTTAGAACCTAAATTACGTAAATCTACAGTCGCAACACCTGCACTAGCGGTACTAAAGTTTGAGTTAGTACGACTGATTGCCGGTGAACCAAATGCTGGATTATCTAGTAGTAAATCTTGAATATTTAAAGAACCAGATGCGTCGATTGCTGTGCTATCTACAACTTGAATAGGCGCTGATGACATTGCCTCAGCTGAACGAATACGAGAACCTGTAACTTGTACACGTTCTATTTTAGTAATTTCGTCATCTTCTGCAGCCACACCTTGAAATGAAAAGCTTGCAAGTATTGCGCTACTTAGCGCAACTGTTAACGACGATTTTTTAAATAATCGCGCGCTACCTTTGTTAGTTAATGTCATATAATTCCCCTGAATTGTTATTTTTGTAACTAAATAGTTACTTCGCGGATTACAGTAAGGGGATTTATTTAAACCCTCTACGGGCATTATTTATTAGGCGTAATCTTTGGTATGAATAGCTAGTTTGATGGGATGAATTAGTACGTCACAATTATTTTATAAATATATTGTACTTTTCATAACAGTTTTTCCGCTAAGCACGGTCTTTATTATTATATACAGCAAGAGATATAAAATAATGGTCGCTTCTTTTCATGCATTAACTTTTGTTAGTAACACTAAGTTTGCAACATTTTTAACAAAGCGCGTGCAAGAGCACCGACACTTTGAATCTCAATCTTTTATTCAGGCAAACAGGTTAGATCAGATAGATACAGATCAATACAACGTACTGTTTTACGAACTAACTAATCTGGCTGACCCTATGCAAATAGTGCATTTAACGGAGCTCGCTAAAAAGCTTAAGTTAGTCATTATTGCCCAGTCGGGTCATTTTGCGAGTTTTGCTTTTGAAGTTGGCGCTGTTGATTTTTTAATAGTAGATTCAACTGCACCACGTATTGATAAATGCTTTGATAAACTGATTCACCTTTGCCCGATTGCAAGCGCGGCCGAGCGTAAATATCAACAAAGCACACAAACCGAAAAACCATCATCACATATCGTAGTTAAAGATGTAGGTAAGGTAAGGCTAATTGATATAAAAGATATTATTTGGATTAATGGTGCTGGCAATTATGTAGAGCTACATTTTACACAAGGTAGTACACCGGTATTACACCGCGAAACCATGAAAAATATTGAACAGCAGCTAGAGCCAGAAGGGTTTATTCGTATTCATCGCTCAACGCTGGTAAGAAAACAAGCTATCTGCGAACTGATGCCTACTGACAGTGGCGATTATAAAGTCAGACTTAAAAACGATATGTGCTTAAACCTTTCAAGGCGCTATAAAGGGTGTTTAGAGAGTATTATAAGCCCTCTTCAGTAGCGGTTTATAATACTCATATTAATTACCAGTTCTGTTTTATATAACTATCACTTGGATGCACTAATAAATAGCTTTCGGTATCTTTATAAAAATTAACTTCTACATCGCTATTTTTCCATACTTTTTCAAACATGTTTTTAGCTATGATATTAATGTTTATATAGTCAACTCGTTGATAGCCAAGTTCTTTTACACCCGCAAAATAGGCCTCTAACGAATCAAGACTATCTAAAGTTAACAGTTCAAACTCTTTTAAGTTAACAATCACAAACTTAATTGTATTTTCAGGGTGAGTGCTCAATTCTTGAATAACACCATTAGTTAATGATGTTATACCTTCATTGTTAAAGCTCCCCTTCAATTTTAAATACATATGAGGGGGTTGTGAACAAATCTGAAATTCGCCATGTGCTCCAAACATAAATTACCTTATATATATCAACTTCTATATATAGAGTAATACAATTTTCCGATTTTGCAGTTAATTTAACAGCGCAATAAAAAAGGCCATTTCGAGGGCTTTTTCTTCTAAGCTTTTAAAACGACCTGATGCACCGCCATGACCTGCATCCATATCGGTTTTAAATACTAAAATATTACTGTCTGTTTTAAGTTCACGCATTTTTGCAACCCACTTCATAGGCTCCCAATACTGCACTTGTGAGTCATGAAGACCAGTAGTAACGAGTATGTTCGGGTAGTTTTGTGCGCTAATATTGTCATAAGGCGAGTAAGCTTCTATCACATCATAAAATTGAGGCTCATTTGGATTACCCCATTCATCGTATTCATTTGTTGTGAGTGGAATACTTTCATCAAGCATTGTGGTTAATACGTCTAAAAATGGTACATGACAGCCAACACCGCAATATAACTCTGGTGCCTGGTTTACAACCGCCCCCATTAATAGGCCACCGGCACTGCCGCCTGAGGCAAACACCTTATTGCTATCACAATAACCTTGATCAACAAGCGCTTTTGTCACATCAATAAAGTCACTAAAGCTATTTTGTTTATGCTCTTTTTTACCTTGCTCATACCATTCGCGGCCTAGCATTTCAGAGCCCCGAACATGCGCAATAACATAAACAAAGCCACGATCGAGTAAGCTCAGTGACGAACTAGAAAAGCTAGGATCAATCGTATAACCATAGGCGCCATAGCCGTATTGAAATAACGGATTTGTGCTATCTTTTTTAAAGCTGTCTTTTCGATAAACAACAGATACAGGTACTTTAACTCCGTCGCGAGCAGTTACCATTAATCGCTCTGACTGATAGTCATCGGCATTAAAACTACCTAGTACTTTTTGCTGTTTAAGCAGTGTTTTTTCGCCAGTTGCTAAATCAACATCATATAAAGAGCCTGGTGTTGTTAAACTTGAGTAATAAATACGCGCAGTCCGTGTGTCTGGCTCTGGGTTCATTGCTATTGCAGCATAATAACAAGGATCGGCAAACTCAAGTGCCATACGATTCCCTTGCCTATTAACAACTACGAATCGAGCTTGCCCTTGCTCGCGTTCACTCAATACCAAAAAGTCATTAAATAACTCTACACCTTCAAGCAGTACATTTTCTCTGTGAGCTGTATGCTCAAACCATTGTGTTTTATCAGCAATCGTTTCGTTTGTTGCTGTCATTAATCTAAAGTTTTTAGCTTGCCAGTTAGTCACAATATAAAATGTGTCACCTAGCTTATCTACGTCAAACTCGTGGCCATCTTCACGCGGCATTAATGCTTTAAATTCGTCAGTGGGCTTATTAGCATCAAGCACCCATGTATCGTTGGTCTCTGTCGATGCTAAATCAATAATAATTAAGCCTTCGTCGCGACTTTTACCAAGCCCCATAAAAAAGCTGCTGTCTTGCTCTTCGTAAACCATTACATCTTGGCTTTGCTCGCTGCCAAGCTCATGCCTAAATACTTGGTATCCTAGTAGCGTTTTTAAATCTTTTTTTACATAAAAAACAGTTTTATTGTCGTTAGCCCAAACAACCTGCCCTTCTGTATTTTCAAGTACATCAGGTAGCATTTCACCGGTCGTTAAGCTTTTAAAGCGAACATTATAAATACGACGACCTTCAGTATCTTCAGAGTAAGCCATAAGCTGCTCGCATGGGCTTAGTGCGACCTCTCCTAGCTCAAAAAACTCAAATCCTTCAGCTAATACATTCACATCAAGTAAAAGCTCTTTATTATCAGCCTTTATGCTTGTACTTCTATAATGACGCGAGTATTCATCATCACCACGAACTTCTGAGTGATACCAGTATTTCCCGTCTTTAACGGGTACCGAATTATCATCTTTTACAATGCGTGCTTTTAACTCTTCAAAAAGTGTATTTTGTAGTGGCTTCATAGCAGCTAACTGTTCATCGCAGTACGCATTTTCAGCATGTAAATGCGCAAGTACTTGCTCATCTTGGCGATCGTCATCGCGCATCCAATAGTAATTATCGGTACGTATTTTATTGTGGGTACTTAATGTATGGGCTTGCAGTTTAGCAATCGGGAAATTAGGTAATAAACTTAAAGAGTAGTCAGGACGAGACACAACAAAACCAATTAAAAAAATAATGTGATTTGCAGTTTATCATAAAAATAAAAAAGCCCATCCAATAGTTGGATGGGCTAAAACGGTAAACGCTTCATTACTAAAACCGCTATACCTTTGGGAAGATAATTCACTTGAGCTTTATATTTGCTGCCAAGCCATAGCCCAACTTTGTCCTACACCGGGCTCGAACATAAACTTTTTATCGTCACTCGCGCGGCAAAACTCATTAAATGGCCAAGGCCTACATTGATAAACATGCCCTGTTTTTGGCTGCAATACCTTTGTACCCGCATTATAGTTTTCACAATTTTCAGGGTACACGTAATCATAAGTATCAAGGTTATTAACAACACGCTCATCGCATTTTGCAATACAATGAAAATCGACATGCGCTTTACATATACCACTGCTTTGCAAAGCAAAAACTTCATTGTTTCTATAGGCAACAATTAAACCTTGTTCGGTCATTTTACCTGCGCTAACAAGGGGTACATGCACGTTAATATGCTCGGCAACTAAACGTGGCCATGCGTGAGGTTCACCTTGTTCAAGCGAGGTGATTTTGTAATCAAATGATAAACTAGCTAGCTCTCCTTGCATGTCATAAAAGGTTACACTCACCACATCGCCAATAAACAATTGGGTATGATGATTTAAGCAACCTATTGTTGACCACTTTCCACAGGCCAACGACGTATGCATAAACACGGCAACACCTTAAGAGTTACAAAATCTTATCCATACACTATGGATACACAAAAAATACACTGAGGGCAAGTGATACATAACAACACGTTATGCAGTAGTCCCGCTACCATAGCTTTTGGAAACTTTGCATCCTAACCTTTCGGCTAGTTTGCCAGCAATGCGGCGATTATAATTCGGCCTCGCATAACAATCAAACAAAAGAATGTAACCAAAAACAAAAACCAACCCTTTAAGGTTGGTTTAATGTGTTTTTAACTAAATAAATAAGTTAAAGGTTCTTTCGCCCACGTAAATACCAGCAACACCAATAAAGATATAAATATTAACCACGCAGGCCAAGACGCTTTTGTTACTTTAGCCTCAGAGTCATCCGCTTTTAACTCTTTTAAGCCTGTGATCATCGCCTTAACCAGCGGTTTGCCTTTTATTCTATAAACAATAATAGCTAATACATGCAAGCCAATAGCATAAAGTAAAATGTCAAAATTCAGCTCATGTAGCCAATTGGCAAAATCAATCGTATCGCTAGACACATATTGAGCAAGCGGCCCGTCAGTTAAAATACCATCACTGCTCATTAAGCCACTTACAAGTTGCGTTATGATCAATATAAAAAACACTATCACCATACAGCTACCGGGTGCTGAATGGCCTAACGATTCGCTTGGTGTTTTTAGCGCCTTTAAAATAGCTCTAGGAGAGTGCAGTAACCCACTTAATCTCGCGGTTTTACTACCAATAACACCCCAAATTAAACGTGTTACTATAAGTGCTAAAGTAAAAAAGCCAGCAACAAAATGAAGCTCAATCATGCCCTCTTCAATACTAAAATAAAGCACTGCAATACTTACAACCAAAAACCAATGAAAGCATCTAATAAACCCATCCCACACTTTTAACGTCGTCATTGCGCCTATCCTTAAAAAAACAGTATTATCTAATTCGTTAACTACTTTAACATCATAATATTAAGGTATCCTTATGAGCCATTCTACAAGCCGTGCGAGTAAATATCATGCAACCAGTTAAAAAAGCTATTTTAAAAGGCTTTTTAGATATGCTACCTCTGTGTTTAGCCGTTGTTCCTTGGGGTATTTTATGTGGTTCTTTAGCGATTCAAAATGGCTTTAGTGCACTAGAAACCCAAGCAATGTCGTTATTAGTCTTTGCAGGCTCTGCACAGCTTGTTGCGATTGAACTTATGGCGGGCAACACACCATTGCTCACAATTTTATTCACAACATTTATTATTAGCTCTCGGCACTTTTTATACGGTTTAGCTGTGCGTCATAAGGTCATTGATCAACCTATGCGTTGGCGCTTACCGGTGAGCTTTGTTTTAACCGACGAGCTGTTTGCGTTTTCTCACCATAGAAAAGCATACAGAACAAAAACACGTTTAATATACGCATTGAGCGCTGGTTTTAGCTTTTATATTGCATGGAATATTTGGACGTTAATTGGCATTGTAGCAGGCACAATGCTGCCCGACTTAACTAATTTAGGGCTCGACTTTGCCATTGCTGCCACGTTTATAGCTTTGGTTATTCCGGGCATTAAAAATTTGGCCTCACTCGTTACGGTAATTGTAGCAGGCATTAGCGCAACGCTTTTAAAAAGCACAGGATTTGAGTTATGGCTTGTTTGCTCAGCGCTGCTGGCAATGGCCGCAGGTTACAGCACAGCAAGACTAACCACTAAAAAGGAAGTAACGCCATGATGACGACTATTTTACTCATGGCATGCATTACATTTTTTACGCGTTATTTATTTTTACACCGTGCTTTGCCGTTTAAAGTAGGCCCTAAAATGCAGCAATTTTTAAGCTTTAGTGCACCGGCAGTGCTTACAGCAATTTGGGTGCCTATCGTGTTTTTGAATGAAGATGGCATTAACTTAAACTGGCAAAACCCTTATTTAAGCGCAGCAATAGTCGCCATTATTGTTGCCTACAAAACACATAATATTTATTACACTACGCTTGCCGGTATGGGGCTATTTCTAATTTTAAATTAGTGCGATCTTTATACTTTATGAAATACTGCACTCAGGTTAAAATGCGGCTAACAACAATAAAAAAGACGCCAATATGCACGAATTTCATCAATTAAGCGCAACAAGCTTACAGGGTCAACCGATCAACTTTAATGATTTTGAAGGGAAGGTTGTGCTTATTGTTAATACCGCAAGTAAATGTGGATTTACCTACCAATACGAGTCGCTGCAAGCTTTGCACAATAAGTATGCCAGCCAAGGTTTAGTTATTCTGGGATTTCCGTGCAATCAATTTGGTCAACAAGAACCCGGAGACGCAACACAAATAGAGCAAGGGTGCTTAATTAATTTTGGTGTGAGCTTTTTAATGGCGGCCAAAGTAGATGTAAACGGTGAGCATGCACATCCTGTATTTCGTTATTTAAAATCGGCTTTACCTGGTTTTTTAACACGTAAAATAAAGTGGAATTTTACTAAATTTTTAATTGCCGCAGATGGTACACAAATTAAACGTTATGCACCTTTTACTAAACCCGAAAAGCTAGAACTTACAATTCAAAAAGCATTAGCACAGGCTAAAAGTACGCTTTGAAAAGTAATAAAGAGGCGCAAGGCCTCTTTATTGCCAATACTATTGAAACTTAAACATACGCATAACTGCACATTTAAACTCTCAATATTAATTGGTATTTTATTTATACTAGTGAAATTTAATCGGTGTAATCGCTTAAATCGTCTTCGCCTAGATTTTTACGCAAGCGTTTTTGCTCAAGGTAGTCTTCCAACTTCTTTTTAACCTTTTGCTTGTTCTTATCGTGTTGATTACGTCCGAGCATTTCGTACTCGTCTTCAACAAAATCGTCATCTAGCGCATCGTAACTAAATGTCTTACCCACAACCCACTCCATAAAGTGTTTGAGACCAACCAAGGATTTTATTATCGCAATAGCCGGTAAAATTAAAAATGTTTAATGCCAAAGTGCTCTGCAAATTAACATCAAAATAAAGCCACGCGACTACTGTAAATAGTCTTCATGTCAGTAATGTGAATAAATAGCGCTAAATTTGAATTGAGGAAAGTGAGAGTTTTTTATCGTATCGATAAATAAAATTTATTAATTTTTATTAGTTAGCCAATTTGACTAAAAAATAGCTATTTATTAATTATTTTGACTTGCTAAAAAATAAAGAAAAACACTTAATCAATTGTTTTTTATGAAAAAATAAAACTGGCATCAAACTTGTTATTAATTAATCGTCATCAACAAAAAGTAGAGAACAAACATGAAAAAATTACTATTAGTTAGCGCATTAATTTGTACGCCAGCCGCTATGGCTCATAACGACAACGATTCTGCAATTTCATTTAGTAACGATGAATGTAACGTCGAATTTAAAAACGATGTACGTATTAAACCAAACGAATTAGAAATTTTTACTGCCAATAATAAAACTATGCAATTTAATGCCCATGGTGACTTAACCGTAAATGGCGAGCTTGTAGCGCTTAATAGCTCACAACGCGAAGCACTGAATAAGTACTCTGACAGCTTACGCACTCAATTACCTGAAGTAGCTAATATAGCGTTAGAGGGTGTTAAAATTGCCGGTGTAGCATTAGAAGAAGTAGGCAATGCATTTAATATTGACGGTCTTGATAATATGTCTGAGCTTATGGACGACATTAAAATTGAGGTAGAAAATACATTTTACCAGCAAGGTACATTTGTAATGGGCCAACAAAGTTTTAATCAATTTGGCGAAAACTTTGAACAACAATTTGAGCAGCAGATAGAAACAGCGGTTGAATCAGCAGTAATGCAATCAATGGGCAGTATTTTAGTGGCTTTAGGTTCTGAGTTACTTGGTTCAGGCGGCGATATGGATGCCTTTGAACAACGCATGGAAAATATGGGTGCACAAATAGAAGAAAAAGTAGAGCTACATGCAAGCGCACTTGAAGAGAGAGCTAACTCTTTATGTGAAAACTTTGCTGATATTGCAAAACAAGAAGAGCAATTAGTAATGCAAGTGCCAGAGCTTAAAGGTTACCAATTATTTAGCTTTAAACTCAATTAGTACAGCAAACGTTATTTAACATCCCTTTGGCAGCACTTAAGTTTACTTAAATGCTGCTTTTTTGTGTTTCCCAAACTTACTTTTTAGCTAATAAAGTGAGCTTACCCAGAGTAATAATTGCTTGCTCTATCTGCTCGCTCCACGGCACACCATAACTTAACCTTACGCAGCTTTTATACTTATTAGAGGCTGAAAAAATAAGCCCAGGGGTAATACTAATACCAACCTCAAGAGCAAGTAAAAATAATTTTTGACTATCGTATTCGCCTCCTAAATCTAGCCACATTACACAGCCTCCTTTTGGATCGCTTATACGTGTATTTTTTGGCATAGTTTGTTGCAAACACCATCGCATACGCTCTTTGTTATCGCGCAGGCGCTGCCTGAGTACCTTTAAGTTACGGTCGTACTCGCCGCTGGCAATAAATTCTGATAACGCCCATTGGTTTATTAACGAAGCGGAGCAACTTAGTGCTCGTTTATATCGCCGCGCTTGTGTTGCAAATTTACCGGCAACGACCCAACCCACACGATAGCTAGGCGCTGCGGTTTTAGAAAAAGATGAGCAACTGATCACTAATCCTTTTTTAGAGTACGCTAAAGCAGGTGTGCCTCGTTTTGCCGTAAAATATAAATCGCCGTATACGTCATCTTCAATAAGCACTACGTCGTGGCTTTCGAGTAACTCCACCAGCTGCTGCCTATTTGTATCTGGCATAAAGCTGCCTACAGGGTTGCTAATTGCTGTCGAGAATAAACACGCTTTTATGTCATGCTCATTCAAAGCGCGATCCAAATCGCTTAACCAAATGCCATTATCTGGGCACAGTGGTATTTCGAGCGCTTTAAGCCCTAAGCTTTCTATTAGCTCTATAATCCCGTGATAACAAGGTGTCTCAATAGCCACTACATCGCCAGGCTTTGTCACGCACTTAAGCGCAATAGCCATGGCCTCTTGCGCACCATTGGTGATAACAAGCTCGTCCATATCAATGCCAATACCAAAATCTAAATAGCGATGCACTAATTGCTTTTTCAGCGGTACAAACCCATCTGTTGGGCCATAGTTTATGGCTTTACTGCCCGCAATTGTCATTACGCGGCGCATGTTTCTGGCGAGTGCTTTATCGGTAGGTGCTGCGGCAATTGGGTTAGCGATACCAAAAGGGACTACGTTCGCTTGATGAATCGCGCTGTACACCTGCTCTATTAAGGCTTGTTTATTTACCACAACAGGTTCGCGACTTAATTTAACTCGCTTAGGTAAATTATGCGCCATGCTAACGACTTTTAAAAAATATCCTGATTTTTCACGCGCCTCTACTAACCCTTGATCTTCAAGTGACTGGTAAGCCTGTTTTACAGTGGAGATACTTATGCTTAAGTTATCTGCCATTTTACGCAGTGATGGAAGTTTTTCGCCGGGGAGTAAAACTTGTTGAGCGCTCATATCTCTAATCAACTGAATAACTTGCTGATATAAAAACTCATGCCCTTGGCTATTTTTTTGTCTTATCATCACACACCAAATCTGTATAGGTTACATTTTTACTTTTCTGTATATGGTAAGTATACAGATAGGTCTTAAAATAGCCATTCAACCGGGCTTTGGAGACTAACCATGAAAAGTGCAGCGCTATACATTACAACCGTTTTAATTTGGGGCTCAACTTGGTTAGCCATAGAGTTTCAGTTAGGTGATATTGCGGTAGAGTTATCGTTATTTTATCGCTTTGCTATTGCAGCGCTTTTAATGTGGTTATATGTAGCGTACAAAAAACCCGACATGCGATTTAAGTTACTGGATCATGGCTTTTTTGTTTTATTAGCCATTTGTAATTTTGGATTAAATTATTTAATGCTTTACTGGGCACAAAATCACCTTACCTCAGCCATGACCTCTATTGCCTTTTCAATGCTGCTGGTTATGAACATAGTCAATACTCGGTTATTTTTTGGTAAGCCAATCTCAAAACGAATTTATACAGGTGCTGTACTCGCTGTATTAGGTATTACGTGTCTGTTTTGGCCACAGTTACAGCAGTTCGACTTGAGTAATGGTGCATTGGTCGGGTTACTACTTGCCCTTGGTGGCACCTTTGTGGCTTCATTAGGAAATATGGTAAGCGTTCGTAATTCTCGTAAACAAATTGGTGTATTGCAAGGCAATGCATGGGGCATGTTATACAGCGCTATAGGCTTGGCTTTATATGTATTAATGAACGATGTGCAATTTAGTTTAAACGCTCCACCAAGTTACTGGCTATCACTACTTTATCTATCAATATTTGGCACTGTAATCGCTTTTGGTTGCTACTTTGCTCTACTTAGAAATATAGGCCCTGAAAAAGCCAGCTACGTTATTGTTTTATTCCCACTAGTGGCAGTAACACTGAGTAGCTTTTTTGAAGGCTTTGAATGGCACGCAAATACCTTTGCAGGATTTAGCCTAGTGCTATTAGGTAACGCCATTGTGCTTACCCCAACAAAACGAATTAACGCCTTTTTAGCTAATAGAGCAATGGCTAAAAGTGGCTCCGTCCCCAGTTAGACGCGTTATTAACGCAACTAACGTAAAAGCGCCTACCCTACTGTAGGCGCTTTTTTATTGGCATATGAAAAAGTAAAGCCTGCCCATGTACACTAATAACGGCAGGAGTTTTACCTACCAGTTCACCATCTGCTTCAATCAATAACCCTTCAGTTTTTATGGAAGCTGTATTTAAGCGACTGTAGTTAAGGTTTTTTATATGCTGATGGCGCTTAAAAAACAACTTCATAAAGCTTATTACGTTATAAAAAAGCCCACCCGATCGCATTTGATAACACTCAAGCAGCCCATCAGTTAAATCTGCTTTTGGCGCTATTTCTAGACCACCACCAAAGTACTTATGATTAGCAAATACGGTAATTAAATTTTTATACTGCCTAACATCGTTATTAAACGTACCTTGTAACTGCTGAGCTTGATAATAAAATAGCTCCTTAATGCTCATCCAACTGTAATCAAAAGATGAAAAACTAGCTTTAGCATTAATCGCTTTAACTACATGAGCATCAAACCCCACCCCTGCAATATTAATAAAATAGCGGCTATTAATTTTTCCTACATCAATTGCTGTCGGTGTATTAAATAGTGCCTTTCGCCAATCATCTTCTTTGCAACTAAACCCTCTCGAGAAATCGTTACCTGTACCGCAAGGCAATAATGCTAACGTACAGCTACTCCCTATTAACGCATTAACCGCCAAGCTCAATGTACCGTCTCCGCCAAGTACAACTACTTTGGTAAATTTACTCAGTAGCAACCTTATTTGAGCGCAGTCATCGTTAAAGTTTCCCGTTGTAGTAAACATACAATAAGAAAAACTGCGTTTTTTACAAATGCTTTTAAGCCATATTAGTGATTTTTCACTCTGTTTTTTTGTACTTGGTTTAATAATTATTAGTAGTGACAAGCTTTTGTTTCCAACAATGTATTTAAGAACGAATAAAAAAGAGTTTAATTGAGTTTTTTTAATCTGAATAACTAGTCAAAAAGTTTGTTTAAAATGCATATAAATAAATAAAAAAACACAGAAACACCAGTATTGGCGAGAGTAAAGCCGATTTTATTTTAACTATTTATGCAAAAACCATAATAAAAAACACTGAACCGCACGTTAATAAAATCAATAAGGATTAGTTTAACTAATCCGTCAGGCTCAATTTTTATCGTTGTCTTTTTAATCAAACAACGTGCAAAATGCACGCGATTTCAACATATACAACCCGGAGCAAAATAATGAAACCAATTAACACATTAAATCAAACAGCAGCAGCTCAAGTAGCAGTTAAACCAACTAACCGTAAAGCAAGAATGTTAGCTAGACTTAACACTATTGGTAAAAGACTAGCACTTAGCGGCGCAGCTCAATATAAATAATCACCCAACCATGATTATTTTTCGGTGCAGCGAACACTCAACCACTAAATGAAGTCACTTATTTAGCTCCCCCTTGTTTGCTGCAACCTATTTATTTTATTAAAAATTGCCTTAATTTCCCCTTATTTACAAAAAAAACCTCATTTACGTACATTTTTTAGGCAAACAGTCATTTTGCTATTTACACAGCGGTATCACCTAAGTATTATTCTGCGTCACGGAGAGATGGCAGAGTGGTCGAATGCACCGGTCTTGAAAACCGGCATGGGTTTATAGCCCATCTAGGGTTCAAATCCCTATCTCTCCACCATATTTTAATTGGTGGCTTTTTTTTACTTCCATCAATACAAACGGTTATGCGTTGGAGAGGTGTCCGAGTGGCCGAAGGAGCTCCCCTGCTAAGGGAGTATAGAGTTTGTAGCTCTATCGAGGGTTCGAATCCCTCCCTCTCCACCATACTTAATTTAAACCACTTGATTGTGGTTTTTTTGTGCCTAAAATTTAACACCGATACTAAATTGGGAGGGTGAGAACCCTCGACAGGGTTCGACAAAATGTCTGGAACATTTTGGGCCGCTGCAAGCGTCGCGCAGCGATTGATTACATGGATGTAAGCAAGTCTATCCCTCCCTCTCCACCATACTTAATTTAAACCACTTGATTGTGGTTTTTTTTGTGCCTAAAATTTAACACCAGTACAAAATTGGGAGGGTGAGAACCCTCGACAGGGTTCGACAAAATGTCTGGAACATTTTAGGCCGCTGCAAGCGTCGCGTAGCGATTGATTATATGGATGTAAGCAAATCTATCCCTCCCTCTGGACCATACTTAATTTAAACCACTTAATTGTGGTTTTTTTGTGCCTAAAAATTATAAAAACTAAACAAATTGTGCCTAGTAATAACTTAGGGCATTATTAACACAACTTTAGCCACTTTAGGTTTAGCTATGATCCGGTTCATATTGCTATCAGTTTGCGCGGCAGCACCATTTTTTACCTTGGCACAAAGTACAACAGTGTATAAGTGTGTAATTAAGGGCGTTCCTACCTTTAGCCAAACGCCTTGCGCTAAAGATGCACAAGTTATTACTCTTAAAGATATAAACGTAATTGAAGCATACAAAAGCTCTACACCCGGTAAAGGTATTACCGACACCTCTGTGGATGACTACTTAGAAGTTCAACAAATAGAACGTGAAATAAAGCGCCTTGAGCTATCTATTGCACAAAGCCAAAAAGAATACGCAGCTAAAAAACAGCAAATAGATTACATGACTCAAGATAAAGCCAATCGTTTAGGCGCTTCGTCTATTGCTGATGCTATCGCAACTAAAACAAATTCGTTAAAGCAAGCTTACGACGCATCAATTAATCAAACGCAGCAAAAAATAGAGTCATTAAAACAAAGAAAGCAGCAGCTTAGCCAAAACCCTTAAGCGCTCGTTTTACTATAGAAATAAACTGCGCAACGTCTTCTTGAGTATTATAAATATGTGGCGATACTCGTATCCCAAATTTACGGGCATCTACACTGACTTTCGCTTTATTAAGCGCTGTAAGTACATGGTCTTGCTGCTTGTTAAAAAACAAAATAACTGTCCCGCTGCATTTATCACTACTCATAGGTGATGCAACATATTTGCCTAGTTGCTCATGAATAAGCGTAAGCATAGCTAAGTTATGCACCCTTACCTTGTGAGCAGTTAGCTCTGCAAAGTAAGCAATGCTATTTGCGGCAATAATATAAGGTGCTACAGAGGGAGTGCCCCCCCAAAATTTGAGCGCACTGGCGTTATATTCAAAGTGGTTTATATTGAACTCAAATGGATTTTGATGCGAAAACCAACCCACATCTTTAGGCTCACAATACTCTATTTGGTTTTTGTTAACCCATAAATAAGCTGCACCTGGGCCACCACATAACCATTTAACGCTCGAGCCAATCATAAAGTCAGCATCGAGTACGCTTAAATCAAGCGGTATCACACCCGCTGATTGAGCAACATCAATTATTGACAAGCTATTGGTTAATTTACTTATAGCTACAATATCGTATACAGGCGCCTGTACACCTGTATTTGAATACACATGGCTTATAAAAACTAAATCGATATCACAAGTTATATAACGCTGCCAAACACTAATATCAGTTAGGTTTTCGTGCTCTGGTATAAACATAATTTGTGCGCACTCTGGCAATGCTTTTTGCATTGCAAAACCCATGCTCGGAAAATCACTTTGCGCCATTAGCACTTTGCAATTTTTTTGCTGTAACCGAGGGTGCGACATAAGCAACTTTGTTAAGCCACTTGATAAATTAACTTGAGGGCAAAACTGCGAACTAGGCGCATTAAATAACTTACCAAGTGCGGTAGTAAATTGCTCAACTGCGGGCAGCCATTGCTGCCAAGGTTCTTGATTTGAGCTCTCCCACGGTAAAAAATAGCGCTCTGCTAAATATTGCTGCGTATTTTTAAGAGGACGCCCTACCGAGTGGTTTAGTAAATAACAGCCATCGGCCATACAAAAATCATTTTTAAGCATGCTATTTAACCCATTCTTTAAGTGTATTTAGATCATCAAAACGTGTTTTTATATCGTCGCGTTTTGCGCTGGCTCGCCTATCTCTTAATTTTTCGAGCGAATCAAGCAACACATGAAGCGGCGGACCACTTGCTGTTACCTTGCTCATATGCTGCTGTTGCATATTTTTTGAAGGCTGAGCAATAAACTTTTCAACCAGTTGATTATGATGACCGACTGCGGTGTCACCATGTAATTTACACACTTGGATAAATAACGTTGCGTGGCTTTTAAACCAATCTGTATTTTTATGTTGCTCTGCTTGTAAAAAGTCATCCATAAAGCTTTGCATACGCATGGCTTCTCGCAGGGTTTGTTGATCCTCTGGCATCATATATAAAAACTTATCCACCAGCATTTGCGAGTAACTAGGCTCGTTTGCACTACACAGCCCTAACAGCATATCAATCACGTTAATACCTGCAAAGTCACCAGCATTTGCGCCTCTGTAAACCTCTTTACCTACACGGTACGGTTTATAATAAGGGCGAACACAGTTAAAAAAGCGATCTGTATCGAGCTCAGAATAAAGTGCATTGTTTGCCTCAATTACATTTATAAGTGCCTGTTTAGCTACTTTTAATAACTCACCACATAAAGGATGCGAAATCCCCAGTGGTAATATTTTTAATAATGCATCACTTGCCCGTTTGTAGGCCAAAATGCCTTGAGTGTTATAATCAAGAAATAGCTTTTCGTCGGGTAAATTAGTAAATCGTTTATAAATACCGTTAAGTGCTTTGTTATGAGTAGTTAAGTGGGCGGTAGCAAAACGAGGAGTTACGCCAATCGATGCGCCTATATGCATAGCAAGCGCTAAAGCATCTATTAGTGGGGAGCTGGTTTCTCTGCTTGGTTCGGTAATTTCATGGCGCCTACACGCTGCCATAAATAATCCTACGTTACCGAGTAAGTCAAAAGCACTATCAAAGCCTTGATCTGTGTTTCCCTCGGCTAATAAATTGCTAATTAATACGTTGCCTTCTTTTTCTAATTGTTGCTTTAAGGCCTCGCCTACCCCTTCTACATTGGCTTTATCGGTTTGCTGCCAATAAAGCTGCTCTAATTCACTATTTAAAGTGACAAACTCTGTTCGTATCCAGTGATCGAAAATAGCGGTATGTGTGTTCATTGGTGTGCTCTATTATTTTTATAGTTAAATGCTAACAGAGTTCAATGAGGGTAAAACGCCAAAAAAATTAGTAAAAACTGCAATACTTAGCAATAATCACTACAAATATAAAAATAATTAATAAAAGCCGACAACTATGTTAGATAAAAAAGATCAGCAATTACTCATTGCACTGCAAAGCCAAGCTCGTATGTCGGTTTCAGACTTGGCCAGCAGTATTAACCTATCGGATACACCTTGCCTAAGGCGTATAAAAAAGTTAGAGCAAGAAAACATTATTACCGGCTACCACGCCGCCATAAATCCTAAAGCACTTAACCTTAATGTGTTGGTATATGCGTTTGTGCGATTAAGCCAAAACTCGGTAAGTGCTGCAGAGCAATTTGAGCAACATGTAGAAAAATTACCACATGTATTAGAGTGTTGTGTAATATCAGGAAGCTATGATTATTTATTAAAAATCATTGCACATGATCTTGAGAGCTACGAAACGTTTGTAAAACATCAACTAGGTAGTTTAAGTTGTATTGCAAATATAGAATCAACAGTCGTGTTAAAGCAGTCATTTAGCAAAAAACAGTTACCATTATAAAAATAACCAAAATAACTTACTGTTAGCTATACTGATATTTCAAAACGATAATAATAATTGCTTGGACCTTATGTGAAAAATTTTAACTCTAAAAATCATTCCATTATTTTTTACATTATGTTTGCTTTAGCATATTTTTTAGTCGGCATAGCACTCACTAAACTTGCTTTTAACTCGCAAATAATTCCAATTTGGTTACCTGCCGGCATAGCTCTAGTCGGTTGTTATATTTGGTGGTGGCGCTTTATCCCGCCTTTATTTGTAGCTGCAATTGCGTTTAACCTAAATATTTTTGACAGTTCAGCTCATGAGCTAGTCCTGGTCGGCAACTCATTCAACGAGGCAATGTATATCGCCTTTGGTGTTGTTATACAGGCAATGGTCGGCGCAGCTCTTTTAAAGTATTGGCTTGGTCACCCGCTGCGCTTTAAAAAGCGCAAGAATATAATTTACTTTATTTTAGTCATAGCCATATTGGTCAGCTTAATTTCAGCTAACTTTGGCGTATTCGCACTGAGTCAATTTAACTCAATTTACAGTATTGATAATCATTGGAATAATGTTATTTACTGGTGGCTTGGCGATACATTAGGGGTATTAATTGCGACTCCGTTTTTACTTTCTTTATTACCACAAAAGTCTAATCAACATACTATATCGGCATTTCCGACAATTGCAGTATGCTCAGTTTTATTTTTATCAGTCGCGGTAACAACACAATTATACGATCAGGAAAATCGTATAAGCACTATTAAAATTGCCGAACGTGAAGTCCACGTTATAGAAAACAGCCTTTATAGATATACAAATCGCAGTATTATTGCAGTGCAGAGCTTAGCAAGTCAGGTTCAATCATCTCCCATGCTGAGCCAGCAAGATTTTTATTCTTATGCTAGTCAGTTACTAACTCAATACGAGTTTATTAACGCTTTATCGTGGAATGCAAAAATACCTCAAGATCAATGCGAAGTCTTTGCTCAAGAAATATCAAACATTTACCATTTAGATATTGATATAGTTGGCGAACCTCTTGAAATTAACGATCCCCTTGTTATAGTAAAATACATAGCTCCTTTTAATGGTAATCAAAAAGCGATTGGCTTTAATGTATTTTCAAACCCTGATCGAAAAAACTCTCTGCTTAACCCCGCTATAAAGTACATGCCAGTCGGAACTAAAATAATTCAGTTGGTGCAAACCAAACAACCTAAACCAGCCTATTTATTATTTGCCCCTGTGTACTCTCAATATAATGATGAAAAAACAATTAAAGGCTATGCCACTGGTATATTTTTAGTGCGTAGTATTATTGAGCAGGCCATTTCTAAAGAACAGTCTGATATGTTTTCGATTGGTATATACGAAGATACAAACACACCGCCGTTTTATAGTAATTACTCTCAAGATGTTCAGCAAGCCAAAGGTAGCCGTTTAATGTCGTTTGACGTGGACTTTGCAGGGCAAAAATGGATTGTAAAACTAGCCCTTAAAGAAAGCTTTTTAACACAACATAATAGCCAACTAACTCTATTATTGCTCATACTCCAAGTTGCCGTATGTTCTTTAATTTTAATGGTTTTACTGCTGTTTAATCAGCAACAAATTGCACTTACACGTCAAGTTGCTGAGCGTACACACTCACTCGCACAAGCAAAGCAGCAGTCTGATTTAGCTAATCAGGCTAAAAGCCAATTTTTAGCGAATATGAGCCACGAAATACGTACACCATTAAACGCCGTTATTGGTTTTTCTTCACTTGCTCGAGAAACAGACAGTGCAAGTACACTCATTGGCTATTTAGATAAAATAAACTCATCATCTAAAAGTTTATTAAACTTAATTAATGACATTCTTGATATATCAAAAATAGAATCCCAAAAGTTAGTTATTGAATCTATTGCATTCGACCTAGGTGCCTTAATAACACGCATAGACAATATGTTTGAACAAAGCGCACTTAACAAAGGTATTAACTGGCAAGTTAACTCAAAGCTACCTTTAAATACCTGGTTTATTGGTGATCCTATGCGAATTGAGCAGGTATTACTTAATTTATGTAGTAACGCGATTAAATTTACAAGCCAAGGCAGCGTTACTTTAAACATAGAAACAGAGTTTACTGCCGCCAATAAAGTACAGCTTGTTATAAACGTTAGTGATACCGGAATAGGTATAAAACCAAGCCAGCATAAAAAATTATTTAACGCATTTACCCAAGCTGATAGCTCTACCTCAAGGCAGTTTGGCGGTACAGGGCTTGGCTTAACAATAGCAAAAGAGCTAAGCCAATTAATGGGGGGAGAAATAGCCCTTAAAAGTGAAATAGATAAAGGCTCTACTTTTACATTTTCAATGCGATTAGAAACAACAGAACCTAAAAAAGAACATGTTATTACATTTGATAATACTAATATTACTTCGCTAGACATTTTGGTCGCAGAGGATAACCCAGTAAATCAAATGGTTATTAAAGCGATGCTTGGCTCGTTAGGGATTGTGCCGTATATGATAGAAAACGGTGAGTTGGCGGTCGATATAGTGAAAAAACAACATTTTGATTTAGTCCTTATGGATTGCCAAATGCCTATAATGGATGGCTATAGAGCAACTGCACTGATTCGGCAGTTTAAAACCAAACAAGAACTCCCGATTATTGCTTTAACTGCCGACGTAATGCCAGAGGATAAAGCACATGCACAAGCAGTTGGATTTAATCAACATCTTGCAAAACCGCTTGAACTCATTAAGCTAACCGAGTGTCTTGTCCAATATGCAGAAGTTAATGAACAATAGTGGTTTAATTTTAAGAATAGTTTTAAGAGTATTTTTAAGAGTAGCTTTTGGTTTTGTTTTAAGTGTTTTTTCTCATACAGCTGTCGCTCAAAACTGTATATCGCAGGCGAGCAACTTTAAATTTATAACAAAAAGTAAGCAACAAGGCTTATTACGCTTTGAAAATGAGCACAACCACCAGCGCTTTAATTACCACGCCCTTTTGCCATTTAACGATTACTTAGATTTTGCATATAAACATATAAATAAAGCCAATCCACGTGCAAATATGCCATGCCCTGTTATTACACAAACCTATCAGCAATTAGTAACACAAGGTACGCGAAAACCTGACCCTACTATTGCAGATATTATTGCTCCTTTTGAGCTCACGCATCCAAACAGTAATAAAGTTGCACTACTAATCCACGGGCTAACTGATTCACCCTTTACGTATCACGATTTAGCACAAGTGTATTATCAGCAAGGCTATACTGTGCGTACTATTTTATTACCAGGACATGGAAGCGCCGCAAGTGCGTTACTCAATGTAGACGTTAGCCAATGGCAACAAGCAATAAAATACGGTATTGAACGCTCCGTACAAGACTTTGATGAGGTGATACTCGCAGGTTACTCTACCGGTGCAGCGTTACTTATTGATTACGCAACCAAACACACTGTATCCCCTAAAATTAAAGCGCTTATGCTTTATTCGCCAGGCTCCGAGCCACATAATAAGTACGGCTGGATAGCAAAGTGGATTGATGCCATACCCTTTGTTAATTGGATTGATAAAGACGCCGATGTAGACTTTGCTAAGTATGAATCATTTTCTTTAAATGCAGCTGCCGCTTCATACGATGCAATGTCACTTGCAAGCGTAAGTAGTTTAAACAAACGCCCTGCACTTAAATTGCCTATTTTTAGTGTACTTTCCGACATTGATACCACGATAGATACGCGTGCCACGCTAAAATTATTAAGTGCATTACACCAAGGTAATTCAACCGAATATAAACCGCTCGATACTTTAGTACTTTATGGAAGCACTGATATTTTACCGCCAGACTTTGCTAGTGACTACACAGTAAATAATCCGCAATGCACAACACCTCAATGTAAAAAGGTTCATGGTATATCGCATATTGCTGTTGTTAACTCACCGCAAAATCCACATTATGGAATTAACGCAACTTATCGCAATTGTGGCAGCTTTATTAACGACGAGTCCCTATATAAAACATGTAAAACAACTAAAAACCCACAACTAGGAGAGCATACAAGCGCCAACTTAAAACACTATCCGGCTTTACAGCGCTTAACTTATAATCCTCATTTTACCGAGCTTAAAATGCAAATTAGTACGTTTATTAAAAACGTAGAACAGCTTAGAACAACTACAAGGTAAGTAGTCATGGGAACGTTTTCGCACCAATGGTTTAGCAGTATTAATGAGATTGATCAGGCGCAGTGGCAACGTTTATTTGGTGATGAACCATTTACTCAACATGCTTTTTTATATGCCCTTGAACAAAGCCAATGCGTAACACAAAAAAGCGGTTGGCAGCCCCATCACCTCGCTATTTTTGAAAATGATACGCTCGTTGCACTTGCACCCGGGTATTTAAAAAGTCATTCATACGGCGAGTATGTATTTGACTGGGCATGGGCTGAGGCATACGAAAAACACGGTTTAGAATATTATCCCAAGTGGCTATCTGGCATTCCCTTTAGCCCTATTGAAGGCAAGCGTATTGCTATCGAGCACGCTAACCCAAATACGGTATATCAGTACATTACAGAGCAACTTAGCTTACACAGTGCTCAGCAAGGATGGTCGGGATGGCATGTTAACTTTTGCGATCAAGCTCAAGCAACATCATTAACTGAGCAACACGCCATGCTAAGAGTGGGTGTGCAGTTTCAGTGGTTTAATAAAGGTTTTGAAACCTTTGACGACTTTTTGCAAATACTTAGCTCACGCAAACGTAAATCCCTTAAAAAAGAGCGAGCTAAAATAGCGCAACAGAACATTGATATTGAATGGCTGCAAGGAACGCAAATTACGCCCGAGATAATGCAATTGTTTTGTGAGTTTTATCAGCGCACCTACTTAAAGCGCTCTGGTCATTTGGGCTATTTAAATATGGAGTTTTTTACGCTTTTACATGCCTTAATGGCTAACAGTCTCGTTATTATGCTGGCCAAAAAAGACGATAACGTGATTGCTGCAACACTTAGTTTAGTAGGTAAAAATACGCTTTATGGGCGCTACTGGGGAGCAAGTGAGGAAGTAGATTCGCTGCACTTTGAATTGTGTTATTACCAAGGTATTGAGTTTGCAATAAAGCATAAACTCAACTGTTTTCATTCTGGTGCACAAGGTGAGCACAAAATAGCACGCGGATTTGAACCCGTGCTTACCTACTCTGCTCACCATATTGTTGATGGCGACTTCAGTAATGCAATAAGCGACTACTTAAAGCGTGAACGCGGCCATATTGATATATATAAAGAGCAATGTAGCTCATTACTGCCGTTTAAAAACGAGTAACTGATTATTTGCAGGCATGGCTGTATCGCTAATAAGCGTAAGCCCTGCTTGCTTAGCTAGTTGTTCAACTGCTTCAAAATCTCTTATTCCACTTAACGGATCGCGCTCTTTTAAAAAGGCACTAAAGTCATCATTACTTGGGCTGGTAAATTCACCTTGGTATTTGAATGGCCCATAAATACACAACATACCGTCGCTATTTAAGTGGCGTTTAACACCGTCAAAAAAACGCTCAACTAATTGCCAACTTACAATATGAAATGTGTTTGCAGTATAAATAGCGTCAACCTTATCTACTGGCCACTCATTATTTAAATCAAGCTCAAGAGGTGCATGCAAATTAGTTAAATTAGCTTCGCGGTGCCATAAGTTAATCCCTTCGTGGTTTATAGCGCGATCACTTGTATGCCATTGTAAATGTGGTAATTGCTCTGCAAAAAAAACACTATGCTGGCCGGTTCCTGAGCCAACTTCGAGTACTGTTTTAGTATTTTTTAATACGTCCTTTAATTGCTCTAAAATAGGGGTTTTATTGTTTTCACAGGCTTGTGAAAATGGCTTTGTCATTACTGTGCACCAAAATTGTAGATTAATGCACAACAGTAAAGCAAATTTAGCTTATTTTGTCGTGATGAAAAAAAAGATAATTTTTAAACACTATAACTATCATATGGTTGAGCTAATTTATTATGATTGGTACGTAATATGCTTTTATATAACTAACCCACTAAAGGGTTTAACTTATATTAAATTTCAAAGGATAAAATTATGCATATACCCCCTTATACCGCTGTAGACGCAGCTATTGCTATAACCGAAAAAACCACCGACGATCATAGTTACGCCGTTGATATGAGAGCAACAGTAATCGATTTACTTTCGCACCCTAAACATAATCAACAGGCGATGACCAAACATGAAACAGATCAGATATTTATTCTTGGCTACAATTAAAACTCAAATTAGTATCGCAAATAATTTTTATAATAACTGTTTACACTGAAACCGATTAAATGTAATGATAACTATTATCGTTAACTTAAGTCGGTTTTTTTATGTCTTCAAATTATGCCCAGCATCGTTACCATCAAGAACTCTCTTGCCATTGCTTAAGACCTGGTCTGCATGCACCCATGCTCGTTGCCGATTACATAGAAACCGCCCTTAACGTCGCCAAAAAATTTGAGCAACAACGTAATCCCTTGCTTCAAGAGTTTTATCTTAGACGCACACACCATGAAATTATGAACAAAATGTGCGACCCTCTTATACATAATGCTATTCGTAAACAATGTTTAGAGCAGTTATACAAACCTTTATTAGCACTAAAATGGTTTTATAAAGTGCATAACAATACTGCACAATTTTTAATACTTGAGCGTGAAGCTCGTATTCTTAGTCACGAATTCAACCCTTTTTAAGGAGCACACTTATGAGCAACTTTAGAACAGAATCAGACAGCATGGGCGAACTAAAAGTACCTACTGATGCGCTCTATCAGGCGCAAACACAGCGAGCGGTTAATAATTTTGCCATTAGTGGCTTACCTATGCCAAAGCAATTTATAACTGCACTGGCTTATATAAAACAAGCCGCTGCACAAAGTAACTGTGAGCTAGGCCATTTAAGCAAAGCTAAAGCCGATGCAATTGAGCAAGCTTGTCAAAGTATCATTGATGGCGAGCATGTTGAGCATTTCCCCGTTGATATTTTTCAAACTGGTTCAGGCACAAGCTCAAATATGAATGCCAACGAAGTTATTGCAACGCTTGCTAGCCGATTAGGCAGTGAAAGCATTCACCCTAATGATGATGTAAACATGGGGCAAAGTTCTAACGATGTAGTCCCTACTGCTATCGCACTCAGTAGCGCAATAAATGTAGTGTATGAATTACTTCCTTCGCTTGAAAACTTATCGCAAAGCCTGGAAAAGAAAAAAGCTGAAGTAGGCCATATAGTTAAAACGGGCCGTACGCATTTAATGGATGCAATGCCTGTAACGTTTGATCAAACACTAAGTGCATGGCAGTCACAAGTTAATCATGCCGCAGCAGGAATTAGACATAGCTTAGAGCGTGTATGCGAACTTGCACAAGGCGGTACAGCCGTTGGAACAGGAATAAATGCCGACCCTAAATTTGCAGCAAAATTTACAGAAAATCTGAGTGCCAATGTAGGTATTAGATTTACGCCCAGTAGTAACTTTTTTTATAATATAGGTTCACAAGACGCCATCGTCGCACTTTCTGGGCAATTAAAAGTACTCGCTGTCGCACAAATGAAAATAGCCAACGACCTACGCTGGATGAACTCAGGACCACTTGCAGGTTTAGGTGAAATAGAGCTTGAAGCGCTTCAACCAGGCTCATCCATTATGCCAGGTAAGGTAAACCCAGTAATACCAGAAGCCGCAGCCATGGTAAGCGCACAAGTTATTGGCAACGACGCCACTATTACCGTAGCAGGTCAAGCGGGTAATTTTGAGCTAAACGTTATGCTGCCAGTCATTGCGTATAATATTTTACAAAGCATAGAATTACTTGCCAATAGCGCGCAGGCATTGGGCGATAAAGCCATTGCCAGCTTTAAGGTAAATCAGCCTAATATAGATAAAGCGCTCGCTAAAAATCCAATTTTAGTGACGGCACTTAACCCGGTGATAGGTTATGAAAAAGCAGCAAAAATAGCAAAGCAGGCTTATAAAGAAGCCCGCCCTATTATTGATGTAGCCGAACAAGAAACTGATTTACCACGCAGTGAACTCGAAAAACTACTTAACCCCACCAAACTAACGCAGGGTGGACTTTAACAAAACGGTATTTTTCACGGCTTTAATTACTTGATAATATAGTTTTTATTGCCGTAAAAAATGCACCGTGTATGATAGTGATGAATATTTCATCACTATCAAGGTTTGTTATGCGTACCCCATTGTTAGCCATACTTTTACCACTGTGTTTAACTGCATGCTTAGATAAAGCACCCACTGAAACGCAGCAAGTAACAATCACCTCAGAAGCTGAAGCACCAAAGCAAGAGCTACAAAAGCTAAAAGAAAACACTCAATTACAGGAAAATACTAAAAAGAACGTAGTTGCTGAAAAAATACCAAAAGCTGATTTAAAAAACGTTTCAATAGACGATATAAAAACAGCTAAAACCGAATTAAATACGCTAATTACAGATAAGCAATGTGATACCAGCACCCAATGCAGAATAAGTGCAGTAGGCAGTCGCGCATGTGGTGGGCCAAGCAGCTTTGTTGTGTACTCAACAAACGCAGCATCTGAGGAACAAGTAGCTGTCCTTAGCGACAAAATTACTAAGCTTGAAAGTAGTTATAATTCACAAAAAGGGATGATGAGCATTTGTCAGCATTTAACAACGCCAAGCACACAGTGTGTTGAAAATAAATGTGTTAAACTTGAAGGCTCAGCGGTAAGTGCATTTTAAGGATAACGTTATGAGTTGTTTACCATCGGCAATTAAACTATCAATTTTAAGCATTGCTAGCAGCATTTTATTACTAAGTGGTTGTGCTAGTACTGTGACGTCAAATGAGCAAAGTAAAAACTTATCTGACTTAAACTATGATCTGAATAACATGGTGAGTAATAACAGCTGCACTGCAAGCTTTCAGTGCAAAGTACTTGAAGTGGGCGCCCGCGCATGCGGCGGACCGAGTAAATATGCTGTTTATTCAACGCTAAACACATCTCAAGAAGAAGCAGAACAGCTTGCTCAACAAATAACAAAACAAGAAAACATACAAAATAAAGCACAAGGCTTAACTGATTGTTCTCCTGTACTTGAAGTGCAATCGCTGTGTATTAACCACCAATGCCAGTCGTTTGATATAAAATAAAAACGGCCGCGTATAAGCTAATTTCAGCGTTAACTTAAATACGGAATTAACGCTGAAATTACTACCACCAGTACCACGCAAATACCAGCTTTAATAATGTATTTCATGGGCATTGTTTTAAGCACCCAATATGCATAAATAAAACGTACAAAATAACTCGCCGCAGTACCAAACAACGCAAAAATAATTAAGTAAGCAATTAAAACAATATTCATAAAAACCTAATTAAATTATTTCACTTTTTTATTTTTAGTGTGAGCTATTAATAAATCAGCTACTTGTTGTTTTACGGCTCGCTTATCATCGCTTTGTACATCAAAGCGACTGGCTAGTTGCGCTATTTCATCATCATTTAAGTTAAACGATAAACGTTGACGCGTTTTTTTAGACTTTACGTCTAAGCCAAGTATTTTTCGGATCATATCTGACGGCGTTAGCTCTTGATCAATTGCCTGCTTTTTTATCAGCTTTTGAACTTCGCTGCTTAGATCGAATGCCATTTGTGTGGCACGTACAGCTTGTTCCTGACGTAACCACTTATCTTTAGCATCACTCACTTAGCATCTCCGGGAAACAAGTCTACAATGTCTGACATTGGACGAATGAGCGTTAGCGATACTTCGGTTTCGCCGCCATCCCAAATTTCGATATTTAAACCAAAGCCTTCATTATCTGACGCTAAGCAAATCATTTCACATGGCTCACCACCTTCTTGCTCATAACGAGGTAATGCTTGGTTGCGGTAGTCTTTATTATGGAAATAACACACATAAGGCGACTCGCTTTGTTGGTAGCTTTTAGCTAAAAACTGCATAAAGCGCTCTGGTGTATTTTGCACTGTAATGTGGGTTAACGACTCTTCATCAAAAATACGCGCAAACTCATCAAGGCTAAATATCTCTTCAACTTCGTTTCGCTGAATTTTAATAGAAAAGTTAGCCCACTCTTCGCCGTCATCTTGCTCAATTTGTAAAAATACAACTTGGCCGCTATTTGTCTCAAGTACAAATTCAGTATCACTACTGTGCTGATATTGGTAAGTCTGAATATCAGTAACACGTAACGTTTCACCCTTTAACCATGCAGGATAGGCAAATGAATCAATAACGCTAAACATGTCGCCTTTTTTAAGATCGCTCGGATGATTAAGTTGACGTTCTGGCTCTTTTTTAGATTTGAAAAAATTAAACATAGGAAGGCTGCCTTCTAAGCAAAAAAGGTAACTGAGAAAAACTCGGTTACCTTTTTAAAGTATAAACGTAATGGTTAGCTATTTTGCTTCGCTTTGATGCGAGCTAAAATATCAGCGCTTTTTGGACTTGTGTCGCCAATGCCTGCTTCAGCCATTTTTGCTTTTAAGTCATCGCCATTTACGTCTGACTCAAGTTGCTTTGCAGCACCAAGCTGGTCACTTCGATCTTGTTGGCGCTGTTTAATACGTTCAAGCGATTGACGAGCCGATGTCATAGACGAGCTGTTTGTATTAAGCGTGCTGTTAACAGCCATTGTTGCTTGCTGTACGCTTTCAGTGGTTTTAACCATTGTAAGCTGACGCTGATTCTCTTTAATCGATTTTTCAGCATCTTTAACTTGCTGCTTAAGCGCAACAATGTGATTGCTAAAGCCAGACAATACTTGCTCGTTTTCAGCTTTTTCAGCTTCAAAGTCACCAATTTTTTCTGCAATTTCTAATGCTAATGCTTCGTTGCCCTTTTCAAGAGCTTGGCCTGCATACGCTTCATGTTCAGCGATTGATGCATCTACAGCGCTAATTTTACGCTTAGTTTGCATTTCTTTGGCCATTACTTCAGTAAGGCTTTTTTTAGCACGGTGAAGTGCATTTTGCGCGTCTGCAATTTCTTGCTCAAAAATACGGATGCCATTTTTGTCTACAATTGCTTCGCCTGCTTCACGAGCGCCGCCACGTACTGCTGTAAATAATTTTTTTAAAATACTCATAATCTTAACTCCACTAACTAGCTATTAATCGTTTAAATACAAGGTCACGGCTTCTAGTGCATCGATAGCGTTATCGGCTAATGTCACTAGTTCGTGGGTAACGTCATCCAATGATGAATTTACCGACAGTGCACCAAAAATCGCGTATTTGTTATCGATTTTAGCAAATGCACTCAGTGGAATTGGCACGTTTAAACGTAGTAATGTTTCGTTTAACTCGTTGCGTAATTCACTTTTAACTTCATCTTCGTCAAACAAGTAGCTAATACATAATAACTGCTCTTGCGTTTGCGTAACAAAAATTGGAAGCTCATCATTTCCATCAACAATGACTTGTAAAACATCTTGCTCGCCTGGGTTGGCAATCAAGAAAGACTCAAAGTTAGCGCCTTCAGTTTCAAAAGAAGCTAATTTTATTGAAAGTTCATTTAATTCCATGTCTCTGCCTTTTGTCGTTTGACATATTATGTCTGAGTTAAGATTCTCATGGTCGACATATTATGTCAACCATGTTTTATTAGTTTTTATACAATTCGCTTTCTATTTGCCATGCAGTTCGGTAGTAATCATACAACTGACCAGACCCTAACCTATTGACCTCAATACTTTTAACTTGTTCAAAGTAGTGGTTAGGAAATACAAAACTTGCCAATAAATATTCTTTACTAATCCATCTTGATGGCACAGGCATAGCCGTCGCATCATTAATACGGCCACTGGCCGACTGCCCCATTTTAGTCGCTATAGTCCAGCCCCACTGCCCAAAAGAAGGTATGTTTTGCTGATACTGCTCAACATACTCAAACCCAGCAGCTTTAACTGTTTTAGCAATGCTTAAAAACGCTTTTTTAGCGTGATAAGGTGAGGTTGATTGAACCGCCATTGCGCCATCGGGTGCTAATAACTGCCGTACATGATTATAAAAGTAGTCACTGTACATTTTATTTAGATCAGGATGATTAGGGTCAGGTAAATCAATTAAAATAGTGTCGAACTGCTTAGATTGATCAAGCAGTTTTTCAACTTCTAAAAATGCATCACCCACAATTATGTTGGCTCGCGAATCATGCATCGATTTATTGTTTAGCTGTAGCAATCGCTTATTGATGTGCTCTGGCGGCGTAAAGTCACCGTCTTTATGACCAAATAAATTGAGTAGTTGCGCGTCTAAATCTATTAGCGTTACTTCACTTACAGGCCACTTTAAAACATCTCTAAGTGCAAGCCCGTCACCACCACCAATTATTAATACACGGTCGTGTCTGTTAGAGGCAAGCATTGCAGGGTAAACCAGCATTGAGTGATATATTTGCTCATCAATACTTGAGAACTGTAAACGCCCATTTAAATATAAATCGGTAATTGGCTGAGGTTGGTTTTTGCTTAATCTTTCGGTTAAAACTACGTGTTGGTATTTAGTTGCTTGCGAATAAATTACTTTATCTTTGTATAAAACATTACTTAGACTGTTCATCCAGCTACTGCCAAATACTAAAATAAAGCCAAATAATGCCAGTAATACTATATGGCAAACTAAAAGTGCCTTAGCAAAGCGCACATGGGTATGGTAGCGCCATAAAAACGCGAGCCCCGCAATGATATTAAATAACGCCGTCCACGCTGCAGCTTGCATTATAGGCATTGAGAGCATGATACTTACCCAAATGGCTGCACCAATACCAGCACCAATATAATCGGCACCATAAATAGTCCCTGCGTTGTTTTCTAAAAACCGACCATAAACATGCTGACGAATACGCGCTATAAGCGGTATTTCCATACCAATAAATAAGCCCAGTATTAAACCAAAAACATAAGGTAGAAAACGTGACCACTCTTGTAGCTTTTGAAATACGTAACCATTAAGTACAACATCAGGGGGTAAATTAAAAATGCTCGAAAATAAATGAGGAAGAGAATAACTAACTGCTATTACACCCGCTATCGCTAAAATGCAGCCCATGCCAACCAAAGCAATAATGCTTTCTAGCCAAGCAAAAGCGGTAAATGCATCTTTAAACCAACGCGCTAAAAAAGCGCCTAAGCCCATTGCTACAATCATAGTACCGATCATGGCGTAAATAGCGCTCTCTACCGAGCCAAGTACACGGCCCGCATAATGAGACAGTAAGTATTCATAAATAAGGCCGCACCCAGCAAGCACGGCCATAACAGTAATAAGTAGTATATCGTGCCCAAGTAAGCGAGACTTACTTGGGCTAGTTGTGGTTGATGACACTGATTATGCGCCTAGTAATGTTGCCATAGTGATACCTACAGCAAATGATACTGCTGCAGAAATAGTAGCTACACCTACATTTTTTTGACGATTAACTTCATCGGAAATATCGCAACCAGATAAAATTATTTTAATTGTCACTAAGTGCAAAATAATAAATGCAACAAGGCTCACTACTGCGCTAATAGCCCAGTATAGTAAACTCGCATTAATATTATCAGCCGCGTAAGGTGCAACACCCGTTGCTGCTGTAATAGCTAATGCACTACCGACTAAAAATCCAGCGTAACGAATACCCACAGCTAAGTTACCATCAACAATTGCTTGTTGTAGGCAGTCGCCACTTTTATTTGTACGCTTAAATAACTGCACTCGGTACTGGCTAACAAGTAGTAATACAACACTACCTATAATAAAGGCGGCAATTACAATTGGAAGACCATGCCAGCCGTCAGTAGCCACCCATAAAAGAGCTGAGCGAATAACGATAGCAACACTGACAACATGGCCAAAATCAATTATTGAAGCTGTAACGTTACCTTTAACGATTTCGTCGTGCAGGCTTACTTTACGAAGAGCTACTTTATCTTGAAAAAAGTGACCCAACTTAATAAGTACAATTGCTAATGCGCCATAAGCTAACATTTGTAGTGCTTCTTGTTGCAGTGTTGCAGCAAAAGCTCCGCTACTTACACCCGTTAATACAATCGCCAGTGCCACTAAGCCAGCGGCAAAGCTAATACCAAAAGCAAAGTTATCACGCTCTGTTATTTCATCATTTGCATGTAAGTTTGAAACCCAGCCTTTTATATATTTAAGGCTTACAAATAATAAAACAATAATTGCAAAATCAATCGCCAGCGCTTGCAGTGACCACATAGTTATTCCATTAAATTCATACATATTATTCTAACTCCAACTTTATTCTTTTACTTACCACGGCTCACGCCACGAGAGGTTCTGCTACCGCTATCACGCACCGATCCTGAGCTATTGCTATAACTGCTCGAACGAGAATAACTACTGCGGCTTTTTGCTGGCGTATAACTACTACGGCTTAAACCTGATGCACCTGTTTTTTTACTCGCATAAGGGCTTGTAAACTGCTTACCTTGGCGTTGGTATGTTTGGCGCGTGCGTGTTTCTAGCGCGCTTTGGGTTTTAATTTGTTTAGGGCTTGAATAACGCGAGCGGCCATAGTCATTGTAATAGCTATACTTTCGGCGCTTACTCCAGCTTCCGTATTCAACACGATCAAATACATCACCTAAAATACGGTACATTCCGTACCATTGCCAAAAGCTAATACCGTTACTATTTGATTGCCAGTTACCATAGTTAGGGTTACCTACCATTTGGTTACCAACACCCTCACCTTCAGCTTGCTTACTAATTGCGCCTACACGCGCTAAAGTGCCTTTGGACATATCAGCTAGCATATTAATAGGATCGGTTAACGCATCAGAAAATAGCGTAGGTTTAGATGCATCACGCAACAAATCAATGCTATGTAACGTATCTTCGTAAGGAGGAATTAAGTAAGTTCCTTTAATCTCTTTAAGTCGCTGTGTTAAGCCACTATAAAGTGCGCCTTGGCGCGTTGCATCAAGGGTAATTACATCAACAACTTTTGTAAGCTCTGGTTGTTGTTTTTTAAGAAGCTCGCCATATTCTTTAAGTAACACAGCATTGCGTACACTTCCATTATCGAGTGCAGTACCAAGCTGAGACAGCTCCGTATCTACCTTTTTAATAGACTCTTGAATTGTTTGTTGCAGCTGCTCTTCTTTCGATTGACAACCCATAAGCACTGCGAACAAACAAAACAGGCTTATAAGTTTCCAAGCTTTAATATTCGACATTCATGTCACCTGATTTACTAAATTAACTGAGGTAGTTTTACACAGGTCACTTATTAAACCAAGAATGAAATTGCAACAAAATGAGAAGAAGTAGCTAGCTTTTAAATCAGACTGTGATTTAGTGAAGATATTGAGTCGTATCGTGAGGTTAGAATTGAAGTAGAAGCTTTATAATACCAATCTGCTTATATATGGGGTCTATTTAACGTTAAGAAAATTACGCTAGAACTAGGCAAAAATTTTTGTATCTAGTAGTTCTAAATAAAAAATTTTAACGACGTATAGTGCAATTTAATTCGTTAAATTGATTAAAGATTTATGCAGGTTGGTATAAGGGTACTTTCGGTACTTTCAGCGTAGGGAGTCGCGGCGCTCACCCGACCTACGTGCTAGGTGTTGATGTGTGTACATTAATTACGCTTATTTTACTTTTCTGCAGACGTAAAAAAGCCCAAATCGTTAAATTCGGGCTTTCTACAATATGAAGTTGGTGCGCTACGCAGTAGGATG
>NZ_WTLA01000023.1:0-64717 GCF_011378845.1 Pseudoalteromonas sp. Z9A4
AAGAAAACGGCCCAAAAGTAGGACCGTTCGAATTTCAAAAACTCGGTACACCATTAAGTCAAAGCATGCTTAACTGAATGGTGTTAGCTCAAGAGCGACTTTAAATATTTACTATATGTGAACTATGAGTGCTTAAATGCAATTTCACCGTCGATATGAATATCACGCTGCGGAAAAGCAATCACTACATCATGCTTTTCAAATACAGCATAAATACTAAAACGAATATCACTGCGTACTTTTCTAAGCATGGTTTCAGACTCGGCACATACCCAAAAAATAGCATTAAATACAAGTGAGCTGTCAGCAAAGTCATCAAATAACACTGACGACTTTGGATTAGCCAATATAGATTCATGGTCATCAAGTACTTGTTGTATTAACTTTTTAACAAGTAATACGTCTGATCCATAGGCAACACCTACACTGACCGATGAGCGGGCATTGCCATCAATTAATGTCCAGTTTGTTACTGTGTTTTCTAGTAGTTGGCTGTTAGGTATAAGCATATGTACGCCATCGTTTCGGCGAATACGTGTTGAGCGTGTATTTATTGTTTCTACCACACCTTTTGCATTACCTACTTCTAAAAAGTCGCCTATACGTATTGGGCGCTCCCACATTAATATCCAGCCACTAATAAAATTATTAATAATATTTTGGGCACCAAAACCAACACCAATGGCAATAGCACCCGATACAAATGCAAATGCAGTAACGGGAATGCTGAGCACTTCTAGAGAGGTAAAAACCAAAATAGCGATACTAATAATAAAATAAATACGCGTAAATAAATGCACAGCATCTTGGCTTAACTTTTTTGCTAATAAGGTTCTTTTTATTAGCTTACCTATGCGCGTAACAACAAACCAAATGGCAAAGAGTATTAAAGGTATTTTAATAATTTTGGCTACGGTTATATGTATATCGCTGTAACTAAATACAACAAAGGCAAGAATTTGGTTTATTTGTTCTAACGTCATTTATTTTTCCAAACAAGCAAGGAGCGCTTTAAAATTAAATCGCTTTAAGTGAAATAGGTTCAGTGTTAGGTAAGTTTAACCGTCATAATATAACTAAAACGCGAAGTTAATAAGTTCAATATGTACTTTATATACAATTTATTAACCAACTATTGCAACAAGTGCTATATATGTAGTTAAAGAGCACTGGAGGTTACTATGTCACAACTTACTTTAAATCAACGACTAGCCACTCTACAACCGCAAGTAGATCTAAATTTATTTGAGAGTAGCCTAGATTATCGCAACAAAATATTATGCTTACTTGCCCAGCAAGAGCAAACATTAGCTACTATTAATAAAGAATTTGGACAGCAGCAACCAACGAGCATTGGCTCTGAAAAAAGATTTGTTCTTGGCTACAATTAAAATTCTCAATACACTAATTATTCCCTTTTTATATATCTAGAGTAGCTCAAAGGATGTTTTTAGAGCTACTTTTACCTACCTTAATGTTAATTATTAGCTAATTTGCGTTCAAATCCCCCTTAATACCGATAAACTTTATTGTATATAAATCAAAATTTGGTAAGTTAACTGGGTTTTTCGACTCGCAAAGCCTATTTCGGCTAATTTTCCTATGGAGTTATTATGCGTAAAACCCTGATCGCCACTACTATAGCTAGTGCACTAATACTATCGGCCTGTTCAACAACTGAAACAAAAGACACGGCAAAAGAGAGCGCAGCTCAAGTACAAGATATGAACGCAGACAATGTTTTATTTAAACCAAGCCCATTACAATACATGGCACCAGAGTTTGATAAATTTGGTACAAAAGACTACGAAGCTGCATTCGATGCTGGTATCGCACAGCACACGGCACAAGTACAAGCCATTGCTAACAACCCTGCTCCAGCAACATTTGAAAACACATTAGTTAAAATGGAATTGTCAGGGGAGCTATTAAATCGCGTATCGGCTGCTTTTTATAACTTATCTGGTTTAATTTCAGATGCTGAATACCAGCGTATTGATGAAAAAATGGCGCCTGTATTATCTGCTCACTCAGATGATATTTACTTAAACGGTGAATTATTTAAGCGCGTACAAACAATTTACGACAATCAAGATAAATTAAACGCAGAAGATAAACGCCTAGTTGATTTTTACTACAAGCAGTTTGTAAAAGCAGGTGCTAAATTAAATGACGCTGAAAAAGCTAAAATGCGTGAAATTAACTCAGAGCTAGCTCAGCTATCTACTGCGTTTTCACAAAACATTTTAAAATCGTTTAAAGAAGACGTTATTGTAGTTACAGACAAAAGTAAATTAGCGGGTCTTTCGGAAGGCGAAATTGCAGGCCTTGCAGCTTCAGCTAAAAAAGCGGGCAAAGACGGCTACATGATCACTTTGGTAAATACAACGCAACAACCAATTTTAAGCAGCCTTGAAAACCGCGACCTACGTGAGCGAATTTTTAAAGCTTCTGCAAACCGTGCAGCAAAAACTAACGGCCCTATTATTATTAAAGAAACCAACCTACGCGCTCAAAAAGCAGAGCTTTTAGGCTACAAAGATTGGGCTTCTTATGTAATGACGTCGCGTATGGCACAAACAACTGATAACGTTTACGGCATCCTTGATGACCTAGCACCAAAAGCAGTTGAAAAAGCAAAAATTGAAGCAGCCGCTATTCAAAAAGTGATTAACGATTCAGGCGAAAGCTTTGAGCTTAAACCATGGGATTGGACTTTTTATGCTGAAAAAGTACGTGCAGAAAAGTACAACTTAGACCCAGCACTTGTTAAACCATACTTTGAAATGCAATCGGTTATTCACGATGGCTTATTCTTTGCAATGAACAAACTGTACGGTATTACGTTTAAAGAACGTAAAGATCTTCCTGTTTATCATGAAGATGTAACCGTATACGAAGTATTTAACGCTGATGGCAGCGCTATTGGTTTATTTTACTTAGACCCATATGCACGTGAAGGTAAACGTGGCGGTGCATGGATGAGTGCATACGTTAGCGAAAGCGGCTTAAAAGGCACCAAACCTGTTATTTACAATGCGCAGAACATTCCAAAACCTGCTGCAGGCGAGCCTACGCTAATGACGTTTGACGAAGTGTCTACTATGTTCCATGAATTTGGTCATGCTGCACACGGGTTATTCTCAGATGTTAAATACCCAAGCCTAGCGGGTACTGCAACAGCGCGTGACTTTGTTGAATTTCCGTCACAAGCAAATGAAGATTGGATGATTGAGCCTACGGTACTTGCTAACTATGCGAAACATTACAAAACAGGTGAGCCAATTCCACAAGCTTTACTTGATAAAGTACTTGAATCGCAAAAATTCAACCAAGGTTACGGCACTACTGAGTATTTAGCAGCAGCACTACTTGATATGGAATGGCATTCATTTGGTTCTGATAAGAAAATTACTGACGTTCAAAAGTTTGAGCAAGACGCATTAGAAAAGCATGGTATTGCTTACTACCCTGTACCACCGCGTTATAAATCAAACTTTTTTAGCCACACATTTGCAGGTGGTTATTCAGCGGGTTACTACGCGTACCTATGGACTGAAGTGTTTGCAGCAGACGCCTTTGCACATATGGAAAACAACGGCGGCTTAACACGTAAAAATGGTGATAAGTTCCGTAAAGAAATCCTATCAAAAGGTAACAGCCGCGACTTAATGCAAAGCTACATTGAGTTTAGAGGTCAAAAACCAACTACCGACGCACTACTTAAGCGCCGTGGTTTAGTTGAATAGTTAATAACTTAGTTTATTAATTATTGCTTTATAAAAGCCCGCTTGCGGGCTTTTATTGTTTATACATTAATTTATAACAGATAAACTGCTGCCATTAATTATTTAGAGACGACGGCTATGCGGTACTTATTTGCAGTAACTTTACTTTGGGCATTTTCATTTAGTTTAATTGGTGTGTATTTAGCAGGTCAGGTTGATGCATGGTTTAGTGTGTTAATTCGCATAGCACTAGCAACTATCGTATTTTTACCATTTTTAAAGTTTAAACAAACACCTAAACCTTTAGCCTTAAAGCTCATGCTGATTGGCGCTATACAACTTGGTGTTATGTATAGCTTTTACTACCACTCCTTTTTATTTTTAAGCGTCCCCGAAGTACTGTTATTTACCGTAATGACCCCTATTTACATTACTTTATTAAACGACGCGCTTGAAAAGAAATTCAATCCACGGTTTTTTATAGTTGCACTTATTGCTGTTTTTGGCGCAGTTGCAATTCGTTATGAGGACTTAAACAACAACTTTTTAATCGGCTTATTACTCGTACAAGCTGCCAATATTTGTTTTGCAACAGGGCAAGTTACTTACAAACGTTTAATGGTAAATAATACACTTGACGATAAAGCGATATTTGGTTGGTTTTTTATTGGGGCGTTAATTGTTGCCATTATATGCTACGTTTTATTTGGTGATGCAAGCAAACTCCCAAGTACATCTACCCAGTGGGGCGTGCTTATTTATTTAGGTATTATTGCCTCTGGTCTTGGCTATTTTGCATGGAATAAAGGCGCAACGCTTGTAAATGTAGGTGCCTTGGCAGTTATGAATAACCTTCTCATTCCGGCTGGTATTATTATTAATGTACTTATTTGGAACCGAGACGCTGACATAGTCAGGTTAAGTATTGGAGCTGGCATAATGTTAGGCGCCTTGTTAGTGAATCAAGTTATTAATAAAAAAGTAAATTAATACGTTTGTAGCTAAATTGTCATTAATAATCATTAAGGTAGTACAAATTTTACTTTTTAAGGATAAACAATGAAACGTATCACCTTACTTACAAGCTGTATATTGTTAGCCACACTTGCTGGCTGCGACGACGATGTAGAAATAGTAGAAAAAGAAGTGGTTGTTACCAGCACAGAAGTTGAGATTGTTGAAGTGCCTACGCCTATTATTGTAGAGGTACCAAGTGGTGATGCGCCAGATATTCAACTAGGCACTCGTCCTTATTATCTAGTAGATGATATGAGCGACAGCAACTTAAAAACACAATTAGAATCTTGTAGTGAAGGTCCTTTTTACCGCACCGACTTTTCTATTGGTCATCGCGGTGCATCAATGCAATATCCTGAGCACACCAAAGAAGCCTACATTGCTGCAGCCAGAATGGGCGCAGGCATTGTTGAATGCGATGTTACATTTACAAACGATAAAGAACTAGTATGCCGCCACTCTCAATGCGACTTACACACCACAACTAATATTTTAGCCATCCCTGAGCTTGCAGCTAAATGCAGTGTGCCATTTACACCAGCCGACCCTACTAATGGTATTGCCGCTTCAGCTAAATGCTGTACCAGTGATATAAGCTTAGCGGAATTTTTAACCCTTGAAGGTAAAATGGATGGTGCAAACACTAATGCAACTACCGTTGCCGACTACATGGATGGTACACCAAATTGGCGCACTGACTTATATGCTACCCAAGGTACATTAATGACCCATAAACAAAGCATTGCACTGTTTAATGGGATGGGGGTAAAAATGACCCCAGAACTTAAATCGCCACAAGTAAGCATGCCATTTGATGGAATGACGCAAGAGCAATATGCGCAAAAAATGCTAGACGAGTACACACAAATGGGCGTGCCAGCCTCAAAAGTTTATCCGCAATCGTTTAACCTTGATGACGTAAAATACTGGATTAACACTAACCCTGACTTTGCAGATAAAAGCGTATACCTAGATGGTCGCGACAGTGAAGCCGGATTTGATCCAAGTAACCCACAAACATGGCAACCTGGTATGGACGAACTTGTGGCTGACGGCGTTAAAATTTTAGCCCCTCCAATTTGGATGATGCTAACAATAGATAACGAAAATAATATCGTGCCATCACAATACGCAATTGACGCAAAAGCAGCAGGTTTAGAGCTTATTGCATGGAGCCTTGAGCGCTCAGGTCCGCTTAATGAAGGCGGTGGATATTACTATCAATCTATTGCTGATGTTATAGATAACGATGGCGATATGATGACGGTCGTTGATGTGCTCGCAAAAGACGTTGGGGTAATGGCTATATTTTCAGATTGGCCGGCTACCGTAAGTTATTACGCTAGTTGTAATAAAATGCCTGCAAGTATTTAAATACTCGACAACAAAAGTCGTTTATTTTATCGCGCTCAGTTACCATATCATTATATATAATTTTATTTAACTGAGCGCTTTTATGATAATTCAACAACATAACGCAGACTTGCCAACACCTACAGGTTTAATGCGAACAACCATCTATCGCCCTCAGGCGCAAGGGCAATTCTCTGCTATTATTTTTTATTCTGAAATTTTTCAGCAAACTGCACCTATTGCTCGCAGTGCAGCTATTTTAGCAAGCCATGGTTTTGTAGTGTTCGTACCGGAAGTATTTCACGAGTTAAATCCTATGGGCACTGTGCTTGCTTACGACGATGCAGGTAAAGATAAAGGCAATGCAGATAAGTGGGCAAAACCACTTGAGCATCATGATAGCGACACGCAAGCCATGATCGACTTTATAAAGCAGCAGCATTACTGCACAGGTACAGTGGGCGCTATGGGCGTATGTATTGGCGGGCATTTAGCTTACAGAGCGGCGCTTAACCCTGAAATTAAAGCGGCTTTTTGCTTATACGCAACTGATATTCACAGCGACACATTACCGGCAAAATCAGGTAATAACTCATTTGAACGCATGGCTGATATACAAGGCGAAATTCACTTTATATGGGGTAAACAAGACCCGCATGTGCCACAAGAAGGTCGCACTAAAATATACCAGCAATGCGTAAGCACTGGCATTAATTACCAATGGCAAGAAGTTAATGCCCAGCATGCCTTTATGCGTGATGAAGGTGAGCGATACGATGCAGCCCTTGCAATTAATATGTATCAACAAGCGGTTGCATTATTTAGCCGTACTTTATAAGTGTTTTATAAATATTTAAAAAGCGAAAATAATTAAACGCTTTTCAGCATACCCAAGGCGGTATGCTGTTTTACAAAATATGCTTTTAAGTAATCAATAAATAACCGTAGCTTTTTAGAACCCGCAGCTCCTGGCGGAAATACTCCGTACAGTTCAATATCTTTGCTTTTATAATCATCTAATATTATTTCAAGCAGCCCAGCTTGTACTTTAGGCCACGCATCGTAAAGCGGAATACGCCCAATGCCATGCCCCGCTTCTACAAAGGCAGTACGTGCAGCTGCGTTATTAGTACTTAAGGCGCCTTGCATTGCAATGTCGTGTTTTTTGCCATCTTTTGAAAGTGTTAACGTTTTACTTCCTAGCTGATAAACCACCCATTGATGATCTGCCAATTCTAAAGGCGTTTTAGGTTTACCAAAATGTGTAAAGTAATCCGGCGCGCCACAAATACAAGTGCTCATTGTAGTAAGCTTGGTTGCTTGCAAGTTGGAGTCACTCAGTGCCACACCCCTAATTGCAAAATCGAACCCATTTTTAATAATATCAACCACATCGTCAGTAAGCTGTAAGTCTATTTTAATTTTAGGGTATTGGCGCTTAAACGTATTTATTGCGGGCACAATTAGCTGCATTCCCACATTCACAGGGCAGCTAATTTTAAGTAAACCTTGCGGCTCACTCTTTATATTTTCTATTTGCTGATTAGCTGCATTAGCTTGTTCGGTAATTATTCTACAACGCTCATAATAAGCAATGCCCGCCTCAGTCAGCGCCATGGTACGAGTTGAGCGATTTAATAAAGTGACTTCAAGCTGGGTTTCTAACTTTTTTAAATGATAACTTGCTACGGCTCGCGTAAGTCCTAACTGTTTAGCGGCAGCGGTTAAGCTGCCCTGCTCTACAATTTGCGCAAATACAACCATGCTCTTTAACTGCTCAAACGACACCTTCATATGTGCTCCGTAACGTATTTTAAATTCAACCCCTCAATTGTATCAATTATTAAACCAATAAAGTTAAATTTATCATCGTTGTTTAAAGCTCTGTTAGTGCATATAGTAGTTGGTAAGCAAAATAAACTAATTCAAATCATCAGAAGGAATATATTCAATGTCTAAAAAAATACTTATGGTTCTTACATCTCACGCAGAACTTGGTAACACTGGCGAAAAAACAGGTTTTTGGGTAGAAGAATTTGCAGCCCCTTACTATGCATTTGTTGATGCAGGCGTTGAAGTAACATTAGCGTCTCCAGCTGGCGGTCAACCACCAATTGATCCGACAAGTACGCTTTCTGATTTTCAAACAGATGCAACTAAACGTTACGACGCCGATAGCGCAGCACAAACACTTATGGCAAACACTAAAGTGTTGAGTGAAGTAAAATCTAACGATTTTGATGCTGTATTTTACCCAGGCGGTCACGGTCCATTATGGGACTTAGTTGACAACGCAGATTCAATTTCGCTTATCGAAAGCTTTGTAAAAGAGCAAAAGCCTGTTGCTGCGGTATGTCATGCAAGTGCTGCATTTTTAAATGTTAAAGATGCCGATGGCAATGCATTAGTAGCGGGTAAAAAAGTAACTGGTTTTACTAACTCTGAAGAAGCTGCAGTGCAACTTACCGATATCGTGCCATTTTTAGTTGAAGACGAGCTAATTAAAAAAGGCGGCGATTATCAAAAAACTGACGACTGGGGCGTATTAGCGCTAGTAGATGGTTTAGTAATTACCGGTCAAAACCCAGCAAGCTCTGAACTAGCAGCCAAAAAACTATTAACTAAACTAGGTTAATAGTGAGTAAAAATTAAAAATAAGCACAGCATTTTATGCTGTGCTTTTTTAATTGCTTTTCATTAGCAAATACAATTCCTATACTGGCAACTCTTAAAGTCAATTAGGGCGATTATATGGCAACCAAGCCAACCACACTGTCATTACTAACTAGTACCCGCTTCGCAATTTTTAGTATTGTTGTTCTTTGCTTCGTACTACAAGTGATCAATAGCCTACCTGGTATAAACCTAAATGGTTTAGGCATATATCCACGCAGTATCCAAGGCTTAATAGGCATACTATGCGCACCTTTTTTACATGGTAGCTGGTGGCACTTCGCCAGTAATATGATCCCATTTGTAGTGTTAAGTTGGCTAATTTGCCAGTACAGCGTAAAACGTTTTTATAACGTATTTATTTTTACCGCTCTAGTTTGTGGACTGTTAGTTTGGGCATTTGGGCGCAGTTACATACATGTTGGTTTAAGCGGTGTTATATATGGTTTATGGGGCTTTATTCTATGCTACGGCTTAGTAAGACGCTCATTAAAATCAATTATAATTGCTGTTGTAGTGGCTATACTTTATAGCGGTTTTATATGGGGTGTTTTACCCCAGCGCTATCATGTATCGTTTGAAAGCCATTTATTTGGAGCGCTAAGCGGATTGTTTTTAGGTTATAGATTAGCAAAAGCCGATAAATTAAAAGGTCGGTAAATTAAGTATTAGTGCCTTTAATTAATTTTTTATGGCCACATTTACCATATATGTATTTCATCTAACAGAGGTTATTTATGAGTGATAAAAACGAATACACGCCACCAAAAGTATGGACGTGGGAAAGTGAAAGTGGCGGTAAGTTTGCCAGCATTAACCGCCCAATTGCAGGCGCGACTCATGACAAAACTCTACCTATTGGTGAGCACGCATTTCAGCTTTATTCTCTTGCTACGCCAAATGGTCAAAAAGCTACGATCATGTTTGAAGAGCTTTTACAGCTTGGTTGCACCGATGCAGACTATGACGCATATTTAATAAACATAGGTGATGGCGATCAGTTTGGATCTGACTTTGTTGATATTAATCCAAACTCAAAAATCCCAGCGCTAATGGATCATTCAACCACGCCGCCTACTCGCATCTTTGAATCTGGTTCTATTTTACAGTATTTAGCTGAAAAATTTGATGTACTTATACCTAAAGATCTAAAAGCTAAAACTGAGTGTCGTAACTGGCTATTTTGGCAAATGGGCTCAGCGCCTTACTTAGGTGGCGGGTTTGGTCACTTTTATAGTTATGCACCAAGTAAAATGCAATACCCTATTGACCGTTTTACCATGGAAACTAAACGCCAGCTTGACGTGTTAAATCGCCATTTAAGCGAAAATGAATACATGGCAGGTGATGAATACTCAATTGCCGATATTGCAATTTGGCCGTGGTACGGATCGTTAGTGCTTGGAGCTTTATATGATGCAGCAGAATTTTTAGATGTTGCCTCATACACCCATGTTGTACGCTGGGCTACGCAAGTATCAGAGCGCCCTGCTGTAAAGCGCGGTCGTCGCGTAAATCGCACATGGGGTCCTGAAGAAGAGCAAATGGCAGAGCGCCATAACGATAGCGATTTCGAAGGTTAAATCTATAGAACAGCAAGTAAGGTCGTTAACACTTTAACCTGCTTGATAATTTTAGGGCTCAAAATAAATATTTATTTTGGGCCTTTTTACTTTTTAAACTTTTTTTATCCCTCCCGTAAACTATATTTACTTTTACATTAAAGTTTTATTTAGCTGCGTAAAGGCTTATTAAGCTCTTTGTATTACCAGTATTGCATTAGTGTAATTTGCTAAATGGTTTACTTAATTTCCTAGGGGTTGTTTTTGAAAAAGGTTTTAATTAGTGCCATATAACAATTTAAGTAATAATGAGCGAAAAGAAGCGCTCAAAATTTTATACTCGAATGCTATTTCCGGAATTGCCGTTTCTATATTAGTAAGTGTTGCTTTAGTCTTTGCTTTTAATATAAATAATGAGAAAACTAACCACGATAAAATAGTATGGTTTGGCATAATAATGTGCGTACTTACTTTGCGCGTTATTGATGTAGCGCTTTTTTTTAAAACTCAAGAGTCTAACCAACCTTACAAAATACATTCTTATATAAGTCGCTTTACAATTGGCTGTATATTAACAGCCATGTCTTGGTGTGGGTATGCTCTTTGGTTTCATAGCACATCATCTACTGTAGAGGTTACTACGACTATTGCTATTTTATCAGCGCTTGCCGGAGGCTCTGCAAATTTACTGTCTGGTAGTCGTTTTACAGCAGTTTTATATAGCTTTACTTTATTAGCGCCGTACTCTTTTTTACTCACACTTTCAAACGATCGTTTCCACCATATATTGGGGTTATTAGGTTTAACTTTTTCCACAATTATGATTGCTTCATCATATAAATCAGCCACATTTACACATAGTGCTATTAAGCTCAAAAACCAAAACCGAGAGCTACTTAATGAAATGGAAAACAAGGTTGAACAACGTACTGAAGAAATTTACCGCTTATCAAATACCGATCCACTTACTAATCTACTAAACCGAACCGCATTTTTAAAAAATGCAAACAAACAACTCGCCGATAATCCTAAAGAACCCTTTGCTTTATTATTTGTAGATTTAGATGGGTTTAAACAAATCAACGATTCGTTGGGTCACAAAGTAGGCGATAAAGTATTAAAAGAAATAGCACTGAGAATTAGGAATGTATGCAACCAACAACTCTATAAATGCCGATGGGGTGGAGATGAGTTCTTAATTTTAGCAACGTATCAAAATCAAACTGAGCTTTTCGAGTTTGCAAATAAAGTACTTCAAAGCATTAGTGCCGAACATGAAACATATAAATATCAAAAATGGGTATCGGCAACTATTGGAGTTGCTATGTACCCTGAGCACGGAAATGACTTAAATACCTTAATTCGCTCTGCTGATACCTCAATGTATCACCAAAAGCGGGTGGCTAAAGGTAATATTAATATTTATAACGATTCACTCAAATTAAAACAAGAAAGGGAATACCTCTTAAGTCAACGCTTAGCCAGTGCCATAGAAGAAAACAGCTTAAGGCTAGTATTTCAGCCAATTGTAGATAGCAAAACATCAAAAGTAACCTCTTTTGAATCATTATTACGCTGGCAACTAGACGGCGAAAATGTTTTTCCTGACGAGTTTATAACTATTGCCGAGCAATACGGTTTGATTACCGAGTTAGGTATTTGGATAATAGAGCAAGCATGCGTACAAGCAAAAAAATTCATTCACTTACAACCACAAATTGCTATAAGCGTGAACGTATCGGTTATTCAACTACAAGATCCAGAGTTTGCAACTAAGGTATTAAAATTAGTAAATAACCATCAGGTAGAGCCTAAAAATCTACATATAGAAATTACCGAGTCAGTATTTGCTAAGGATAAACTCACGTTTTTGACAGCCGTTAAAGCACTACAAGAACAAGGCTTTTGTATTTCAATTGATGATTTTGGAACTGGCTACTCATCACTATCAAGCATGCTTGATATTGGCGTAGATATAGTAAAAATAGACAGAAGTTTTATTCAAAATATGGATAAAAGAGGGTTAAGTATTATTCATGCAATTGTACAAATGGCTTCATCTTTAGATTTTGCTGTTGTTGCCGAAGGCGTTGAAACTATTGAACAAGCAAACACGCTTACTAATATTGGTGTATCTCACCTGCAAGGTTATTACTTTTCAAAACCGATGGAAGTAGATTTTGTAGACGCTTATCTGCATGGGCAAAACAAGCTGTGTAGTTAACACTACCCCTTATAAAAAGCAGCAGAGTTTCAATTTATAAGCTCGCGTGCTGGCATTTAAATTAACTAAACATAATCTTACAATTACTTACACCCAGTACATAGTAATTAGCGTAGGCTAAATATGAACCAACTTACATAAGTGTATTACGTTTAAATTTACGCTAATTAGCAAACCGCCAGCGCTGGACCCTACGTTAAGTTGTGCGCTGATGTTGCTTATATAAGTGAATAATAAAAATGTAACGATACAACTAAATATAAAGAAGGAATTTGCATGATAAAACCACTTTGCTATTCACTTATCACTTTACTTACCCCCATTGGCGCTATAGCTCAAACAATGGCAATAAAAACAACGGATGAATTAGTATCAACCGATTCAGAGATTTTATTTGCATATAATAAAGAATCAAAACAATTAGAAGCCATCAATTTACTCACATCACTAAGTAGTGAACTTGCTTTACCAAAAAATGCCATCGGGTTTGATGTGGCTACACTTGCTAACATTACCGATAAACAAGCACTCGTACTAACAAGTGATGGTGTATACAAATCCTATGCTGGTAAACCAACACTATTGTTTAATTATGAGTCGGTTCTAAATCAATTAAAAATAGATAAATTTGAAAAAGTAGACTTTGTTTTCGATGCCAACAATGACGGTCTAAGCGATATTTTCATCCCTGGGTTAGCAAGCAGTACTTTATACATTCAAAATAAAGATGGCAGCTTTAAGCCTAACAAATTTAAACAAACACCTATGTATGAAGGCAGCTTTTCAGGAAAAGGGCTTTCTCTAGAAGTTAATATTAACAATAAACCCGTCGTTATCGATTTTAACCACGACGGGTTGAACGACCTGATTTTTTCAAATGACTTTGGAGCAGATGTACTACTTGCTAATCCAGAAGGCTTTGAGCAAAAGCTCACCTCAATTGATTTTAACATCGAATTAGGCGAGCTAAGCAATGGCGAAACTCGCAAAATAAAGCAAATTATTGATATTAATAACGACGGATTTCTAGATTTTACAACTAGACAGTTTAAGCCAACGCAAGGTATGGATTCGTTAGATATAAAAATAGCACATACTTTGTACCTAGGAAGTGCTAAAGGCTTTAGTAATACGCCCATTACCTTATTTGAAACACAAGGCCCTAGTGAGTTATTGCTCAAAACTGATTTTAATAATGATGGCTTAATTGATTTACAAAAAATGGATTTAGAAATTGGATTAGGTACTATTGCGTCTATGGCATTGGGCGGTGGCAGTACTGATGTAGATGTAGAAATGAACATTTATAAGCAGCAACCCGACGGCTCATTTGCCAATAAATCGAGTATAGAACTTGATTTAGAAATGGAAGTGGGAATGAACGGCGATGACTCAGAGCCAGCACTCTATTTAGGTGATATTAACGGCGACAGCTATATTGACGCAGTATACAAATACAGTAAAAAAACGCTCTATATTTATTACGGAGAGCAAGACTCACTGCTAAATGATAAACGTAAAAAATTAAAACTAACGCTGCCTAAAAATAATAAAGATATTCTTCTGGTAGACATAAACCAAGACGGTAAAAAAGATTTTGTATTTAAATTTACCGAAGAAGATGGCACCAGCAAAATAGAAACACGCTTAAATTAAGCCAATAAAAAAGCCCAACAGAGTTAACCGTTGGGCTTTGGACTTAAGATTTTCGAGTAACAATCAACTCTGCTGCTAAATGTAATAACTAAGCAGTTACATTTAGCAGTGAATCGCCTTCACTTAAACCAAACTTCTCTTGCACTGATGCAAGGATTGATTCTTTATCTTCATCAGACAACTGGCTTGAATACTCAGTTAATAGCTCATCTAAGTAGCTGACTACTTCGTCTGTATCGACTGATTCTAATGAGTTCTGTGGTGGCGGTGGAGGTCTTTGACCTTCCACTCGTCCTGCATCACCAATGCTTTTAGCATCAAACTCAAGTTCGCTCATTAAATCAGCAAGCTCTTTTGTTGGTTCAATACCTTGTTCTTTAAATGCCGCTTGAATACTTTGCGCATCGTCGCTAGTTAAGTTTTCTGCATCAAACTGTGCAAGCGTTTCTTTAACAAAATCACTTTGCTCTGTTGTTAATTTTGCAGCTTGGCTACTTTGTTGCGGCATAAAACTCGCAGAGCTGCTGCCAATATTATTAATCATTTTAGTATCCTTTCAACGTTCACGACGAGGTGGTTTATGTTCGCTAAGTTCTTGTTCACTAATTTCGCCATTACCATCAGCATCTATAGAATCAAAAATTGTTTGTGCATCGCCGTGCGGCGGTTTTTTAGCACTAAACTCTTCAAAATTAATTACCCCATCGCCATCGGTATCAATAGTTGAAAAGTCAGGTTTTTCAGGAGGATTGTCACCGCCTCGAGCAGCTACATTAGCTGAAAAAGCAATAGATAATATTGCCACAGTGGCAAGAGTTGAAAAATGCTTCATAGTAATAACCTCGTATTTAAGAATTAAACTAAGCTTACGCTTTAAAAACGCAAACAATGTGCAAATAATGAGTAAGTAGTGAATTATTTTGATAAAAAATAGTAATCTAAATACTTATTTAAAAAGTTCTAGTTGATTGCCTTGCAATCAATATATAAGCTAATAAAATAATACGATTAATTACTCTCAGGCAGTAGTGTTACTGCCCTTAATTCTCAAAGCTGATATACTGCTTGAGCCAATTAAACAAACAAATACAGAGCACTTTCATAAATAATGATTAATAACCAACCCTACTTAGCAGGCAATCTGTGAAAATACCTAAACGCCTACAACCCCTTGTTGATGATGGCCTTATTGACGAAGTTATAAGCCGACTAATGAGCGGTAAAGAAGCCGATGTATTTATTGTCCGCTGTGGTGAGCACATTCGCTGTGCGAAAGTGTATAAAGACGCGGTTAAACGTAGCTTTAAAAAAGCGGCACAATACCAAGAAGGCCGTAAAGTACGTGGAGGACGCCAAGCGCGTGCTATGGGTAAACGTTCTAGCTATGGCCGTCAATTAGAAGAAGAGATTTGGCAAAATGCCGAAGTTGATGCGTTATCTCGTTTAGCTGGTGTAGGTGTACGTGTTCCTGATACTTACTTTTGTATTGATGGCGTGCTGCTTATGGAACTCGTGTCGGACGAGGACGGTAACGTAGCCCCTCAACTTGGACATGTCGTTTTTAGTGAAGAGCAAGCGATTGAGCAGCATAAACTCATGATGCATTACATTAAGCTTATGCTTTGCGCAGGTATAATACACGGTGATTTATCTGAATTTAATGTACTTGTAGATAATAACGGCCCTGTAATTATAGATTTACCGCAAGCAGTTAACGCTTCAGCAAATAACAGTGCACAAGCTATGTTTGCACGCGATGTAAATAACATACGCCGCTACTATGGTGAATTTGCGCCAAGCATACTAAAAACTCAATACGCTAAAGAAATGTGGGCATTATTTGAAGAGGCAAATTTAACGCCTAATTCAACGCTTACTGGTGAATTTGAAGACAGCGATGAACTTGCCGATGTAGATTCTATTCTTGATGAAATTCAGGCGGCAGAATACGAAGAGTTTGACCGTTTAGAGCGAATTAAAAATGCTGACGATGATGAGTAGCTCATCGTCATAGCTCACTAATACCTCTTACTGCGGGTGCACAAATCGGTAGCCAACCCCATAAACAGACTGAATAACACTTTCAGTTTGTGTCACTTCATCTAGTTTTTTACGCAACTTTTTAATATGGCTATCAATAGTACGGTGGCTCACAATACGCTGATCGGCGTACATAGTGTCCATTAAACTATCGCGCGAATAAATACGATTTGGTTTATTAAACAAAGGTTTAAATAACTGAAATTCAAAGTTAGTAAGCTCAATACAACTGGTTTTAAATTTTACAGTGTAGGTACTTTCGTCAAGTTGCATAACTGTTGCTTTTGGCTCTGCGCTATTAAGGCGTCTTAAAATAGCTTTTACACGAGCCACCAGCTCGGCATAACTAAATGGTTTGCAAATATAATCATCTGCACCGAGCTCTAAGCCAAGTAAGCGATCAATTTCTTCTACCTTTGCCGATACCATAATAATAGGCACATTAGAAAACTGTCTAATTGCTTTACACAATTCAATACCACTTTGACCAGGTAACATTATATCGAGCAAAATTACGCTGGGTCTGTTAATTTCAAGCCAAGGTAATACTTCATTTCCGTGATGTATTTGATGAGTAACAAAATGATGGCTACTTAAAAAGTCACTCATTAAGTTAGCTAGCTTTACTTCATCTTCTACAATCAGTATTTGTTCGCTCATAGAGTTCTCTGTTATTAGTAATCCAAACTTAGGATAAAAATACCATATCAAACAAAGTTCAAGTTACGTATTTTTTATATTAATCAACTAAAGCTAAATAGTTGGTAGCCTAATAATAATAGCAAGACCGCCTAAAGTGGCTTTTTCAGCGGCTATTTCACCTTTATGCCCTTTAACTATATGCTGGCAAATAGATAAACCTAAGCCCGAACCACCCTCTTGGCGATTACGCGAACTATCTACTCGATATAAATACTCAAACAAATGCGATAAATGAGACTGTTCTACACCTACGCCATTATCTTCAATTATAAGCTCTAAGTAGGTTTGCCCTTTAATGCTTATATTGTTAGCCGTTAATGAAATAGTGGTGCATTGTGCATAATGCACCGCGTTCATTAAAATATTATCGAGCAGCTGCAAAAGTCGGGTTTTATCTGCTTGTACCGTTATATGTTTAGCGCTATTGAGTAAGTAAATTTTTATATTGTGCTGCTCAAGTATAACCTGATATTTTTGCTCAATAGTATTTAATAATAAAGCCATATCAGTAGGTTGCATAGTGTAATGCATACCACCTAACTCTGCGCTATTAAGCATATGCAAATCATCAATCAAGCGTTTTAAATGCAATGCCTCGTCGTTAGCCGAGTTAATGTTTTTTGCATTAGGCTCACGTATGCCAAGTAGCATAGCTTCAAGCTCACCGAGCAAAATACTCATTGGCGTTCTAAGCTCGTGAGAAATATTAGCTAGCCAACGTTTACGTACTTGCTCGTCTTTAGCGAGTGTAAATGCAAGGATATTAAAATCTTCGCTTAATTGGCCTAACTCGTCTTTTCGCTCAAGCGTAAGTTTGGTCTCGTAATTACCTTGCGTTAAGCGATGCATACCGTTAGCAATTTGCTTTACTGGGCTAACTAAGTGGCGAGACAATAAAAAGGTAACTAGCAATGTAAGCAATACAGCGGCTAAAGCAATAAACCATAAGTAGTTAGTTTGCTGCTGTAAAAAATCAAGCTCATAACCATCAACCAAGCTATCTCTTTTGGAAACAGCTAAGTAACCCACTGTTTTATCGCCCACTGTAATTGGGGTTGTTATATATTTTAAATCGCTGAGGTATCTACCCACTACTCGCTGCTTATTTTCATCAAGCAAAGCGTAGTGAGCAATATTTTCAGGTGGTAGGCGGCGCTCTCTCCCTAAACGAATATGATCGGGTGGCGGCCGTCGCATCATTCCCCCTCTGGGGCCTGGACCTTCTGGTGGCCTAGGTAAAAACTGGCTATTTTCTAGCTGAGATTCAACAAGTTTTCTAAAATTTTCGTCACCGCCAACAACACGTTTCCATGAGGGGGTCTGTTCGTACTGTTTTGACAGCTGCGCAACAAGTGGTTCAAGCGCTTTTACTTCTTTTGCATTAACAAAATCAATTACGCCTTGCCCTATACTCCACTGTATAAGTACCACCAGCCCTGCAATAACACTAAAAGTAAAACTAAATAGTATTAAAAAAAGTTTATTATGAATCTTCATTAATGCGTGTTTTCAACCTTGCTAGGAAAGCTTTCAAATCGGTATGTTATAAACTCTTTGGTTTGATCGTTAACATACAGCGTAGCAACTATTTTTTTGCCCTGAGCGGTCCAATACATATGACCATGATTATTTAAAGTAACCGATACGGTATTTATACCACTTTTAAATAAGTTAGCAGGTAAATGCAATGCATGTCCGTAAATTCGCTGTATTTTAACCCCATTTATATATAAATGAGCATGACCTTGTAAAAAGCCCGTGTCATCGTTTGTAGTAACGCTCATCATTTGCTGCATGTTCATTGCGCCCTCAGGGGGTACAGATAAATCATAGCGCTGCGTATCTAAAATTAAGTTATAACCCGACATACTATCTTTTAATAACTTAAGGCTTAATGCCGGGATTGGCGTATCACTTGGCACTGCTATAGGCATATGGCTATGATCCATCATTTCCTGCTGCGCAAAGAGCTTAAAGCTCAATAGCGCAGCAGTAGTTAGGATCAATGCGTATTTAAAATAACGCATAGTTACTCCTTACATTCCCGGTGGTGGACCCATTGTTTCGCCCGTATCACAGCGACCAATTGAATTATCGGCTAATTGACCTTTAAAACGAGGCCCTATTTGATAAGGAAAAGAAGGCTGTAATTTACCATCACTGTCTAACGTTAGTGTTATATGGTAGTGATAACCCTTGCCATCGTTAGTATCGTGGCCGTTATGCTCATCTAATTGAGCACCGGTTACTGTTTTTTGTGCGTAGTAGAAATCTTCAAAGTAATAACCATCGTCGGCATTTAATGTATTACCAGAGAGCGTCGTTACTTCTGCGCCAATAGCAGGACCTGCATCACTTGTTTGTGTACCTTGGCTAACATCGTATTGATCGACTAAAGTACAGCTTCGCTCACCCTCAGTACCACAACCACCTTCACTTTCTGATGCGCCATAATCACGCATTTCCCAGCCACTTAATGCAAGTTGACCGTTACTTTCATAAGGACCATAAAGTGGATAACCATCAGCTGCAAACCCATAAATAGGTGAATGCGCATCGCCATCATCTTCAAGTAAATCAGCTAAACAACTAGTGTAAAAATGGTGATGATATTCACCGTTAGCAGCATGTCCGCCACACACATCAACATCGTATTGCTCTGCAATTGGCGCTAATGTATACCAAATATTATTACCGTAGCTCATACCATCGCCCCAGTTAAATATACTGGTGCCATTAACCATTAAGCCAACTGTACCTAAACCTGTTTCACAAGTTTCAGTGTCAGATAAATCGGTAGGTGTTATCGGAAAATACGCCTCAACTGTTTGTTCTGTCGGGCAACCTGGTCCTGGAGGCCAATAGCCTGCACCGCCTGTGTCATCACAGTTTTCAGTGCTGCTGTTATAGCCAATATCTTCACCAAACGAAATGGTTTGCCCTACTGCTGCTGAGGTTACACCGTTATAAAAATCAGTAGCTGCACGCGGGCGATTATTTAACGTGTCTACTTGGTCTTGTGTAAGTGTTACGTCATATTTAGGAATGTCAGTTGTTTGCACATACATGTATTCAACGTCAGCATCTTCCTCAGTAACGGTAACAACCTCAACTGATTGAACATCTTCAACCACTGCGCCATTGTTTTGTATATAAGTAGAGGTTGTATCGTTGTTGATTAACCAACTGGTAAGTTTTGCACTATTATCAACTGCACCACTATCTGAGTCTGATGAAGCAATAACATTAACTGTAATTGTATCTACAACAACATCGTTTGTGCCGTCATCTGCACTGATTTCAAACACAAGTGCTTCATCGGTTAAAACTTCAGGTGCAACAAACTCAGTAGAAGTTGCTGTACTTGAAGATAAGCTAACGGTAGTGCCTGATGTTTGTGACCAGCTAACAGATACTTCGCCATCATCTTCAACTGTTGAACTTAAATAAACGGTATCGCCCGCATTAACAGCTTGGTCAATACCGGCGTCAACCGTTGGAGCACTATTACTGACTGTTTCGCCGTCTGTTGTAGAGCTTGTAGAATCGCTATTACATGCGCTTAAAGCTATACAAAGCGCACTTAACGCAAATAACTTAGTTACATTAGAGGCTTTTGTTTTAAGAAGTGTTTTCAATGTTTGAACCTTTACATTAACTTTTGATAAAATATTTTAACAAGTAAAAGTGCAAACAATGTGCACAAATTAAGGAAAAATAAACATAAAACTAGATTTGTGGTCGTTTAAGTACAAATTTGTCTTTAGTGGTTGCATAGTAATCCCCACCCATTCTACCTACCGCATCTAAAAGTGTTGGGTCAATATAACCGTCAACAAACACCTCATCGTCAACACAAATACCCACTATGTCTAACAACATCATTTGCCCGCCACCTGGCTCGCTTGAAAAAGTAATAACTTCACGTAGCTTACACTCATAGCGTACTTTTGAATCAGCAACACTCGGCACTGCGACCATTTGGCTATCAATTTTAGTTATATTTGCAGCATCAAACTCACTAACATCACTAGGGTAATTAGCACAGCTTTGATTCATTTTTTCAACCAGTTCATGGCTCACAATGTTAATCACACATTCTTTAGTCGCTAATAAGTTAATTAATGTATCTTTGCTTGGTTTATCGCGTGGATTTACTTGCGTCACACTCAATACTGGTGGGTTACAACTCGCTACTGTAAAAAATGAGTAAGGAGCAATATTAGCCACACCGTCGCTACTTAATGTACTTATCCACGCAATTGGACGAGGACTGATCCCGTCAACTAAATACGAATAAACATTAAGCTCTTTATTTACAGTTAAATCTAAAAACATATTTTTCCTTTTAATACATTAAAACTAAATCTTAATTTAAGTTAGTTACGTATAGGTTTGGCTGACTTAGTTAAATAACAAGCTAATTTTTATCTCTATTTAAAGCAATAAACAAATTATATGAAAATAAACATCGTGTGGTTTAAACGTGATTTGCGTCTTAGCGATCATCAACCATTAAAAAATGCATTCAGTAATGGCTTACCTACCCTATTACTTTATAACTTTGAGCCATTACTGCTCGAAGATGCACACTACAATGAGCGGCACTGGCGCTTTGTATATCAGTCTGTCGTTGAGTTAAACAATCAACTAGTGCGCTTTAATGCCTGTGTTTATATCTTTAATTTAAATATGAGCGATTTACTTGAATCGTTAAAGACGCAGTTTGAAATAGTTAATATTTTTAGCCATCAAGAAATAGGCTTAAACAACACCTTTGAGCGCGATAAAGCAATAAAAGCATGGTGCCAGCATAACCATATTAACTGGCAAGAGTCGCAAACAGACGCGGTTATTCGCGGCAAAAAAAATCGTAATAATTGGAACGAACGCTGGCAGCAAACAATGCAAGCACCTATTGCTGTTCCTAATTGGAAGAGTATAAAAACAATTACTCTCAATAACTACCAAGCACCAACATTACCAACTACCTACACGCAAGATCACGACAGCTTTCAACAAGGTGGCCCGTTGCATGCGCGAACTGTAATGCAGAGCTTTTTTGCCGAGCGCGGTAAAGGTTATCAAAAAGGAATATCGAGCCCAAGTTTAAGCCAAACTCATTGCTCTCGGCTTTCCCCGTATTTAGCGTGGGGGAATATTAGCCTTAGGCAAGTGTATCAAATGGCCATTGATGAATATCATTCAAAACACCCTGACAAAAGAGGCTGGAAGCGCCCGCTTGCTGCGTTTGTATCGCGCTTGCATTGGCACTGCCACTTTATGCAAAAGTTTGAGAGCGAATGTTCTATGGAGTTTTTAGCCCTCAATCCGGGTTATCATGTATTTCCGTATCGTGATGATGAACATGTTAAAAACGATATTGAACGCTGGGCGCAAGGTCAAACAGGTATTCCCATTATTGACGCTTGCATGCGCTGCTTAAAAGCCACCGGCTATATAAACTTTAGAATGCGCGCCATGCTTGTAAGCTTTGTAACGCATCATTTAAATATAAGCTGGCAGCAAGCAAGCTTTCCTCTCGCTAATTACTTTTTAGATTTTGAGCCCGGAATTCACTACCCACAAATTCAAATGCAAGCCTCGGTAACCGGCATTAATACCATTAGGCATTACAACCCAATTAAGCAGTCGGAAGATCAAGACCCAACAGGTTCATTTATTAAAAAGTGGTGCCCCGAGCTTGAAAAACTCCCTATTGAATATTTACATCAGCCTTGGGAGCAAACTCCGATGGAAGCACTCTTTAACGACTTTAAGTTAGGGGAGGATTACCCTGAACCCATGCTTGATTTAACCACTGCTTCAAAAGAAGCACGCGAGCGCTTATGGCAATACCGTGAGCGAGCTGATGTTAAACACGCCATAGGGAGGATTCTTAAAAAGCACGTTGGAGATACTCAAAAAGTTACTCGAACAAAAAGTAAAACGGATACTAAAAGTAACAGCAAGGCTAAGTAAGCATGGCGCACAAAAAACTAAACTTACCTCAAAAAACATGCCCTATTTGTAATAAACCTTTTACGTGGCGTAAAAAATGGCAGCGCGACTGGGATAACGTTATTTTCTGTTCAGAGCGCTGCAGGCGTAATAAATAAGAGTAAAAATTAACTGGCGTCTATTTTGCAACATCATCAGTAATTAGTGCTTTTAAGGCTTTATATAAGTTTATTTTGTAAATAACGCTTAGCTAACCTGAAAAGCTTACACTCAAGCAAGGAGAAGATGATGACTATTAAAAAAACGGCTAGTTCAACATGGTCTGGCGATATTAAAACAGGCAAAGGTAGCATATCAACTCAAAGTGGCGCGCTTAACAAACAACCTTATGGTTTTAATACCCGCTTTGAAGATAAGGCAGGCTCAAACCCTGAAGAATTAGTAGGTGCAGCTCACAGTGCATGTTTTAGTATGGCGCTTTCGCTTGCATTAGGTGATGCAGGCTTTACCGCAGATAAAATTGATGCTAAAGCCACCGTAAGCCTTGATGAAGTAGATGACGGTTTTTCAGTAACGCATATTGCCCTTGAGGTAAAAGCGCGTATTGATCATATTCAAAACGAGCAGTTTCAAGCCTTATGTGAGCAAACCAAAAAGAGCTGCCCTATTTCCAAGCTCTTAAATACCGAAATATCACTAGATGCGACACTTCAATCAGCATTTTAAATATTTAGACTTAACTATTTAGACTTAACTGTTTAGACAGTTCCTTACTAAAAAAGCCAAGTAAGTAATTACTTGGCTTGCTTATTATAAAGAAGTATTTTTAGGTTTATTCCTACTCAAAGTACTTACTACAAGCCCTATTCCCATCCCAATTGTTGGCCATACTACCCATATATAACTAGGCGAAGTTAGTAAATTTATAACGCTTAGCAAAGTTAAAATAAGTAAATATCCTTTAATTTTTTTGCCTAATGTCACTGTATTGCTCATTTATATTCTCCAAGTAATGTATGTCGCTATTATTGTTTTAATAAGCAACGTACACACCTGCTAAATGTCACTAAGTGATCTGACATTAGTCATCACTTTTCATTTAATTACATAGTTATTTATTATGTATAAAAACAATACTTTAATCTATTTGTGTTAGAATCTAATCTCAACTAACCTAAACAAATAAACATAAGAGGATGAGCTAAATGAGCGAAAAATCAAAAGATTGTGAAAAAGTTACGTGTAGTAACTGTGCTGACGCTAACGATCTCGAATTTGATTTTTCTATGGCTTTTCAACCGATTATAAACTGTAAAACTAATCTTATTTATGGCTATGAAGCGCTGGTTAGAGGTTTAAATGGCGAGTCTGCTTATTCAATCATTTCAAAAGTAAATGAAGACAACCGCTATGCATTTGATCAGCTTTGCCGCATTAAAGCCATTCAATTAGCCTCAAAGCTGGGCATAACATCAATGCTAAGCATTAACTTTTTACCTAATGCTATTTATAAACCTGAGCGATGTATACGCACCACGCTAGAAGCTGCAAAAAAGTATAACTTCCCAATTCAAAATATTATGTTTGAATTTACTGAAGTAGAAAAAATAGAAGACACCGCACACATAAAGCGCGTTGTTGATTACTATCAGTCTCTCGGATTTAAAACCGCCACCGATGACTTTGGTGCAGGTTATTCTGGTTTAAATCTACTGGCTGACTTTCAAACAGATATTATTAAGCTGGATATGGCGCTAATACGCGATATAAGCAACGACAAAAAACGCCAATTAATAGTAACTCATTGCTTAAATATGTTTCGCGATTTAAATATTATCGCACTGGCTGAAGGGATTGAAACAGTAGATGAATATACATGGCTTAAAAACGCAGGTGTTGAGCTTATGCAAGGGTATTTATTTGCCAAACCAAGCTTTGAAAACTTGCCTGAGGTAAATTTTGAGGACATAGGTGCTGATTAATACTCAACACCTATTATTTATTAAAACCTTATTGAATTTAAGTAAGGCTTAAACTACATATTACCTAGCTCTATCATCATCGCTGTGTACATACGCAAATTAAGCTTAAGTTGCTCAATGGTCATAAATTCATGCTCTGAGTGACCGGTGTAGCGCTTGCCTGGCATTGAAGGACCAAACGATACCGCATTATCAAACAGCTTTGCGTTAGTGCCACCACCTATTGATACAAAGTCAGCTTTTTCGTCGCCCGTAAAATGCTTGAAAATATCAAGCAGCTTTTGCGCATGCGGCGCGCTATCAAGCAGCATAGGTGTGCCAATAATTGTTTCTATGTTAGCAAGCGTTACATTGTTAGCAGCTTGCCAATTAGCGAGCGCATCATCAATTTGCTTTTGTAATACAGCTTCGTCTTTACCCATAGGGCGACGTGCATTTACAGCAAGTGTTAGCGCATTAACATCGCGCTCAATAACGGTTGGTGCCACTGTCATCGGGCCCATAAAGTCGTGCTTGTAAGCTATTTCGCCAAACTGTTTACCATGAATATCTAAACCAATTAACTGATTCACAAAGTCGATTAGCTCACCGTCACTGTTATTTTCAAGCTCCACGCCTTTAAATAACTCAGCTAAATAAGCAATGGCATTTATACCCGACTCCGGCTCTGATGAATGCGCCGACATACCTTTAACACTTATTGCTAAGGCATCATTTTGCTCACTAAAGTTAAACTCAACTTTATTTAATGTTTTGGCTTTTGCTTTTAATGTATTAATAAGTGCAGCGTCTGCATTGTGAAGTACTAAGCTGGCGTCTTCTGGAATTTGGCTTCTAAACGCACCGCCAGTTACATCCTTTACATATAAACCCGTTTGTGGTGATGTTGCATTAAAAGTAGGTGCAATTAAGCTCCAGCCTTTCTCGGCAACCACTACAGGGTATGATGCATCAATCGTTACTGCATATTTTGGTTGTTCATACGTTTTCATAAATTGAGTAAGCGGACCCCAATCAGACTCCTCAGCAAGGTAAATCATAAGCTCAATTCGGTTATTAAGGGTTATGCCTTTATCTTTAATTGCTTTCATGGCGTAAAGCGCTGTTGCTATTGCACCTTTATCGTCTTCCGTACCACGACCAACTAATTTTCCCGGTTCAGATGTATCAATAATAAAAGGACTTTGTTTCCATTTGCTAGCATTAGCAGGTTGCACGTCACCGTGCGTTACTACCGTTACTTTTTCGCTTTGCTCGCCCATTCCAATTAAAACGGTGTAGCCTAAATCTTGGTAGTCAAAACCAAGCTCTGCGGCTTTCATTTTTAAAAGTGCTTTAAAGCCAATAAAATCGGGATTTTGAGGAGCTGTAATGTCGCTTTTATTAACGGTCGGAAAAGCCACTAAGTTAGTTAGTGTGTGTATTTGAGCATTTTGGTAGGTATTTACTGCGTAATCGGCAACGCTATCAATATTTTTATTTAACTGCGCATGAGCACCAAACGCAAATAAAGCAATACTGGCTAAAGCTAACTTTTTCAAAACAATTCCCATTTAATTAATAACTAAGAGCGGTAATTATAACGCTATGAAGCGCTTACTTATAGCTCTTTACGCTAAACACACAGGTAACTTAAGCTGAATATTTATATAGCAGCTTTTATGAGGATGACTGTATAATGCGCGACTTAAAATTAACAGGGTATTTAATTGTGAACCGTCGTAAAAAAATCGTCACTAAATTTCAAAAGAAAGATAAACGCACTAACGCTAAACTACATAAAAGCAACAAACCTGGTTATGTGTCAAAAGCTGAGCGCGAAAAACTAGCTGAACAAGAAAGTAATGAGCCAGAGGTAATCCAAGAGTAACTCTACGCTACCCGATGCTTTGATAATTTAAAGTGGCAAAAGTACCGACCACTTACATAACCAACTACTGCCGTGGCAACTATAAGTTCAAACGTAGCTAAGTAATTAACTGTATCTACATATGGCATTGCGAGGTTTATACTTTGCATCCAGTCTTTCATTTTAAATAATGCAGTTGCCCCAATAACCATTGGAAATGTAAAAGCAGCGTAGCTCGGCGTAAAAGGCCTGCGTAATAACTTTATAAATAACACATAAACAATCAGTGTTTTTATTATCGCTAATATAAATAATGCCCCCACTATAAAGAGTGATGGATTAGCTACAATATGAAAATACCCCGCTAATGTTAAACTGGCAGGCGCAGCTAAAATGGCAAGTGTTGGCTGTATTTCGTAGTCACTTTTTAATGCTAATAAAAAGCGATAAAACATAATTGGCAGCATAATACTGTACGTTGATATACCAATCACCAGTGCGCTATAAGCTAACCGCGCTAATGTCGGATTTCCCGAAAAAGTAACATCTGCAATAATTATCCCCACTGGCGGCACAAACCAGCTGGGCGCCATATCCTCGAAGTTAAACTTTTTTGCTCGCTGGTATAAAAAACTCACCAAAAATGTGAGATGCAGCACAAAAGCTAAAACCCACATAATGTCGCCAGCTAATGAATTAAATTGCCCAACTGAGTTTGAAATAACAAGATTAGCCATTGCAAATGTAGGGATCACACTTCCTGCAACTGGGTGTGCTAAATCGGCTTTTAATAAATGAGGGTGTAGTAAAAACTTAGCAGCCAAAAGTAAAACTAATACGCCAGCTAGTACCGCTCCCAAAAATTGCCCTTGGGAGTTTAAATTAAAAACGTTTTCCCATGTCCATCCCATACTAGCAATACCCAAAGTTAAACCGGCCATAGCTGTTGGCGCACCCATCACTTTATTTTTAAATTGCTTAAACACTGTATTTCCTAATTATTGGGTGATGAACAAGTTACTGCTTTTTACTGCATTGCCTTAAAATAACGCTGTAAAATTAGTACAAGCGTGCTTAATAGAACGCTTTTTGCGTACAAATATTTCATAAAAATAAGTTTACGGCTTACATATTAAAACGCAAAAAAAGCCATAACACAGTTATGGCTTTTGCTTTATTTTTAAAATTTAGTTTAGTTAGAACGCGTAACTAACGCTTACATTAAATGAACGACCCTGCCCAGCAAGTTGTTCAAACCCGTTGCTGCTATCTTGTTTAAGTGCCGCAATACTTACACCACCTAGCGGAAGTTGGTAGTACTCATCAAACACGTTACTCACTTCTGCGCTTAGCGTTAATGAATCCCATGTGGCTTTAGAGCTTAAATTAACCAGGCTGTAGCTGTCTGTTTGGTTTTCAAAACGATTATTATCTACACGGCTTTTAGTATCGACCCACTGCCAAGATAACGCGTTTTCAAATCGACCTATTTGCTGGCTAATACCTAGCTGGGTTTGCAGTGGTTTAATTTGATAAAGCGGCTGGTTAGTATCGTCGCGCTTGCCTCTCGTATTAGTAACGTTAGCGTGTAACTGCCAGTTACCTAATTGCTTAGATTCATAAATGTTGGCTGTTAAATCTATTTTTGCACCATACAAAATAGCATCTACATTAGTAAACTGAAAAATGTTACGCGCTGTATTGTCCAAGTCATAACTATTGAAGCTTCTTATAATATCAGCATCAATATAGTCACTCACATCTGTATACCAAACATTGGTGCTTAATCGCCAACGGTCATCTTTAGCCGATTTAATATAAGTAGCACTTATTGTATGCGCTGTTTCAACGTCTAAATCAGGGTTACCAATATAGCCATTACCATCGCCATACCAACCAATCATGGTGGTTGCCATGGTACTTACACCCCAACTGTATCGCTCGTATAAATTAGGCGCTCGGTTTTTACGGGCAAGACCAAGTTGCAGCTCATCATAATTTGTTATTTGGTAGTTAATTAATAAGTTAGCATCAACTATAGTGTCGGTTTTATCTCTGTCGCCAGCATTAAAATTCTGTGCAGCAATGGTATTATCTGTAGACGTATCGCTCATGGTCATACTTTCCATACTACTCATATCGTCCATATCCGTCATACTCATGTCATCGTTGTAAGATTGAACCTCTCCAACATGGGTATTAATACTTTCAATGCGTACGCCTGCGTTTAACCATAACTTTGTATTTATTTGGCTCTCAAATTCTGCAAATGCCGCTATGCGCTCTCGTTTGCCGTTATTTACATTTACGTAATCGTCTGGTCCCATCATGGTTGAGCCTTCAATACCTGGCCACCAATCATCAATACTGTAATTGTAATATTCTTGACCGAGTAAAATACTGCTGTTTTTATCAAGCGCGATACGCCATTTAAGCTGCGTACTTATATCTTGTGCATCGGTTTTCATTGGCATCATGCCTGTTTTTTCTTCACTGAAAAAGCCCATTTCGTGCTTTACGCTATGCCAGTTAACTTGCCCTTCAAGCTCGCTGTTTTCAAAGGAGCGCTTGTATTGAGCTATTGCACCGTAACTGGTGTTATCGGTCATATCCATATACTGATTTGCAAATCCCTGATACGGGATTTTTTGATGCGTTAGCTTTATAACTAATTGCTGTTTATCATCGCGCATAGCTGCGGTTAAACTATGATTTTGTGCTCGATACAATGTATCTAATACTACATCGCCGTTACCGTCTTCATAACTATCTGCGTCACTAAACGAACCCTGATAATTAAGGCTAAACGTGTCACTTGCTAAACGTGCACCAACGCCAAGTTTACGTCCGTTATCAACGCTACTGTACTTTGCTGACACATAACCTGAGTGCCAACCTAATTCATTGCTATCGCTATACTGTGTTGAAATAGAATTAACGCTTATTACACCGGCAATATTATCCCCGCCCGCGCTTACTGGCGACACGCCTGCAACCACATTGTAAGACGTAATTTGATTAGCCGAGATATACGAAAGTGGCGGGTTCATATGATTAGCGCATGCAGCGGTTACATCTGCACCATCAACTAACACTTTAACTCTGTCGCCCATTAAACCATTTAAAATAGGTAAGTTAGATACGCCGCCCGCTGCTGAAAAATCGACACCTAAATCACTTAATAACGATTCTGACGAACCAAGTGCTAAATGCTTATTTTGAGCATGTCCGTGTACTTCAATCACTTCTAAAGGCGTATCGTCGGCAAATGCAAAAGGAGATAGCACACCGCTAATAAAAAGTGCGACAGGCGTTAGTAAATATGTTTTTTGAGTTTTGCTTTTATAAACCATTGTTAATTTATGCCACTGTAATAATTGACGTAATTATAGTATGAGTTGCAAAAGCAAAAGCGCGACATATTGTCGCACTTTATCAATTTAAAATGTTGTTAGGTGTGTTTGAACACATAAGAAGGCAGCTTTAAACATAGGAACATGCAATTAACTAAGTATTTAACTTAGCTACCGTTTGAGAAACAATATCGGCTCCATGTTCAATCTCTTTAATAACCTCAGACACATTAGCAATAAGCTCTCTTCCTTGTTTTGATGAGTCTGAAACTGACGTTATTTGCTTTGATATATCATTAGTGAGCTCTTGGTTATTTTTAACAACACTTGCTATTTCATTAGTAGAGCGACTCGTGCTGGCTGCAAGCTGCCTTACTTCATCAGCTACTACAGCAAAACCTCGACCATAATCACCAGCACGCGCTGCTTCTATTGCGGCATTAAGTGCCAGTAAATTAGTTTGATCCGCAATGCTGCTAATTGTCGAAACAATGGAGCCTATGACCGCAGACTGTTCATTAAGATTTTTTATTAAATCTACCGATTTAAGTACTTGGCTTACAATGGCGTCGGAGTTCGCTATAGAGCTTTGTAGTATTTCAGAGCCTTTTTTAGCGGTTGTAGCAGTAGCTACCGCCGATTCATGTGCTATTGCAGCGGCTTCTGTCACTGCACTGTTATTATTAATTCGATCGGTAATATTTGATGCAAACTTAATTATTTTAATTACATTACCTTTGCTATCTAAAATTGGGTTATAAGTTGCTTCTAACCAAATTTCTGAACCGTCGGCGGTAATACGTTTAAATTTTCCTGACTTAAACTGCCCCTGCGCTAATTCACTCCAAAAGCGTGGGTTTTTCTCATAAAACAATTTAGTACAAAACATTTTATGATGCTTGCCTACAATGTCTTTTAAGCTATAACCTATTGTTGCTAAAAAGTTTTGGTTCGCCTTTAAAATATTACCCTCTGGGGTAAACTCTATTGTAGCCAAGGCTTTGTCGAGTGCATTTGCAATAGCTTCTTGCGCTTTTCTTTGTATGTAACTGTTTGTAATATCAGAGGCTATTTTAATAACTTTGGTGACTACGCCGCGCTCTTCTACAGGAAAGTAAGTTGCCTCAAGCCAAAGCTTATCGCCATTAGCTTTGTACCTTAAAAACGAGCCTGCTTTAGAATTCCCTGCTCTCAATGCTTGCCAAAATTGACTATATTCGTTTGACTTTGCATATTCAGGTTCGCAAAACATACGATGATGCTTACCAATTATTTTCTCTTTGCTATACCCAATCGTTTTTAAAAACAACTGGTTTGCATCTAATATTATTCCATCAGGTGTAAACTCTATATAAGCAACGTGCTTATTAATTGCCGATAAAATAGATTGTTTTTGAATTAATTGAAGCTCCATTTCTTCAATTTTTGCGTTTCTTTTAGAAATACCAAACATATAAAAACCTTAAGGAGTAAATTAGTACAAAAATTAGCAAATTAATGTGATATCAATATGTAGCTGTACTGTAAATATAAGCTTTAAATAACCTTTCGGCTAATATTTAATATCTTATATATATATGCTTTATAAATAGTTTTTTTATTTTATAAATGTTAAGTAGCATTTTCTTCTAATTAACATTTTAAAAACCTAATAAAACCACTAATTTATGCATGACTCTGTACTTTTTTTAACTTAAAATAGCGCCCTCACAGACTACCCTCTCACACCAAAATTTAAGCATACACATAATATTTCCTATTCAAGATCTATTGTGCAGTTTCATTTTTAAAATTAAACCTTAAGGGATCATCTATGACATCAGATGTAACGTCGGCATCTAGTCAACTTAACAGAACCGCTATTTTACTCGTATTAGCGCTAGGCACATTTATTTTAGGATTATCTGAGTTTTCGATGATGCCTATGCTGCCACTAATTAGAGAAACATTTGGCTCAACGCCCTCACAAAGTGGTTACGCAATTAGTGCTTACGCCATTGGTGTTGTAGTTGGCGCCCCTATTTTAATGCTCACTACAGCTAATATGAGAAAGCGCAAAGCATTGCTCATTTTTATAAGCTTAATGTTTATCTCAAACGGGTTAAGCGCGATGGCAACATCGCTTGAGCAGCTTGTAATATTTAGATTTTTAAGTGGTTTACCTCATGGTGCATATTTTGGCGCGGCTATTTTATTAGCATCGGATATTGCCCCAAAAGGTAAGCGTGCTAGCTTTATGTCTAAGGTGTTTATGGGTTTAACTGTAGCTACTATTGTTGGTGTGCCTGTTGTAACACTTGTGGGTCAAAACCTTAGTTGGCGGTATTGTTTAGCCGGCGCTGCAGTGCTTGCATTTATTGCTTTTATTTTTGTTTATAAAGTAGTTCCAAATATAGATAACGCTAAGCCTTCTAACTTACTAAACGAGTTTGGCGTACTTAAAAACAAACTGGTTTGGTCTATTTTGGGTATTGTAATTATTGGCTTTGGCGGGGTGTTTTGTATTTATACTTACATTGCAGACACCATCTTAGTGGTAACAAAAACAGCCCCGTATACTATTTCTATCGCAATGGTAATGTTTGGTATTGGTTGTACGCTCGGTAACTATGTACTGGGTAAAGCAGCCGATAAATCAGCAATTAAAACGACTGGCCTTGCGCTTGTATGTACCATTGTATTTGCCTTTGCTTATGTAACGGCAAGCCATAATATTTGGGCTCTTTATGCAGTGATCTTCTTTATTGGTTGCAGTGTGGGCTTGGCTACGCTGATTCAAACGCTTTTAATGGACGTTGCACCCGAAGGCCACGCTATGATTGGTGCCTTAGTACAGTGCGCATTTAATACTGCCAATGCTATAGGCCCTTGGGTCGGTGGAATTGCAATAGCACAGGGTGCTGCACCTAATCAAACAGGTTACGTTGCAGCTGCATTATTTTTAGGTGGTTTGGGTATGTGGCTACTAAGTTACTTACAACTAAATAAACAGCAACCAACAGCGCAAGCTACTAATTAACTTGAGTTCAGATTAATTTAAAATACAAAAAGAGCCGCTAATTAGCGGCTCTTTTTAGGTAAAATTAAGCGTTTAACGATGCCATATCAATAACAAAGCGGTATCGTACGTCTGACTTTTCCATACGCTCGTATGCAGTGTTAATTTCGTCAATGTTGATCATTTCGCACTCAGGTAGCACGTTATTTTCACCACAAAAGTCGAGCATTTGTTGCGTCTGTGCAATACCACCAATAAGTGAGCCTGCAATACGACGGCGACCCATTAATAATGGCACCGTGCTTAGCTCATCTACAGGACCAACTTGGCCTACGATAACTAAAGTACCATCTACATCAAGTAGTGGTGTGTAAATAGATAAATCATGTTTTACAGGTACCGTATCTATAATGACGTCAAAGGCAGATTGCGAGTCTTTCATTTCGTCATCATTAGATGACACTAAGTAATGCTGAGCACCCAATTTAACCGCATCATCTTTTTTAGACTCACTACGGCCAATTACCGTAACGCTTGCGCCCATTGCAACTGCATTTTTAACGGCCATATGGCCAAGTCCGCCTAGACCAACAACACCAACACGGCTACCTTTTTTTACGCCCCATTTATGAAGTGGCGAGTAAGTAGTAATACCTGCACAAAGTAGCGGTGCTACGCGAGAAAGGTCTAAATTTTCTGGTACGGAAAGTACGAATTCTTCGCGTACAACAACATGTTTAGAATACCCACCTTGGGTCATTTCACCACTAATGCGGTCTTTGCCTGCGTAAGTACCAATCATACCTTCGCGGCAAAATTGCTCTTCATCGTTATCACATTGATCGCAGCTTTGGCACGAATCAACCATACAACCAACAGCAACCGTGTCGCCTTGCTTGTATTTTTTAACGTCGCTACCTACCGACATAACTTTACCAACAATTTCATGCCCAGGTACTAATGGGTAGTCACTGCCACCCCAATCATTTCGTACGGCGTGTAAATCTGAATGGCACACACCACAGTATAAAATTTCAATTTCTACATCGTTATTTCGTAAATCGCGGCGCTCAAAAGAAAACTCTGTCAATTCAGAACCTTGGCTTTTTGCTGCATATCCTACTGTTTTCATAATAACTCCATAGTGGTTAAAAATTTAAATCATCAACAGCATAGTACATAGCCTGTGAATAGAACCTGACAATATAAAATAGGCACAAAAAAAGCCCAAACAGTGTTTGGGCTTAATCGTTAGGACTAGGGAGCTAAATTTAATTATTTTGCAAGTAAGCTGTTTAATTCATTAATAATTGAATGAATGCGCTCTGCATTTTTTCCTAAATCACTACGCCCTACTCGCGACTTACTACGAATATCAACAAAACGTTGGCTGCCTTCATCTTTAATACGAATTACCACATCGTCTTTAAAACCAAACCACGTTGTTGTATCGGTAGCTTCCACAATACCTGTAGCCGTATTTGCACTTACCAATGCAAAGCCAAGATTTTTAACTGCTTGTTCGCTTGCTGTCATTAAATCGGCTTTAGATTGTGCAAAGCTTATCGTTACCAGCTCCGGGTATGCTTTGCGTTGCTGTACTGCCGTTTCTTCACCCGCGTATTCTACTGGGTTAGATGCATTTGCACGTAGTGGTGCAATTGCTACAAATTTTGGTGGATTAACTAAATCAGTTGAAATGTCATGAATTGCCGGTACACCTTCAGCCTTGTTCATCATATTAAGTGGCATAGCAATAGCCACAACCGAAAATACAAGTGCAATAACACCACTGCTTAGCGTTAACGTTTTACGCATAAATAACGCTTGTACTATAAGTAGCACCAATGCAGCGCCACCAGCATAAACGCCAAATTTAAACCCCGTAAACGCAACACCTAATTCTACAATACCAAATTTATACAAAGGCCCTGGCAGTATGACGAGTAAAAAAGCGATTAAACTAACTAAGCTCACTAAAACTTTCATTTTATGATTCCTATATTGTGTGTGATTTTTATTATTAAAACAGATAAGCACTATTAACCAGTAGCTTATACTACTAACAAGTGCTTTTAGATTACTATTAGCGACTAATTACACAAAAAAGTCCAATGTTGTGTGATCAAAGTTACTCAAGTTTGGAAAAATATCAACAAGTTCAGAGCTTGGCACACCAAACCACTGAGCCAATGTGGCAAAGTACTGCTCATTAGCAACACTTGGAATTAAACGCCCGCCACCGGTATCTTGTGGGCCATCCAAATGTTGAGTTAGTAGCTCGCCATATATATTGCCGCCTTTTACTGCGCCGCCCATTACTATTTGGTTTCCTGCCCAACCATGGTCAGTGCCATCGCCATTTGAGGTCAACGTGCGACCAAAATCAGACATAGTAAACGCAGTCACTTTATCTGCCATATCAAGCTCTTTCATCGCGCTATCAAATTCACTTAACCCTTGAGCTAACGTATTTAATAAAGCTGGGTGCGTTGTTAATTGGTTATCGTGCGTATCATACCCCCCCATGGAAACAAAAAACACTTGGCGCTGAGTGCTCAATTTTGCCTGTACGCTAATTGTTTTAGCGACTGCTGCAAATTGCTCACTAAGACTATTATCGCTAAATGGGGTAATAAGTGCAGGCGCGCTTTCTAACGCGCTGTTCATTGCTTGAGTGTTATTTATCGCACTTGTTAAGCCATTGGCATAAGCTGTACTTAACGGATGGCTCGTATTGCCTAGTAAGCGGTTCATAATAGAAGTTACGTGCTCGCTACGAGGTTGATACCCTCCAAACGCGTTAATACTACTAATGCCACTTTTGTTAAGCGCAAATGCATTGCTAGCACTTCCCGTTTGCCATAAATTAGTACCGTCGAGTGATACATTAGCTGCAAACTCATCTTGTAGCTCTAAACGTTCTAAAAGTCGTGCGCCCCAACCACTATTAAGTGATTGTTTTTCTCGACCATACATCCATGCAGCTTGCTGATCGTTATGCGAGAACAAATGCTTAGGCAAACCTATTGTTTTATTTTTATAGTCACTCAATGTTGTGGGAGCGAGTAAAGTACCTACCCCACCTATAAATGCTAAATTTTGAGATTCAAACACATTTTGTATAGGTTCAAGTGAGGGATGAATACCGACTCCACCGGCAAACTGGCTTTTAATACTTAACTCAAGTGGGCTCTCTACAGCCAGGTTCTGCCTACTTTTCTCGTAAACACTACGTTGTTCGCCTTCAAGCGGAACTAGCATATTTAACGAATCATTCCCTCCATATAAATACACACACACTAATGCTTTGTAATCTCCTAGCTCAACTGCATTAGTCGCTCCAGTTAATGCTTGTAATTGCAGGCTCGTTAACGCGGCAGCCGATACACTGCCTTTTACACATAACGACAAAAACTCTCTTCTATTAATGCTCATTATGCGCTCCTAATACTGCACGTTAAATTCAGGTGAAATAGCAATCATATATAATAAATACGAAACCCGTTCACGGTATTGCTCTTCATTAAAATAGGCATCTAAATCAAGTAACGCTTGGCGCGTGTCACTGCTCATTGCGCCTGCAAAATATAACGTGTTGTACTGAGCTAATAGCGCGCTAACACCGTTTTTCTCTAAAAAATTCATGTCGTCTTGAACATAAATATAAATACTATTTGAATTTAAATCACTGCGCGCTTCTGCGGTACTCCAAACTAAACTTGCGTAAAGCGCGTTCATGGTACCAATCAGTGTTGCGTCGTTTGCTATTTGTAATTCTGGTGCAACAATACCTTCATTTCGCAAAGCTGCGGTTTGATAATCAGGCCTAAAAAAGTTAAATACCGAAGCCGATTGCATGGGTCCTTGTCCGTAGCTATTTATTAAATTCCATGTTTTATAATAACCCGCTGGCGATTTAGCATCGAGATTTCGCCAAAACTGTACAGTTTTTAAAATAGGCTCTTTAATTTTACCTTGGTAATTAAGCACTGAGCCAAAATGCCGCGCTTCATCATCTAAATATATAGCCTTTACTACAGCCGCTAAATCGCCGCGTACACCGGCGCCATTATCAATAAATACATTAGCTACTCGTTCAACGTATTGGGGGGTTGGATTTGACGTAATTAATCGCTGAATAAGCTGTTTGCTAATAAACGGCGCAACATTTTGATGGTTAAATAAGTTATCGAGGGCTATTTGCAATGACTCTTCTGCTGCATAACCTTGTGGTATAACCTCACCGTTTAGTAAGGTTTTTTGTTTACTAGAGTGGTACTCGTCAAATGCTTCCATTGGCTTAATATAGTCACGACTTTTACGCTTAAATGTTTCACTATCGGCAAACGTCCAACCTGTAAATACGCGTGCAAAACCCTCTATTTCTACCTGTCCGTAAGTGGCAATAGTATTACCTTGTGCATCAAGCTTGGCGCTGCCATCTAGATTTAGTTCTTCAAGGCCAATAGTAAATAACTGCATTACTTCACGTGCGTAATTTTCGTCTGGGCGAATATTAAGTGTATCGTCTGCTTTTTCGTTACCCAAATGGCTTAAGTAAGTCCCCATAATAGGCGAAAGCGTCACATCTTCAAGTAAGTCACGATAATTACCAAAGGCATGCTTTAGTAATAAATCGTAATAAGTGATCATGCCCTCAGGTTGGCCTCTTAAGGCACTATTTTCATCCGACACCACTAATATTTCACTTAACGCAAACGCAACACGTTGACGAAGTTGATCGTCACTTTGCATTACTGCTTTCCACCATGCATCTATGCGGCTTATGTATTTAAAGTCGTCATCGTCATTTAGCTTTACTAAATAATCACGGTGATAATTAATAGATAGCGCTATTTGTTTATCAAGCCATTGCTGCTCGCTTAAACCTTGTGCGTTTTGTATTTCACTAAGCTTAGGCCCCATTGTTGCTTGGTGTAGTAACCGTGCGGCGCTAATCTCATCCATATTATTGCGCGCTATAAAGCTCAGCGTTTTTACACTGCTTGCCCCTTCGTTATCGGTTGCTGTGACCGAAAAAGCGTAATTAACAGGCTTATAACTTTGCGCATTTAGCAGTGTTACTGAGGTGGTTACTGCCTCTAAAGGCCCGCTAATTAGTTCAGGCCCTTGCGTTTGTTGCCATACAACCGATGTAATAGTGCCGTCTTTATCACTGGCTGTTGCTGTTAGCTCAATTGTTTGGCCTTTACTTAATTCACTAGGAATATCAGCGACTGACAAAATGGGGATTTTATTTCCGTTAACGGTTGGCGTATCATCTGAGCCTGAACCACCGCAAGCGCTTAGTATAAAAACAGTGCTTGCGATCAGAGCAAATTTATAATGCATGTAAAGTCGTCATCATTTGTTAATTAAAGTACGTTAGTGTGTACCGAGTTTGATGCATTTATTGAAACACAAAATTTACAATTTAACTCTTTATTTTTTGTAACCGAATCATGAACGCCCCATTAATAATGCACTAGCTGCAGGGGTAAACAGCCAGAGCTTTATTATTTATGAAAACAGAAATTCGCTATTGTTTTGAATCTTCACAAGTTGCTAACCGGTTTTTACACGAGCTGAAAGATTGGCCGGTTAACGATGTAAAAACACGACTTTTTAATGGCGGCGATAGTGTAAAAGTAACATACGAATACGACGAAAGTGGTTTTGATTACACTTGCGCCGAACTTGATGACCTAGCACAAGGCCATGGCGGGAAAGAGGTTTAACAGGCAGTAACATAAAAGTAGCGCCTATTCTTATAATAAAAGCCAAGATCATGCCGATACTCTGCATTTAGCTGTATAGGGTGCTTTACAAAAATTAACTACCATAAAAAATAGCTATGTATGAATAGCCTTACTGTATAAAAGCGCCATTGGTACAGTGCTTCAATGGCGTAAAATTATATTTTTAGATAGAAAAAAACTGAAACTATTTCGCTACCGAAACTTTCGATGAAGATGAACTCGCAAGATCCAGTACTTCATAATAATTTAAGCCATCAATTTTTTTACCAATAATAAAGTAATTCATTTCGTTCATCATGGTCGGGTCGCCCAAAACATCTTCTGCGCTTTGCACCTCAGAAAATTGAATTGTAATTAAGGCGCCTATAAAGCGCATTAAATCTTGAGATTTTAATGTCTTTAAAACTTTATTAACTCCCGCCTGAGTTGACTCAGGTGTAGAGCCATCAAATCTAAAATCACTTTTTGTACTAGCGCATGCACTAAGCATTAATATTGATAGTGCGATAAGTAAATGTTTCATATATATCCTTATTTGTTATTCGTGATACTTGCGGATCATCGCCACCTTGCCGTTTTCAATTTCAATCACTTCCATCATTGTGGAGGTGTATTCTATTGGCTGCTTACTTTGCGGGTGAATGCCCTTTGCATGACTCTTATAACGAATAGCAAAGCCTGTATCATTAAACACAAATGTATTAAGCAGTGTGCTTTCAAACAACGTGTGCGCACCTAAGTAAAAACTCATACCTTTGCGCATCTGCTCTTTGCCATCAGGAGTACGTAAGTCATCCGGTTGATACGGAATATGCTGATTACCAATATCATCGGTTAACAATGCAAGATAAGCCTCAAGCTCTTTAATACCTGCGTTAGGTGCTTGTGTGGCGGTCATTGTTTTATGGTACTGCTGCGCAAACGCGTTTAAGTCGAGTGGCTTTTCAGCATACGCCGAAAAAGCAGTTACTAGAGCCAAGCCTAACGTTAAAAGTAACCTCATTGACTATTCCCTGTAGCTAAAAATATTTTATAGGTACATTACATTAGTAAGTTCAATAATCAAACAAAATCAGTTTTAAGTGAATTATCACCTACATTTTGCTCTTTACTCTGTTGGTTGCAACGCTGTTGGCAGGATCGTCTGGCCAAAAATGTTTAGGGTAGCGGCCTTTCATTTCCTTTTGCACGTCGCGGTAACTGCTAGCCCAAAAGTGCGCTAAATCTTGAGTAAGTTGCAGTGAGCGTTTACCCGGCGATAGCAACTCCATAAGCAGTGGCAATTTACCGTTGGCAAGCATAGGCGTACTGGTCAAGCCGTAAACTTCTTGCATACGCACGCTTAGCTTTGCGGGGCCGTCAAGTTGGTATTCTATTTTTATATTTGAGCCACTGGGCACTGTTAAGCGCAGTGGTAACAGTGCTTTTAAAGCTGTTTGGTGTTGCCAATCAAAACAGTTTTGTAATGCCTCAAGGTAGTTAAACTTTTTAAGCTGTGTGAGGGTTTTAATATCTTCTAAAAACACGCCTAGCCACTGCGCTGCATTTTGAATAAGTTGTTGCTCATTTATTTGTGGGAATTTATCAGGCATTAAATTACTTGCTAAGCTCATACGTATCAGCAATTGCTGCGCATCAGGTTGCTCGTTAAATAATGCAAAGCCATGTTTAGCAAATAAGCTAAGCCACGCTTTAGCACGCTCGCCCTTATCTAATTTTTGTTTACTAGGCTGGCTGGTGAGCGTTATAGCACCAAGCTTTACTTCATCTTGATGAATAAAACGTGCTGATTTTTCGTCAAACTCACAGCGAGTAAGTTCACTAAATAAATGCGGTAAAAATTCTTGTAACTCAAATGGGTTAAGCGCGGTGGCAGCAAATATACGCCCTCCTTTGTGCCCGCCCATGGTTGCTATAGCTAAGTAATCGTCGTTGTGCCAGTAATCGGCATTTAACTCAGCACCTGCACCGTTGGCAAGTAGGTAACCATTACCGCGTTTTTTAGCAATACGATCTGGGTATGCCAATGCCACTAGCAAACTAATATAATGCGTATTTAATTCGCTGTTTTCGTCTTTTACTTTTAAGCGGCTTTGCCAATATTTTAACTGTTGTTTAAATACCGGATGCGGACGTTGCTGTTGGCTATGCAGCGCTAAACTCAACTCGTTTGGACTATTTACTCGGCTCTCAAGTAATGCCACTAAATAAATAGCAAGGCGATAAGTACCAGGGAGTTGGTCATCAAGTATTTGGGCTTTTAGTAGCATATGCGCCAAACGAATATCAGCACCAAAACCTAACATTTTACTGCCAAGCGGTGTGAGCTTACCTTTGCTATCAATAGCTTCTAGCATGTTAAGCAGGTTACTTGCCTGCTCGCATTGTTGCTCAGTGGGCTTATCGAGCAAGGTTAGCTCATCAATACTGGCTCCCCATTGCTTTGCCTCAAGCATAAGTTGGCTTATGTCTGATGTGAGTATTTCGGGATTGTCGTGGCTATTACGTCGTTCAAAAGTTTGCTTTGAGCCAATTCGATAAACAATGCCCGGCTCTATTCGCCCTGCACGCCCTGCACGCTGCACAGCAGATGAGCGCGATATACTTTGTGTTGTGAGCTCAGTAACCCCTGTTTTTAAATTAAAGGTCGCTGCACGGCGCTTGCCGCTGTCAATTACAATGCGTATACCTTCAATGGTTAAACTGGTTTCGGCTACATTGGTGGTAAGCACTACTTTGCGCATGCCATTTGGCGCGGGAGCAATAGCGGCTTGCTGATTGGATTTATCTTGCTCGCCAAATAGCGTTGCGACTATAAAGTTACTGGATAGATCGCTCAGTGCTTGTTGCACACGTAGTATCTCAAATTGCCCAGGTAAAAATACCAATGTGCTACCTGTTTGCTCATTAAGTGCTTGTTTTATTATGCTAGGAATTGCATCAAGCCAGCGGCTTTCATCTTTTATGGGTATGTATACTTCGTCTATTGGGTAGCTACGACCGCTCGATTGAATTACAGGGCAGTCAAAAAACGCTGTATAACGCTCAGTATCAAGAGTTGCCGACATAAGCATTATGGTTAAATCTTCGCGCAGTGCACTTTGGGTCTCGAGCGCAAAGGCAAGTGAGGTATCGGCTGCAATTGAACGCTCATGAAATTCATCAAATATCAGTAAATCTATATCGCTTAATTCAGGGTCGTTTTGCAGCATGCGTGTAAGCATACCTTCGGTGACTATTTCGAGGCGCGTATTAGCGCTTACTTTACTCTCGCCCCTAATCCGCAAACCTACACTTTGCCCAACACTTTCGTTTTGGCACTTTGCTAAGTAACTGGCAATATTACGCGCGGCTAAACGGCGTGGCTCTAGCATTACAATACGTTTAAAATGCCCGTCGCGCATTAGTTGCAGCGGCAACCACGTAGATTTACCCGCACCAGGTGGCGCTTGTAATAACGTAATAGGATTACTTTGCAATGTAGTAACGAGTTGTTGATATATGTCTTGAACCGGCAGCACAGCTATTTACTCTAAATTACTTTGCAGGCATTGTAACAAAAAAAGGTATCAGTAGAGGGGGAATAAATTAAAACAAGCTAGTATAAAATGACTCTAAACTATTTGTAAAGTTGACGGATATAAGCTTGGCTAACCATCTCATCCAATACTTTCTCTTCTTGTTTATTAGCATAGGTTTGTTTAATCGAAACTCTATTTTTTACTATTCCTTCAATTCCTTTATTGAAGGTCATTTGCTTTAAACAAGCTTGTTGCTGTCGCAGCTCATCCTGTTGAGAATCCTTCAAGCGTGTACTTTGTTGATTAGACAAACCACTAAGGATCCCTTTCATTCCAGATAGGTTTTGTAAACTAATAGCTGATTTCATCTGCCTGCTTTTGTCCATACTATTAATATGCAATTGCAGTTGAGCTAAACGTTGCTGTTCTTCTAAACTTTTTAACTGCAATTGAGTTTGTTTAGCGAGCATAAGATCGAGTTTATCTTTTTGTATAACTAGGTACTTATTTAACATTCAACTTACTCATCACTTCATTTAATTGTATGCATGATTGAACAAAATCTACTTTTTCATTAAGACCTTGGCACAAAAATGATTCAATTTCAGGGTAAAGTGCAACAGCACTATCAAGCTCAGGATCTTTACCCGCTTGATAAGCACCCAGTGGAATTAGCTCATGCACTTGCATATACCGACTGTATAATTTTTTTAACTTATAGCAGTATTCAAGTTGTTCTGGTGTAACAATATTGGGCATAACACGGCTAATAGATGCCCCTATATTTATTGCTGGGTAATGACCTTTTTCAGCTAATGTTCGATCAAGCACTATATGGCCGTCGAGTATTGCGCGAGCATTATCGGCAATTGGATCTTGTTGATCATCTCCCTCAGCAAGTACGGTATAAATCGCCGTCATTGACCCTTTGCTTTTTTCGCTATTACCTGAGCTCTCAACAAGTTGTGTAAGCTTGCTAAATACTGAAGGTGGATAACCTTTTGAAGCTGGTAATTCACCTACTGATAAACCAATCTCACGTTGAGCCTGTGCATACCTCGTTAGAGAATCCATTAACAACAATACATTTAAATCTTTATCTCTAAAAAAAGCAGCAAGACGATGACTTAATTCTGCAGCTTTAATACGCAATAAAGGCGAATCATCCGCTGGGGAAGCAATAACAATCGCCTTTTTTAAGCCTTCTTTACCTAAACTTTGTTCAATGAACTCTTTAACTTCCCAGCCACGCTCACCAACAAGGCTCACGATAACAACATCAGCCGATGTATATCGTGTCATCATACCTAAAAGCTTACTTTTACCAACACCAGAGCCTGCAAATAAACCTAACCGCTGCCCTTTTCCAACACTAAATAAACTATTTATTGCTCTTATGCCAACATCTAAAGGCTCGGTTACACCTTTACGCTCTAAGGGTGTTAGTGAATAATCTTTCGGTAATTTAGATAAATTAACGGTCTCGTCTTTATCTAAATCGCCTAAGTTGTCGATTGGTTGCATTTGCGCATCAACAACACGGCCAAGTAGCTTTTCAGAAATAGCGACTGTAGAAACTTTAGCAGCAGGACGTACTCGCCCCCCAGAGCATAAATTTTGCGCCTTTTTCAAAGGCATCAAGTACGCTTCGTCTTGGTGAAAACCAATAACCTCTGCGTCATACCAAACCCCATCCACGCTCTCAACTTGGTACTTTTCACCAATAGCAAATTGGCCGCCTGTGGCAGTTAAAGTTAAACCATTAACTCGAATGAGGCGACCATAGCTTTGAATCAAAGGGGGTGCTGTGAGTATATTTAAGGCTGATTTTAAACGGGAATTTAAATCACTGTTCATCTGAATCATTTCTTAATATTTCAGGGATAATAGTATCGAGCAAACTTTGTAAACGCTGAGAAAAAGAAAAACTATGTGTTTGTTGTTCAGCAATTAACTCAACGTCTCCAGAGATAAGTTCATCATCAAATTGAATCGGTATTGCAAAGTTTTTTAATACAGCTGAATCTAACCATTCTTTATCCGCTGAAGAAAAAATGATCTTTGTGACAACATCTCTATCTGAAAGAAGTTCTATCGCTTTTTCTACTAATCCCAACCTTATTTCAGGCTGTATTTTAAGCTCATTATCAATGACAAACTCAGCCAGCTTAGTAATTATTTGAGTAATGTCATTTTTTAAATCAGTAGAAAGTGCCAATAGTTCGTTATTAGTTTTTTCAAAAATCACATTAAAATGATCTACTAATATTTTTTTTTCAGACTCTAGGCGTTCATTGACCGAGGTTTCAACCTTAGTCTCAACTTGTTGTTCCAAATTATTTTGCTTATCTAACGCGCCTTGCTCGAGCCCTTTTTCATATCCACTTTGCCAACCCGCACGTTCAGCAGCTTCCAAACGCTCATGGAGGTTTTTTTGCTGCTCTATTTTGTTTAAAACAGGAAAACGAAATGTTTCAGTCATAATTATCCTGCTGTTTCTTCTTGATACAAGCGGTATTCTATTTCCCCTCGCTTAGTCATATCTCTTACTATTGACATGATCTCTTTTCGGGCTGCTCTAACTTTGCTTACAGGCTGAGATGTCAAACCTTCAATCTGCTGCTGGTAAACTTGAGCCAGTCGCTTAGGTAATGAACCTAAAACTCTCTCAAGAAGCTCACTCTCAGCACCTTTTAGTGACATAACCCATAACTCATCCGGAATATCATTTAACAACTGAGTTAATGTCTCATCTGTTTGTTTCGCCAAACTATCGAAGTCATACATTTTCTCTTGAACTTCGTCAGCAACAGTACTGTTGTGCTTTTTCATCATTTCGATAATTTGACTCTTATTACCGTTATAACGATTCATAATTTCAACAGCTTTATCTACGCCGTTAACTTGAGCTCCAACTTGGCGCCCAACGAATTCAATACATGCCTCTAGAGTTAAACGAACATCATCAATTACATGCTCGCTAACTTCCCTTAAGCTGGCAATCCTATAAAGTAAATCGTCATGCTTCGATTCAGGGAATAAAGCGATAATGGCAGATGCTTGCTCTGGCGGTAAAAAAGCTAAAAATAAAGCCTGCATTTGTACATGCTCTTGTTCAAGAAAACGAACAATAAGCTCAGGAGGGATCCACTCTAGACGACGTAAATCATCGTTCATAGCTCCACCATAAATATCATCAAGCATTGTTTTTGCTAATTTCCTACCTACAGCTTTATCTAATGCTTTTTCTAGATAAGCTCTAGATGCGCCATTAACACCACTTTCATTTCGGTAGCAATCAAAAAACTCACCTAAGGTAGAGGCAACTTCTTTTTGAGTAACGTTAGAAATTTTAGCCATTCTTTCTGAGATAGCCTGAACTTCCCTGCGACCTAGCTTGCGAATAACACTGGCTGCATTTTCTTCGCCCATGCTTAACAATAAAATTGCAGCTCTGTCTAATGCCGGTAACGGTGTTACCTTATCAAGCTTTTCTTGATTCAATTTCAACCCCTTGCTCTACCCAATATTTTATCACTGATGTTACACGCTCTGTCTCTCTACTCGCTAAAAGCTGCATGTGAGCAATCTGCTCTTCAAAATCATTACCTATTTGAGGAAGTGATATTGCCGAGTGTTCAACGCTTGCATCTTTTGAGCCTAAACTATTTACTTTTGCACTAGAGCTAATTGCATCATCTAGTGGAGTACTTTGTCTGTCTGTAACATCGTTAGGTCTAACATTATTTGAGTCTTGAGTTGACGCTGCTAATTCAGATGCACTCTTTCCTTTAATCAAGTGGTTAACTAAAGGACGAACACCAAATAGAATAAGTAAAATACTAATTAATGTACCGAAAATATAGCGAGCATATTCTCTGAATTCCGGCATTTGCCACCATTCAAGCCCTTCACCAGGGGCTAATACTTTTTCTTGCACAAACGCAAAGCTAGTTATATTAAACTGATCCCCTCTAGCCTCGTTATAACCAGTAGCCTTTTTAACCATTTCACCTAATGATGCTAAACGTTCATCTGTCCAACCTGCATCTTCTAGAGATGCACCTTCATTAATAAGTACAGACAAGCTCATCGATTTAACTCGACCTACTTCAAATTGTGTATGAGTAACAGAACGTCCATTTTCAAATTGTCGATTACTCTCACTTCTTTGTGAAGTTCGCTCATTATCCTCTCCCTCTACTTGCGCATTTGGCACAGGAGGCTCATTTGCCAGAGAGCCAGGAATACCAGCTGCAAATTGGTCTAAGGTAGTATCTGACTTTACAAATTCTTGTTTTAACACATTTTGAGGATCGACGAGCTCTTTTGTTTCCTCTACTACACTAAAATCTACATCTGTGGAAACTTGAATTCTAAAGTTATTCTCACCCAATATAGGCAACAACATTATTGATGCTCTTTGCTCAATATTTCGCTCAACCTTCTGCGTAAATGCTAACTTTTTATCTGTTTCTTTACCAACTGGAGTGTTATCAAATAAATCTCCACTTAATAGTTCACCTCGTTGGTCTACTACAGAAACGGATTTAGGTTCTAAACCAGGAACACTGCCAATAACTAAGGCAATAATAGCTTCGACTTGACCAGGTTTTAACTCATGCCCCGGTGCCAAATCAACCATCACAGACGCTGCAGTTTTTTGTTCGGTACGACCGACAAATAGACTACGTTTAGGGACGGCCAAATGTATTCTAGCGTTTCGGACACCTTGCATATTAATGATTGTTCGAGCGAGTTCCCCCTCTAATGCATGCTGATACTGCATTGATTCTATAAACTGACTAGTTCCCATTGAAACTTTATCACTAATGTTTTCCATACCTTCTGGCATAGAAGCTTTTATACCTCTTGCAGCAAGAGTAATTCTTGCATCAGCCAACTTTTCTTGTGGAACTAAAATATTGCCGCTATCGGTATCAATTCGAAATGTTATTTCTTCAGTATCTAAAATCTCAAGAATATTAGCTTTATCATAACTCTCTTGGTTACCGTAAAGAGGTACGTAATTTTTTGCTGATGTCCATAATATTAATACGATTGTCGCTGCTACAAGCGTTGCTAATAATGCTATTGTTGCAATACTTCTATCACTACCAGCATTGAAGTTTAATTTATTAGAGAAGTTCACGACTTTTTCTTTTAGCTTCATGTCGTTGTTATCTAATTCTGGAACTTTAGTTAATTCGCCCTTCATCATCAGCCTCTAGAGTGACATTCGCATTACATCATCAATACCATTGAGCACTTTATTTCGCATTTCCATAAGCATCGAAAAGCTTAAGCTTGCTTTTTGACTTGCGATCATAGCACCAACAACATCTTCACTTTGTCCCGTATCAACGGCTTTCATCATATCTCCAGCAATATTTTGCTGTTCATTTATGGAACGAACTACATACTTAAAATCTTCACCTATATTTACATTTTCATTAGGAATTATATTAGGCTCAATTCGATCAGATGCAGCTAACTGCTGCATTTCCATCATTTTACCAAGCATCAATCGTTGACTTTCAATTGGGGACATTAGGGTTTCCTTTAAATTATGCTATTGCATCTATATCAATGCCGTATTCACGCATAGCGGCAAGTTTGTATCTTAATGCTCGAGTACTCACTCCAAGCGCTTCAGCTGTTTGAGTTCTATGTCCTTTAAAGCGACTTAGTAAACTATAAATATAATCAAATTCAGCTTGTTTCTTATTTTCTTTCAATTGAGATGAGCAAAAGGTAGCTGCCGCAGGTAAACAGTTAGGCAGATTGAGATCATCAGATTGAATCTCTGCACCACGAGCCATAACAAGCGCTCTTTGCATAACATTTTCAAGCTCTCGTACGTTTCCAGGCCAGTTGTAACAAAGCATAAGGTCTTCAGCTTGTTTACTAATATGATACTCAGATGAACCGTATTTCTTAATGAAATAATGAGCCAAAGGTAAAATATCATCTGTTCTATCACGAAGTGCTGGCCAACTAAGTGGCAATACATCTAATCGATAAAATAAATCTTCTCTGAAATACCCTTTTTCTACTTGCTCTCTTAGTACTTTATTAGAAGCAGCAATAATCCGTATATCTAGATTGATTTTTTGATGACTACCTAATCTTTCAACTTCACGTTCTTGTAAAACACGCAGTAACTTCGCCTGTAAATCAAGTGGTAGCTCAGTTATTTCATCAAGTAATATTGTTCCTCCATTTGCAAGTTCAAACTTACCTTCTTGGGAGTTAACGGCTCCTGTAAATGCGCCTTTATTATGTCCAAATAATATTGCCTCAAGCATATTTTCAGGTATTGCAGCACAATTGACCGCTACAAAAGGTTTATCTTTACGTTCAGAAGCTTTATGAATGAAATGAGCTAACTTTTCCTTACCCGTGCCTGATTCCCCGCTAATTAACACACTTGCTGATGTTTGTGCAGCCCGGTTAGCTAAGCGCAAAACTTGCTGTGACTTAGTCGATACAGCAATTAAATCTTCAACGCCGTTCTTCATTGAATTAGCATTACGAATAGTATTTTTTAGCTGTTGCTCAAAAAAAGGCTTTAATAAATAATCAACTGCGCCACCAATATTTATAGTCTTTGACGCAATTTGACTCTGCGAAGAATCAACAAGTGAGACTACTTGAGTAATCGGACACGTTTTGCGGATAAGCTTAATTAATTCAACTAATTCAATGTTTTTAATATCCGCATCAACAAAAATAAGCTCTGGTTTAATACTAATACAATGGCTTACTGCTTCAGCAATAGAATTGGTATGCAAAAATTTGAAGTTTTCAGATATAACTATTTCTATAAACTCAATATCCGGCTGCTGTTCACTTATCCATAAAAGGTACTTTTGGCTCATTTTATCCCCTACAAAACACATTAATTTGAATGTCGAAACAAACGAATCAAAACACGACGATTGGACGCTAGTCCTTTTTCTGAATTTTCGACAATAGGATAACGTTGACCATGAGCTCGCACTTCTAACATACCTTTAGGCAAACCAAATTCGACTAATCTTGAAGCTACATCATCTGCCCTTTCTTTCGAAAGCAGACGATTTGCTAAAGGAGAACCTACATTATCAGTGTGCCCATCAACCATGACTTTAGTTACACCTTTATCTAGCGAAACATAACGGACAAGATCTTTCAAAAAGTCTAAATCGTCCTGTTGATAAACCGTACGTTTACCTGTTTTAAAGTGAATTTCATGATCTCTTGCCTGCTTCCATGACAAAGGAGATAGATTAGTTAAACAATGTTGATATTGCTTAATAACATCACTACTGAAAATGTTTGTAAATGTCAGGCGTAATTGTTCATCTCCAAAACCTATAATACTATCAAGCCAACCACCTTGTTTTATTACTCTTAGTAAGGTGCTTTCATTAATATCAAATGTAGCTGTATTATTTGCAATATCCGAAGTGAATAAATTAAGTTGCGGAGGGGAAATACTTTTCGACTGCCAATCAGCTTTCTTAGAGTGGACTTGAACATCAGTTACAGTTTTATCTGGTATTAGCCATTTAAGAACTAATTTTTGGGGTTCTGCAGGAACGCGAATAATTTCTAACGATGCGTAGCTGTCAAAATTTTGACTCAACCGACAAGAAAAAGAACTTTCTTGTGTAGACCATAAACCTTTTTCATAAGCTTGAGTAAAAACCTGTTCTTTTGCTGTTGCATCATTAATTGTAAAAATTAAAAACAGACAACAAACTAAAAGTTTAATTGATGTGAAAATATAACTCATGAGTATTCCATACAACCTTGAATAGACCAACTAGGTCCTATTTAATATAAACAGCGAAATGTATAAAAATACATTTATAGTATTAAACGATGTCGCTAAGTTAATGTAGCCTCACGATCTTAGTTATCCCTTAGACTGGTAGCTTTGCGTCCTACACTTTCGTGAAGCTTGCCATTTAATTTACTTTAACTTTACTTTTATTACTTTTATTTTTTAAAAAGTGATAATTCACAACATGAAAAGTAACCCATATGGACTACTTTATTTTCAAGGTTATAGTTAATTAGAACCAAATGCAACTATAATTGCATTTAGTTCATCACTTATTCAGCATAACTAATAAACGAGATTAACCTAATGACCCGAGAACATTAACTCTCACAAAGTCTGGAATTTCGTTATAAGAAAGAACAACTAAGCCACCTTTTGTAAAACTCTTTGCATACCGAGCAAGCAAAGGCCTCAACTGAGGAATAACGATTAAAACGGGAGTCACCCCCCTTGTTTTCATGTCATCAACAAGTAAGGGCATCATCCGTTGAAATTGCCCTAATAAATTAGGATCAACAGGAAAGCTATCTAATGCCACTTTTCCTGCCTGCATCGCTTGATCTAGTGAACTTTGCATTGTACTTTCAAGCTTTTCATCAAGACTGTAAGCGGCAAGCTCTTCTTTATTACCCATCACCTGTTTTACTAATACATTTTGTAATGCGCAACGAACATCAGAAACCAATAAAATAGGGTCTTTTGTTACTTCAACACTATCAATTAAAGTTCCTGCTATAGTTACAATGTCTTTGATACTAATATGTTCTCGCAGTAATAACCGAATAACTTTCAGCTGTAAGTTAGTCGATAATGATTTTTCAAAAGTTTCAGCCAGACTAGGTGAAATTTCTTTCAATCTATCATTTAATCTCTGAACATCTTCGTAACTAAACAGCTCATCTAAGTGTTCTTTAATAATCTTACCAGTATGAGTAGCAATTACCGTACCAAGATCTACAACTGAATAACCCATATTTAAAGCTTTAGCTTTGCTATCGTCTTTAATCCAAACTGCTTCTAGTCCGTAAGCCGGATCGGTTGTAATTTCTCCGTCTAGAGTTCCATAAACATCTCCGGTGTTTAAAGCGAGTAGTTCTTTGGCATTTAAAAAACCGTTTGCAACGGGAACGCCTGTTAGATTAACTTTATATTCTTGAGGATTTAGCTTTAAATTATCTTTAATTCGGATTTCAGGTAATAAAAACCCTAATTGCTCTGACAGGTTTTTTCTTACACCTCGCAGAGTTTTAACCAGTTCCTCGCCTTTATTTTTATCAGCTAAATAAACAAGCCTGAACCCTAACTCCACTGACAATTTATCGACATGAGAAATATCTCCCCACTCTAAGCTAGCTTGCTGCTCACTTAAAATAGAGTCAGTTATTTGTTCAGCTTCGAGCAGATCTGTTGTGGGGAGTGACCTTTGTAATCGCCAAGAAACGTAGAGTAAGGGAATTGCAAAACCCAAAAACGCCACAGTAGGCATGCCTGGTACAATGCCCAGGACTACCATAATTAAAGCTGCGGTAAAAATAACTCGTGGAGATGCAAGCAGTTGTTTACCAACTGTTTCACTCATATCCCCTTCATCGTTCATTCGCGTAACAATGATAGCCGCCGCTACAGCAAGTAAAAGTGAAGGAATTTGTGCTACAAGGCCATCACCAATAGTAAGTAATGCAAAGCGCTGAAAAGCTTCAGCTAAACTAAGACCATGCTGGAATGCACCAATAGAAACACCACCCAGTAAATTAATTACTAGGATGATTAAGCCTGCAATAGCATCTCCTCGAACAAACTTTGACGCACCATCCATAGATCCGTAAAAATCGGCCTCTTGGGCAATTGTTGCTCGTCTTTCTTTTGCTTGCTCTGGACCTATTAAACCTGCATTTAAATCTGCATCTATTGCCATTTGTTTACCTGGCATTGCATCTAATGTAAAGCGAGCTGCAACTTCAGATATTCGTTCTCCACCTTTTGTTATTACTACAAAGTTAATTACCATTAATATAATAAAAACAACAATACCAACAACATAATTGCCACCTATTACAACTTCACCAAAAGCTTGAATAACCCGGCCAGCTACGTCAGAACCTTCATGTCCATGTAATAACACAACTCGAGTTGAGGCTATGTTTAAGGTTAGCCTCATTAGGGTGGCAACAAGTAAAATAGTAGGGAATACAGAGAAATCTAATGGTTTCTTTGAGGATACGGCTACCAGAAGAACAATAACTGATAGAACAATATTGAATGTAAATAATGCATCTAATAGCCATGCTGGCAATGGTAAAATAACCATTGATAGTATAGCCAAAAGTATTAAAGGAATGGCTGTATAAGGCCGAGTAAAACTGCGCCAGTTCAAATTAAGACTCCAACATCTAAGATTTTTGTAAATTTTTAGGGATTTTTAATTCAGGTAATGGGGCCGGAGGCTGCCCACGACCTTGCTTATAAGCCTTTAGCTGCATAACATAAGTTAAAACGTACGCTACAGCTGTATATAAACCATTTGGAACTTCTTGGTCAATTCTGGTAGAAAAATATATCGCCCGAGCAAGAGCCGGAAGCTCTATGATTTCTTTATTATTTTGACGTCCTACCTCTCTAATGCGTAATGCCATTTCATCAACTCCTTTTGCAACAACATAAGGAGCTTTAGCTGCTCCTTCACTATATTTAATTGCAACAGCATAATGAGTTGGATTAGTAACAATCACATCGGCAGTAGGAACTCGTTCTTCAATTTTTCGATTTGCTTGCTGATATTGAATTTGTCTTATTTTGTTTTTAATTTCTGGACTACCATCAGAAGACTTCCTCTCTTCTTTTACTTCTTGATGCGTCATTTTTATTTTTTTAGAGATTTGATGTTGCTGAAAAGGAACATCAATTACGGCAATAAATAACAATAATGTCACTGTAACCATTAATGACAAAAAGAGTAATTCAATACCTTGTCCTATAGCGACTTTAATGTCTAAGCTTTGCAAAAACATTAGTTGCCCCCATAGTTTGGTTAAAAATACATATAAACAAATCGCTAATAAGCTGATTTTTAGAATAGATTTAACCAGTTCTACTAATGACTGTGTCCCAAACATTTTACCTAAACCTTTTAACGGGTTTAGCTTACTAAACTTAGGGGATACTGATTTCATTGAAAAAACGAAGCCGCCCGGCAAAATCCCTGTAATCCACATAGCTAAAAATAATAAAAACAAAAATGGTGTTAAAGTTGAGATCATATCCATTACAGCCCTACCCATGGCAATAGGCATCATTTTAGTATTATTTATAATATTGTGATCGAGCTGCATACTCGTATTCATCAAATTTACAAATAATGTATAAAATAAATTTGAAAACCAGAGTAAACCTGAAATACCAACCATCAACAGTATGGCCGTATTCAGCTCTTTAGAACGAGCTACCTGACCATCTTCTTTGGCCTTTTTTAACCTTTTCTCTGTGGGTTGTTCTGTTTTTTCTTGGGAGCTATTTTCAGACATAAATTATTGCATCGCTTGTGAAAAAACAGTGAGTACATGATACGCCAAGGAAGAGAAAGCACTTCCCATATATTCTAACGTCATAAACACACAAAAAAATCCCATCAAAAGGGACATAGGAAAACCCAATACAAATATATTAAGTGACGGGGCCGCTCTACTAGCAACACCAAATGTAAGGTTGACCAATAACATGGCTATAATACCGGGTAGCGAAAGAAGCAATGCAGAGGAGAACATCCAACTAAATAGCATTACTATTGACTGGATATTAAATTCATAAATGCTCCTCCCAATTGGGAAAACATTAAAGCTTTCGACCATTACATTTAGAGTAATTAAGTGACCATCGACAGCAAAAAATAATAATGCCCCCATAATCCAAAATAACTGCCCTAGTAATGCAACCTGGTTTCCACTTCCTGGGTCCATCACCAATGCCATAGATAAGCCCATCTGCATTGATAATATAAGCCCAATGATCGCCATAACCTCAAATAGCATTCGCAGTGAAAGCCCCATCATTACGCCAAAAATAATTTGTTCCGCTGTTAAAATAACAGCATCCAAAGAAAATATATCAACTGCGGGGGCAAGGGGTAATTGTGGAGCAACCAAAAAAGCAAGCATCATCGAAAGGAGTATTCGTGAGCGCGGCGTCACTGCTGGATTATCAAAAACAGGCATGGACCATAATAGTGCAGAAAAGCGCACAAAAGGCCACCATACCATGCCTATCCAACTAACTAAATCACCCGCAGTAAGCGATATTAACGAACTCACCCGAAGACTCCGGGAATCATAAATTTGAGTTTATCAAACCAATCAACAAGTATTTGAAGCATCCAGTGCCCTGCAAAAACTACCATTAATAGAGTTAGTAACATTCTTGGTAAAAAAGTCAGTGTTTGTTCTTGTATAGAGGTCGCACCTTGTATTATTGCTACAACAATACCTAAAATCAGCCCCGGTACAATTAAAACTAAAATCAATTTAATAATTGTATAAACTGCAGAAGCAATAAGCTCTACAGCCATTTCTGGACTCATGGCGACATACCAAAGGTGGCGGCTAGCGTACCTGCAACCATTGACCAACCATCCGCTAAAACAAACACCATAAGTTTAAAAGGTAAACTTATGATTAAGGGTGACAACATCATCATACCCATTGACATCAACACACTACTTACAACTAAATCAATGATCAAAAAAGGAATAAATAACATAAAACCTATTTGAAAGGCTGTTGTTAACTCACTAAGTACAAACGCTGGCATTAATACTTCAAAAGGGATCTCTTGGGCAGTTAATGTTGTTGGTTCGTTTGCAATTAATAAAACCTGTCTAAGTTCGCTTTCTCTAGTTTGTCTTAACATAAAAGTACGAAGTGGTTTTTCAGCCCTCGCTAGTGCTTCTTCTAAGCCAATAGTTTCAGCTTGAAATGGCTTATACGCATTTTGATACATATCTTGCCAAACAGGTCTCATTATTAACATCGTCAACATTAACGATATTCCAATTAGAATCTTATTCGGCGGACTTTGTTGAAGCCCCATAGCTTGTCTTAAAATTGCTAATACAATAATAATTCGAGTAAATGAAGTAAGTACCATCAATAAAGCAGGGATCAAGCTCAATACCGTCATAAGTAACAAAATCTGCAACTTAACGTTATAGTCTTGGCCTTGCGCAGTATCTTTTAAAGAAAATAGCGTAAGTTCTTCGGCATTTAACCAGCCTGGTATTAAAAGTAAGATTAAAAGTAAACCAGTCTTAAAAATTACGCTTTTATTCATTTCTTATGCTTCCTCTTGCTCAGGAGCATCTTCTTTTATAAATTTAAGCGCATACTTGCCTTCAGCCATAATAACTTCAGCTTTAGCAAAGAAAACCCCATTAACTTTAACATCTAAAGGCTCGCCAGCAACTTTGTCAAGTCGCAAAACATCACCGTCTTTAGCTTGGCTTAACTCACCCAGTGTAATTTCTGTGCTAGCAACTTCTAAAGTAACTAATAAAGGAACATCTTGGAAAAATGACATATTTTCAGCATTACCTTGCGCAACTGATTTATTTTCAAACTCATCCATTCCATCTAAGTCTAAGCCAGCTAAGGCACTATCAAGATTTTCATTCATAATTTATATTACTCGTTTCTTTATTTGTTAATTCTGTTATTTGAAATGCTAAGCCTGAGTCTTGCTCTACCACTTGACCTTTAAATATATTTTTCTTACCTAATTTAAACAATGCAAGTTCATTGAGCTCTATAGGCAAAAGTTCTCCATCCATACATTTCTTTAATTGCTTAAGAGTTACTTTCTTGTTTGCCATCTCAATTTTTCCTTGTACAGAAAACTGTGGCCAAGCGTTCATTGATATGTTTTCAGGTGAAGTACTTTTATCTTTAATATTCTGTTTATTTTCACTAAAAAAAGATATAGGCAACCAAAGAAACCAGCTGATAACTTCGTTTTCTAAAATAAAACGAACTTTAAAAGCTATATAGTTTAATGGGTTTGGGTGTTTTTCATATTTTTGCACTTCGCCTAGTAAAGCTGAGCGCTCTCTAAATAGTAATTTCTGCAGCCCCTGAACTTGCCTTTGCAATAAGCGGCAACAAATTCTATTTTCTGTAGAGCTCAACTCAGCAGGAAGCTCAACTGACTCATCAGCTGAAGGATTTAAGCTATTAAACTGCCCACCAAGACATAAATCTGCCGTCTTATGAGCGCTTTTATAGTCAAGCGCTAAGTAAGCTGAGTCCTCATCAGGAACAAATAAAGGGCATTCAATAAAAATACGTGGCGACTCTTTAAACCAGCTTTCAATTACACCTTTACTACATTGGGTAATATCAATATCAAACCGCGTATCGTTGAAAAGTTGGGCGAGTTCTAGCTCGAAAACTTTTCGCATATTAACTTTTATTTCATCAGCTTTTTTTATTGCATGATCTAAAGTACGCTGCTCTATTGTAAGAGGAAAAGCGGTAAAGCTCCCTGCATCTTTAGCTTTAATTAACTTAGGCCTAACATTTGACTTTTTATGCATACAAAAGCTTTCCCCAGTTTAGTTTCATCATTTCTTTCCTTGCTCTTTTCTATACTGAGCTTGTTGCTGTAATCTTTTCACAATAGCGCTTCGTTTTGATTCATTTTTAGATGTCCATTCAACCCCTAAAAACATTAGCTTCTCATTAACTTGGCGGCGGTACATCACCTTTCCCGCTAATCGGCTATATTCATCGAATACAACAGTAAGTGTATTGGGTATTGTCTTTTCTGCGGGTACTAATATACCTACTCCACCAACACTTATATCTTTGGCAACTGCATGGCAAATCGAAATATCAATGAAAAAATTGCGTAATAACTGGACACCAACTCCACCTCGTTGAATAGCTTCTGGTTCATAGTTGTCTTTAGGATTTAAATTCCAACGTTTATAATTGCGTTTTGTTTCAATTTGGCTACTCATAACCACCTTCTAGGCGTAATACAGGTTTATTAGCAGTAGCTGCTTTAACTGATTTATTTACAGGACTCTCAATGTTGTTGTCATTAAATAATGCATTAAGCTTTTCTTCTGCATCTTTAGTTAAAATCAACAACTCTACTCGTCGGTTCTCACTAGCTAATAGGTTATCTTTATTGAGGGGACGATTTGAAGAAAATGCATTTACTTGTAATACACTTTTAGTGGGCATCCCTCCTGCAGTCATTATTTTCCTTGCTTGCTGCGCTCTTTCACCAGATAGGTCCCAGTTTCTTGAGCTGCCATCTTTAAAAGCACTTGCGTCACTGTGTCCTGAAATAATTATTTTATTGTCAATATCACGAAATAACCCACCAAGATGTAAAAATAAATCTTCAAAAAAAGGTGTCATATCATTTTTAGAACGTTCAAACATTTTATGACTATCATTATCTCTAATAATGACCCTCAATCCCGATGGGACCTCTTCCACTAATAAGTTATTTTTTAACAAATCTTCTTTCGATAAATCTTGAAAGCTTTTCAATAATAAACTTAGCTCAGACGACGCTTTAAAGTCGCTATCAATCACCGAGTTAAGTTTATCACCTTTACCTGCTTTAGGGTCTATATCGCCCTTGGGAACTTGTAAAAATTCACTCATTCCTGGTTTAGGAGAGTCCGGAGGTACATCTCCTGATTCTAAGTGTTTTATTACTGACGGCGAACCGCCTAAATCAACAGGAAAAGGACTGTTTTGAGGGTCAAAAATAGCAGGCCCACCATCAAACACTGAATGAGTCCTCATATAATGAGCTATTTCAACACGCTCAGATTCATTCGTAATAGCCATAATCCACAACACCATAAAAAAGGCCATCATAGCTAATGTAAAGTCGGCAAAAGCAACTTTCCAAGCACCGCCATGCGCTGCATGCTTTACTTTTCTGCGTCCTTTTTTTATTATTATTTCATTAGTTTTTTCCATAACTATGCAGCCTTATTATTTATCCACTCTTCCATAGTGGTAAAAGTAGGCTTAACTTCTTCATTTATTAATTTTCTACCCGAGTCAGTAGCCACGATAGGAACATGCCCTTTAGCGTGAGCTACAAGCATTGCCCTTACACACTCAAGCATGGCCATTTGTTTTTTTACATATTGCTCCATTGCAGAAGCTAAAGGAGCAATTAAACAGTAACAAGCAAATATACCAATGAATGTACCTACTAATGCTGCAGCAACGTGGTAGCCAATTTCACTTAATGCCCCATCCAAATGTTGCATTGTAATAATAATGCCGCCCACGGCTGCTAAAATACCAAAACCAGGCATCGCTTCGGCAATACCTGCCAATGCATGAGATGGCTTTAATTTTTGCTCTTCAATGGTATAAATCTCTTGCTCTAACATTGCATCAAAATCATGAGATGTAATTTTACCCATGCTAAATAAGCGCAAGTTATCACAAATGAAGGTAACAAGTTGAGGAAACTCATAAACCTTAGGGTAAGCTAGAAAAATAGAACTTGTTTCTGGGTTTTCTACATGTTCATCAAGGCCTTTAATACCTTTAATTCTGGCTAAATCTAAAAGCGAATAAATAACTAACAACAGGTCATGATAAAGCTCTGAAGAATTACTCCCTTTACCACTTATAAATTGATATTTTAACTGACTTAACATTTCGGTTAAAACATATTTAGAATTGCCAACAATAAGTGCGCCTACACCCGCCCCTAAAATTATTACAAACTCAGCAGGTTGCCACATAGTAGCAACATTGCCTCCAGCAAAAGCAAAACCGCCCAATACTGCAGCAAGTACAACAATTAAACCTATAATTCTTTGCATTCTTTATCCTTCAGATACTATGTTTGTTGAAGCTTTCTAGTTAGAGTTTCGAGTGCGCGTTTATGTAACTGGCAAACTCGTGCTTCTGTAAGTTCAAGTGTTAGCGCTATTTCTTTCATATTCATTTCATGCGTGTAATACAACTGTAAAAGTAATTTATCGCGAGTATTCATCTCACCCATTACCTTTTTTAGCATTAACGCAGTATCGTTGTCGCTTTCAGAGTCTGATGTACTTATAGGTAATTTAGGATTATCTTCAAGTAGACTCTCCAAGCTCTCAATTGTTTCTGCTTGGCCGCTATATTGTAATTGCACTAATTCATCGTGCTTAATATTTAGTGCTTCACATAATTCGCTATCTGTCGCTTCACGGCCATATTCTTTTCTTAAGGTACGCGTCATATCTCGTAATTTATGAGACTGTTGCCTTAACTGTCTAGGTCTCCAGTCTAAGCGCCTAAACTCATCAAGCATTGCCCCACGAATTCGCTTAAACGCAAAAGCCGTAAACTTTTCATCTATATCTCGACCATAGCGCCTAAGTGAAGTAAGTAATGCGACTAAACCAATTTGCTGAATATCATCGTTATCAACAAGCACACCAACTTGTGTTCGCATATGCGCAGCAGCTCGTTTAACTAAATAAGAATACTGAGCTAATAACTCAGTTTCTTTTGCCGGTGAAAGCGTTACAAACGAGTCTGATTCAATCTCACCCCACTCTTCATTCAGTAACATGCTTAATGCACCTTACTGAATAAATACATTGGTAACGAGTACATTTTCTAGTTTTAAAGATATCTTACTTTTTAAAACCATATTAAATTCCTCTAATAACGTTTTTTGCACTGCATCTATATCTTTAAATAAAACCTTAACATCAGCATGACTCATATTAGCAAACTGCTTTACTAATACATTACGCAATAATGGTGTTACTTTTTCTGCATCTAATTTATTGTCAATACTTGGAGGGATAACCAGTACTAAATCTAAAACTAAATACCGTGCATAACTATCATCAGATACACTAATTATAAAGCGTTCCATTTCATGGTACTGAGATTCTGACACTTGGGTAGTTACAGTATCAGCACTGTCATCAACTTTAGGACTACTATCGAGTAATTTACCGGCAAAAAAAGCGCCCGCAATCAAAATTAAAGCGCCAATTCCTAACAATATTTTTTTCACATTTATCTCACTTTAATCAATATTAATTATACTAATCTATTTAACCAATCAGACGATGTTTTTGACTGTTCTGTAGCGTCTATTTCAGAGTTATCTGTAAATGAAAAGTTCTCAGCCACCCTTTCATCATCAGAGTTATTATTTTGCTCTTGCTGCTTATCACTAAAACTTAAATCAACTGAAACACTGCCATTTTGAGAAAGCGTTTGCTTTAACTGATCTAATGTTTGAGCAATAGCGTCTCTTACTTGTGGGTTACTGGTCACCAAATTAACGGATGTTTTATCACCATCAACACTAATTGAAATTTCAATTCGACCTAAATTAGGAGGATCCAACCTTATTTGAGCACGTTGTACTTGCTGGCCAATTTGCAGATTAACCTTGTCACCTAACACATTAAGCAACCGCTGACCCCATTCATTAGGGCCCCCTTTAAGTTTTTCTTGTCGCCATTCAAATGTATCAACTACCGCTACATTATTAGAAGCTGCACTAAGGAACTGCATTTTATTATTTAGTAAATCACGATTTTCAATACTAAAAGCGCCATTAGAAAGCGCATTAATTGAATGCTTTACTAATTCGTTTTTACGTACTACAAGCTGTTCATCACTTATATCTGAAATTGTCACACTATCAGCATTAGGCTGCGAACTTAAAGAGCGGAACTCTCCTTGTGTAACAGGCACTTGTATTGCTTTATTTAACATTGGCTGAGCAATTTCACTCGAAGCATTAGCCTTACTAACAAGCATATTTAAATCAGCACTAATGGACTGCGCAATAGAGCTTGATGTTTCAGGCGTAAAGTGATGTATATTATTTGAATTTAATCTATTTATACCAAGGTAGAGCTCGCTAGAAATACTGTTATTTTCCAAAGAGTTTAAGACCATATTACCTGTTGAGGTGTTAATTTTGGCCTGAGCATCTTGGTTTTCAGCCAATGGAAGTTCTATTGCACTTTCATTGGTGGGAGTACTTAGTAATGCATCTTGCGTTAACGACTCATTAGTTAAACCTTGGTCCATATTAGCTAAGCCTTGTAAATTAACTTCAGGCTCGGCGATTTTTTGTTTTTGAATTGGATTGAGTAAGTAATGACTTTCAGACTTTTCATCTACATCAGCTGATTCTGCAGATACGTATTCATCACCAGTAACCTCGTCATCAGCAACATCATTTATAGTGTTGCCTTCATCCATTTCTTTTTGACTAGCTAAAGCGTGTTCATTAAATTCTTTACCCTGTACCTCGGCTTCTTCTGACGTTGGAGTATTTGCAATAACTCTTTTACTATTTACACTTTCAAACTCAGCTTTAGGTGCGGCATTGCCTAATTGAACATTCATAAGTTACTTCCTTCAGAGAATTCCTTGTAAGCAGCAATACCTTCTTTATTTTCTTGATGGTTTTGCATTTTCACTTTAACTACCGATTGCTGTTTAGCAATTAAATTAATTATATTTTTATAACGTTTTTTTAATAATTTTCGCTGTGGCTCTATTGAATTAAACCATGGCATAGTTTGCGATACGCTAAGTAACGAATGCATTTTTTTATCGGCTTGTTTCACCTTAAACCAATTACCGTCTTGCACAGCTTGTTCCATGTACGTCAGTAACTGCTCTATTTTTTTTTCAGTTTCTTTACTTGATAAAACCATGAACAGCACTAAACCTATGAATAAACAACACGATATTAAAGCAAAAAACAAGCCAACTTTAATGTACTGTTTTTATTAAACAAAAACGTATAAAACCCCACAAAGCGGAAGCCAACCTTCCGTAGCGGAAGTTCAGAGGAAGCGTTTGTAATAAACATCTCAAAAAAAAACCAGCAAAATCAGCTGGTTTAATATTACTTATCAAGTGCTCTACCCTATTTGTGTGCCTAAACCTTGCCAGCCTTCTTGTAAGTTGGTCATCACAATGCGAGTAGAATCAATAAACGACAAATCATTTTTCAAACTTGCTTGAAGTAAAGCTTGCCCACAATGCTCATAAAGCTTTTGCATGTTTTGAGCAACTTCGCCACCTTTTTCAAGGTCCAGAGATGCTTCTAATCCACCTAAAATACGCATTAGCTTTTCAATACTTTCGGCCTTTTTATCATAACGCTTTTGATTAATATGGCCCGCGACTCTTTCGAGTTCATCTAAAAAACCATCAAACAACATTAAAACAAGTTTATGTATATCTGCACTGGCCGCTTTGGCATCAACCGATGTGCTTTTATAAGCTGAAAAGCCATCATTTAAATCTAACATAATTAGTCCCTAACCAAATTGACCCATTGTAGATTCTAATTGCGCAATAGTCTGTTGCATTTGTGTAAATTGCGATAAATAACGCTGGTATACTTGTTCCATTGACGAATTATGACTTGCTTGCTGCCTAGTTATAATGTCTAAACTTGCTTGAAGGGTATCTTTTTTATCTGTCATCAAGCCGTAGCTTTTAGTGTAAGGCTCGATTCTTTTCTCTAACTTCGACATAACCCCATTATCACCGGTTAGCATTTTAGTTAGTAATTCAGGATCAGAGTTAAGTGCATCTTCCAATCTGTCACTATTAATTGTTAAGTTACCGCTACGGTCAAACTCAATTCCTACAGAATAAAGGGTTTTACCTTCAAATGTTCCTTGAAAATCGTTACGTAATGAGCGAGCTAAACTACTTGCTAAGCTATCTCTTTTTAAATTGTCGTTGGTAGTTATGCTACTTGATAAGTTATTAAATGCATCAATAAAGCTCTGGATATTTTTTTTAGTGTTTTCTAGGTCTTGGCCAACCGAGATATGAGCAGGGCTATCACCAGCACTCTGCGCTTTTGTTAGATTTAACGTTACCCCTTCAATAACATCTTCTAATGTATTTGTTGTTGAAGTAATTGTAATCGCTGAAGTTGCACCTAACTTTATTATAGAGTCTTGTGCTGCTGTGAGTTCTTTAATACCTGATATAGCGCTAGCTACATTGCTTCCATTGGCATCCGGAGCTGTAGAATCTGGTGAAAAACTAACTGCAATTTGATTTGCAGCACCAGATTTTTCACTCGTCATCACTAAAAATGTATCAGTACCTGAGCGAATTACACTTGCTTTAGCACCTTTATTGTCAACATGTGAATTTATAGCACTTGCTAGGTCACTTAACGAGGCACCTGCTGCAAGTGTTGATAAATCAACAGTAAACGAGTCCCCTGCCAAATCAATATTTAGCTCGCCATTGGTACTTAATGGAATACTGGTATCAAAGCTCAATGCGACTTGGTGCGCTTGTGCTAATTGCTCAACAAAAATATCATACTCGCCAGGTGATGCACTGCTTGTTGTTATATTTAGTACATCTTCATCTGTTACAGTGGCCGAATTTGCTAAAAAACTACTGTCGCTGTCTAAGTTGCCTTCTAAACTCGTATGAAAACTTGTCAAGTTACTTTTCAAACCGTCAATTGCACTTATTTTACTAGAAAATTCACTACTTTTATTACTTAAAAGCTGATCTTTTGAGGCACGCTCAATTTGTGTATATTGACTAGCCAAATTAGCCGGATCAATACCTAGTGCTGATAAACTCATTTTATTCCCCAATAGTTTTTTATATAAATAAAAACTTTAAATTAAAGCGTTTATTTATATAACCGCTATAAACCATGTTTGTAGCGGTCATTAATGTACTTCATTTTAATTAGAGTATCTAATTAACGAAGTAATGAACCAATCATTTGCGTTGTGCTGTTAGCAGTACTCAATACCGAAATACCAGAGTTCATTAACAACTGCTGCTTAGTCATGTTTGACGTTTCAGCTGCAAAGTCAGCATCCATTAACGTAGATGAAGCTGCTTGCGTATTTTCTTTCATGTTTGTTACGTTCGTCATTGTGTGCTCAAGGCGATTCATTGATGCACCTAGTGATGAACGAGCCGTGCCGACTGCCGCAATTAGGCCATCAACTTTAGCCAACTCAGCTTGCGCTGTTGCAACATCAGTAAAGGAAGTTGCAAACCCCGTAATTGCGGTATCAACAGTATCTAAATCACCATCAATATCAACAACCAGTTTTTCAGCAGCACTAGAGCCAACCTGAAAAGTAACATCAGTTGTTCTTGCAGTTGCTTGGGCTGAACCGAACGTACCAGTAGCTTTATCCAATAACGCTGTACCACCAAAAGAAGTATTTGTCATAATACTGCTTAGCTCTTTAGCTAGAGCATCGTACTCTGCACTTTGCGCAGCCCACTCAGTAGTACCATTTGCATCACTCGCACCTTGTGTCGCAAGCTCTTTCATGCGGTAAGCAATGTTCGTCATCTCATCAAACGCGCCCTCTGCTGTTTGCATCATCGACATCGCGTTCGCGCCGTTGTACAAACCCGCTTCTTGGCCTTTTACTTGTGCATTTAAGCGAGACGCTATTTGTAGGCCTGCAGCGTCATCTTTCGCTGA